>DATJSQ010000266.1:0-45897 GCA_035503995.1 Verrucomicrobiia bacterium | reverse complement strand
GTCGCCTCATTATTTATCTTCGCGACTATTTTATTCTATTGGGAACAATTCCGGACCGTCCGGACGGCCGAAAGCGCTTTTCAACTAATTGTGGTTAATCGCATGGGCGGCTATCAACCCCTGGGATTTCCTGTTTCATTAGCTTTATTTAGGTTCGATGCCGATGGTGCTTCCCAAGCTTTGCAGCAACGTGACGCATTTGATTTTGGCGCCGTGTGTGATCCACAATTGGATAATATCGTCTTTGTCGTCGGAGAATCGTCACGCGCGGATCATTGGTCCATCAATGGATACGACCGTCTAACGAATCCTCTTTTGAGCGAGGTTCCCAACGTAATCACCTTTTCCAATATTATATCGTTGGCTCCGAATACGGTGTTGTCTTGGCCGTTCCTCTTTACAATCAAGAATCCTAGCGACTCGACGTATTGGCCCAATAAGAAAACCTTCATTCAGGCCTTCAAAGAAGCCGGTTACGACACGTATTTTGTGTCGTTTTACATAGATAAGAATTGTACCAGGCGGGACCCGCTCGCACTAATAACTCTGGAAGCAGAAAATGTGATTAATGGGTGCGCCAATATGCAACAACCGAAAGATATAGCAATGCTGCCGGCCATTCGGAGGGTTTTGTCTTTAAATGGTCCCAAACTTCTCGTCGTCAGCACGCAGGGGTCACATCCAGGATTTAATCGCACGTGTCCCCTTGCCTATAACACCTTTCAGCCCAGTGTCCTTACTGAAAAACAATCGCCGGAAACCTATCTTAATGGGTACGACAATACCATCGTCATGACCGACGATTTCCTCACCTCGATAATGAACATGCTGCAAGGCAGCCGGTCAGTTCTGTTTTATGTGTCTGACCATGGCCTGGCTGTCTATGATGGCGGCGGGCGGGCCTGTGGACAAGCTTTCATAAAGGCAGAATATCGCCCCGCCTGCGTTGTCTGGGCTTCCAACAGTTTTCTCGACGACGCTGCGCGCCAGGCGCGTTTTGACCTGGGGCGCCAGCATGCGGGGGCGACGGTTACGACGGATTACATACTCCATTCTTTTTTGGACTTGTGTGGTGTTCAGACAACACGACTTGATCGCTCCAAAAGCCTCTTTAGCGATGATTTAGTTCTCCCCCAGGAATATCGTGTCGAAGATTTTCATGGCCATTGGCGACCCTTTGCAGACGTTCCGATTTCTGCAAATTGATGGCGTTCGAGGCAAACGTCAACGAACCATGCGGTAATGTCGTCTGTTGAAGCGCGGTAGTGGCGCGGAATCAAATAACGGGCCGCTTTAGGCCAGAGGATTTTCGGCTGTTAATCCCATGGGTTTGAGCACTTCAAAATCTTTTAGATTTTCAGTAGCCATGATGTGTCCATTGGAAAGGCATTGCGCCGCGAGCAGGGAACCTTCACATGAAATCGTCCGGCGGCTTTTTTTAAGAAAGGCCCCCACTTTTTTCCACTGCACCAAACAGTTCAAATCAACCGGCTCGATCGCTTCCGCAAAATCGTTTTCTGTTTCAGCGACGCGCTTCTCCAAGATTTCCCTGTGGGATTCATTTGCATTTTCAATTCCGAATCGCATCTCCGCAATCGTGACGGAACTTACAAAACAATCCCTGACATGTCAGATTTTTCAATGATGTAAAAAATTATTTCACCAATCGGTAATGCTTTTTGTTAAACCGGAGCCTGAAAGTCTTTTCCAGCCACAGCATCCGGCGATGCTTTTTTTCCCGCGCGGTCAGTTGGTGGTTCGGGTTAGGCTGGAAAATTCCTTCGGCCTTCGGCAGCCAGTCCTGGACAGTTTTGGGATGCGTGCCGGTAAATAATTTCAAGGCGGCGGAATCAATCTGCGCATATTTCACTTCGGCAGCCTTGCGGTTCTGCCAGTATTTGAGGCTGGCGGCGGATTTCAAATTCATCTGCGCCTCGCTGCGCACCCAGCCGTAGTGGTATATCGTCGCCCCGCTGTGGGCCGCGCGCGGCTGGCGTGATTTTTTGTGGCTGACGACCACGTTGAAAAACAGCGATTCGCTCGACCACGCCGGAATGGTGTTGCGGATGATGCGGACTTCGCTCCGATACCAGCCCGGCGACCAGGCGACGGTGTTGGCGTTGCCGTAGAAATGCAGGAAATCGAAAGCAAGCGCCTCGACGCGTTCGTCGGCGTGATGTTTTTCCATGGCGGCGCGGATTTTCGGCAAGTCGTCCTCGTGCAGCACCTCGTCGGCTTCCAGGTAAAACGCCCAGTCGCCGGTGCAATTGAACAGCGCGATCGTTTTCTGCTGGCCATAGACAAATCCCTTGACGCTGTAATCGGGACGGATGTTTTCGTTCCATTGGGTGGGAATGACGCGAATTTTTGGGTCGCCAATTCCGCGCAGGATTTTTTCCGTGTCGTCGTCGCACGGGCCGAGCGCGACGACAAATTCTTCCACGATCGGCAGGATGGAGCGGATGGAAGCGGCGAACGGATAGCCGAGCCTTTGGCCGTTGCGCAAAAAAGTGAACCCGCTGATTTTCATGGGTGAAGTCTAACGAGAGGCAGCGGCAATATGAATTCTAATTATTTTATGAATGAATACCCACACCGGGAATTAAGCGGCGACATCATCGGCGCGGCCATGAAAGTTCTCAATTCCTTGAAACCGGGGCTGGATGAGAAGATCTACGAGAACGCCTTGGTTGTTGAATTGAAACGGCGCGGCCATCGCGTCGAGCAGCAAAAACACTTTTGTGTATTCTACGAGGGGCATGAGGTCGGCGAACTGATTCCCGATCTGATCGTGGACGAGGCGGTGATCGTTGACCCAAAGGTCGTCACGGCATTCAGCGAAACCCATTTTGCCCAGATGATTGGTTATCTGGCCATCACCGAACTGCAGCTTGCCTTGCTGTTGAATTTCAAGGAAGCCAAATTGCAATGGAAACGCATTGTCCGATCGGGGGCGCTCGATTCAGCGGCAGATTGATTCGTTGTTTTTTATCTGCGTTTATCCGCGTCATCTGCGGTTAATGTTTTGTCAAATTCGCGCGTGCCGAGTCGTAGCATCTGAGCGAAGACTGGTCCCTTCGCGTCAACCTGTTGTTTTTTGTTTCGTGTATTTCGCGGTTAATTTCTCTGTCTTTGATCCCATCTGCGCCCATCAGCGTTATCAGCGGTTAATTCGCGTCCTCTTCGCGCCAATTCGCGTCAAGTCCTTCCCGTCCGCGGTTATGACTTTCTGTCTGTGAATCCCATCTGCGATTATCCGCGTCATCTGCGGTTAATTCGCACTCCCTTCGCGCCAATTCACGTCAAGTCTTTCCCGTCTGCGGTCAATTTCTCTGTCTTTGCATCCCATCAGCGTTTATCTGCGCCCATCTGCGGTTAGAAATGTTTTTTCGTGTTTCGCCGTGCCCGCGCGCGGTTGATTCCAAAAAAAGAAAACAGCCGGAATACAGGCAATCCCGGCTGTTTTGGGGGAGACCGGCGTTTGTTGAGGACGCCGGTAAATTCTTCGTTTATGCCGCCATTTTCATCCCTTCGGACTGCGCATCCTGGTTGATGCGCTCCATGGCCAGTTTGTTCAACTTCGCATCGGCGGCCTTTTCCTGCGCCAATATCTCATCAATCACCCTGGCCGCATCTTCGCGTCCAAGCAGTTTCGCCCATTCGCGCAGTGCCCCATACGACCCGATCTCATAATGCTCGGCTTTTTGCGCCCCGAAAATCAGCGCCGCATTGATGGTCGGCGACTTCTTATTCTCCGAAATCAGTTCTTCCGCCTCGTCAATGATGCCCAGAATGGCCGGGCACCGTTTCGTCTTGGCCTTCTCGCCGAACATCTCGAAAATCTGTTCGAGTTTTTGCACATGCCCTTCCGTTTCGGCCAAATGCGACTCAAACCCCTCGCGCAATTCCGCATGCGTCGCCGTCTTGGCCATCTTCGGAAGCGCTTTCGTCAATTGTTTCTCGGCGTAATACATGTCCGCCAGCGCATCCAGAAATAAATCTTGTAATGTATTCATCGTTCTTCTCTCAGCTTTTAAAATTTCAGTAACAGCCTTCACCCAAAACAATAGCAATGGATATGCCGCCGGCAAAAATCTTTGAAACACCGGCAAATGCAGGAAATCAACAAAACGCGGAGGCAATGAATCCCGGAACGATTGCATCGCGCAACCTTCGACGTTCAGACAAGGTTGCAGGATGCAAAAACCTCTTTAACCGCTCCTAGGCAGCCTCCACGGCTTTTTTGCCGCGCATTGGGACCATGAACCTGCGAAATGCTCCCTTAAGCGCGATAGCGTCGTGGAGTGCGGTGGCTGGCGGGGAATGGGGCTGACACCGCTTTCGAGCTGGGATCCACTTCCGCATTTCAAGGTCTTCCCAAACGTCCCGGGCCTTCCCCAAAGCGGCGTCCCCCGAAAACGTTCGGGGTTGCCGCCGCACTCCACGACGGCAAGCGGGTTGGTAAGTGCGTCCGTCAGGGAGCCGACACCGCTCCGGTTCATGGAGAGATTTTCCCAAAAGAATTCGCGCATTGGACCCCTGAACCCGCCGCCGATGGCTGGACATCCATGCGACAGTTGGCATCCGCTTGCTGTCCCCTCTCCGCTCCCATCCGATGGGAGGGGAGAGGGTCAGGGTGAGGTAAGGGCCCCTTGGATTCATGGAGGGGATCAGGGTGAGGTGTGGGTCCCCGGGTTCATGGGCAGCGTGAAGAAGAACGTTGCGCCTTTGCCCAATTCACTCTTGGCCCATACCTCGCCGCCGTGGCCTTGAACGATATGTTTTACAATGGACAGTCCCAATCCGGTGCCCCCCTGGTCCCGCGACCGCGCCTTGTCCACGCGATAAAACCGCTCAAAAATCCGGTCCAGCGATTCCACGGGAATTCCCGGCCCATCGTCCTGAACGAAGACTTCGACTTTTCCGTTGCCCAGGCTCTGTCCGCCGACAGTCACGCGCCCGTGGGCGCGGCCATACTTGATGGCATTGTCCACCAGATTGGCGAAGACCTGCTCCAGCCGATGCGCATCGCCGGTCGCATTGAGCGCTGGCAACTGATTGAGGAGCGTCACGTTTTTATTATCCGCGGGCGGCTTCAGATCGTTGAAGATTTTATCCACCAGCGGGTGCAATTCCACCGCCTGAAGTTCCAATTTCACCCGCCCGGATTCCAGCGCGGATATCGTAAGCAAATCCTGAATCAGCAAGTCAAGCCGCTGGGTATTTCGCTCGATGATCTTCAAAAATCGCGCGGTCACCTCCGGCTGGTGCCGCGCGCCGTCGAGCAGCGTTTCAACGTAGCCCTTGATGAGCGAGAGAGGCGTGCGCAATTCATGACTCACATTGGCCACAAATTCCTCGCGGGTGCGCTCGAGATGTTTCAGGCGCGTCAAATCATGAAAAACCAAAATGGTCCCCTCGCGTTCGCCTCCGGAGTTGAAGATCGCCGAGGCATTGACCTGCAGCCAGCGCTCGTTCAATTCCGGCAATTTCAACTCATAATCCAGCACCTGTTTTTCCGTCTCCACGCGGGCGATCAATTCCTGAAGCTCATGCAGGCGTAGCACCTCCATCACGGTTTTGCCGCGCAATTCAATCTTCAAATCAAACAGGTCCTTGAATGCGCGGTTGGCCAGGTAAATCTTCCGGCTCCGGTCAAGCAGAAGCAGTCCCTCGATCATCGAATTGAAGAGCACCTGCTGCTGCGCCTTCGCATCAATGCTCGTTTGCTGCTGCCGGCGGTGGAAATCCTCGATGTCCGCCTGCAATTGCCGGCGCTGGCGCAGAAATTTGCCCCGCCAGATGAAATGAATGGCGATCGCGGCGGCGACCGCGACAATGGCTGGGATGGCCCAAATCATTCAACAAACCGATACCCGACGCCGCGGACAGTGTCCAGATGCTTTGCTGCCGGGCCTAGTTTCTCGCGCAACCGGCGCATGTGGGTATCCACCGTGCGCGTGTCAATCAGACTGTCGTATTCCCAAACGTCGCGCAGCAGGCTGTCGCGTGACTGCACCCGCCCCGTCCGTTGCGCCAGCGTCGTCAGCAATTTGAACTCCGTCGCCGTCAGCTCAATCGCTTTCCCCTTCCAACTGGCAACATGCCGGGGGACGTCAATCAGCAAATCGCCATAGCGCAATTGGTCCCTCGATTTTTCCTCCACCACCCCGCGGGCAAGGATTTTTTTGATGCGCAACAACAATTCACGCGGGCTGAAGGGCTTGGTAAGATAATCGTCGGCGCCCAGCTCCAATCCCAGCACCCGGTCAATTTCCGACGCCTTGGCCGTGAGCATCAAAATCGGCGTCCGGGCAGTCGAGGTTTCCAGGCGGAGCGTCTTGCAAATCTCAAACCCGTCCATTTCCGGCAGCATCACGTCCAGCAAAATCATGTCCGGTGTTTGCGACCGCGCTTTTTTCAGCGCTTCCGCGCCGTCCGTCGCCGTGCTGACAGCGTATCCCGCCTGTTTAAGGTTGAACTCAACCAGTTCCACTGCCTCGGGCTCGTCATCCACGACTAGAATCTTCTGCTTCACGCTTCCTGAATAGCAGGTTGCGTCCCGTCACACAATCTCCAAGCGAGAGAAAAGCATGTTACGGAAATGTGACGAATACGTGACGCGAGTTTGCCCCAATCAATTGAGTGATGGCCCGGCCGCGGCGGTAATACCAAGCCGGAAATATTTCAGTGAATTTCAGTATGTTTTCGGCTTTCATTTTGCAGGATTGGCGCCCTTCACGCTCATCCGGATGGAATAAAAGGAGGTGCTGGCGGTGATGAACAGCGTCCGATGGTCCCTGCCGCCGAAACAAACATTGGCCGACCAGGATTCCGGCACGTCAATGTGGCAGATTAATTTGCCCTGCGGATTAAAGATGGAAACGCCATTGGTCGGGCCGGGTCCGGCGCACATGATCAGGTCCCCGTTTTCATCAATTGTCATGCCGTCGGAGCCTCTGTCGCAAAAGAGCGTTTTGTTGGTCAGGGAACCGTCCGGCAGGATGTCATAACGCCACGTCTGGCCGTCACTCAGCGCGGAGACGAAGAGTGTTTTTCCATCCGGCGTGCCGGTGATGCC
This sequence comes from Verrucomicrobiia bacterium, assembly GCA_035503995.1. GTDB lineage: Bacteria > Verrucomicrobiota > Verrucomicrobiia > Limisphaerales > UBA11358 > UBA11358. The sequence goes on along the minus strand of DATJSQ010000266.1, from coordinate 38,816 downwards.
GTTGGGATGGCCCATGCTTTCGGTGACGGGAAAAAGATTCTTATGGTCGGGTGTCAGGTAAAAAACCATCTGGCCGTTGAGCGCCATCCCGCTGTGGTCCCACCACGTGCGCCGATAAAACGGGTCGGTCATGTAAATGCCGCCGCCGGGGGTGATCCAGACGTCGTTGGGGCCGTTGAGATACTTGCCCTGGTAATTGGTGACGAGAACGGTCACGGTCTTATCCGGCGCAATGGACCACAGTTCGTTGTGCTCGTCCGCGCAGGAAATCAGATTGCCGTTGGCATCAAACATCATTCCGTTCGAGTGGCCGGACGGCTGCATGAACGTGGACAATTTGCCGTCCACACTCCATTCCATGATGCGGTTATTGGGCTGGTCAACGAAAAAGACGTCACCGTTTTTGTCGCAGGTCGGCCCTTCAGTAAAGGCGAAGTGGGTGGCAAGTTTTTGCAAGGTCGCGCCCGGCGCGATGATGTTCTGGGCGCGGAGCGGGAGCATGAGGGCGAGGAGCACGGCCAATGCGACGACTGGGGATTTCATATCGTTCATGATTTGCGTTCCCGGTCGCGCTTGGCAAGGGAATTATCGGCGGCTTCCTTGCATGAACCGTTCCAAACGTCTCATCCCGTTTTTGTTCCAAGTCACCAAATTGGCTGAAGCTCTTTTCTCTTTTTGCCTTGCCTGGAAGATGATAGTCTCGCGCCTGATTAATTGAAATCGGCTTTATGAAACTCTTCAGGATCACTTTTTTTGTCTCCGCCATCTGCTTTTTGACAGCGACAACTTTCGCCGCGCCAATATCCGTTTTAGCGGTAAAAAATGACGCTCACGGTATCACCCTGCAAATGAGTCCCGGCGTGATGCGGTTGGAAATATATTCCCCGGGCACGATTCGGGTCACTTACGCGGCGCAGGATAAATTGCCGGAGATCAGCAGCTTCGCGGTCATCGGCAAGCCGCAACGCACGAAGTGGAGTCTCAAGGAGACCGACGACGAAATCATTCTGCGCACAGACAAAATCGAGGCGCGGGTCCGTCGCGGGACCGGCGCGGTGTCGTTTTTTGACGAATCCGGCGAGCCGATTCTTGCGGAAAATCCCGCAGGCGGGAAGTCGCTGACCCCCAATCACGTCGGCGGCATTGAAACGCTGCGCAGCCGCGATGAATTCGTGCTTGCGCCGGACGAGGCCATTTATGGTCTGGGCGAGCATCCCGACGGCGCGATGAATTATCGCGGCATGAGGATCCATTTGCAGCAGATCAACCCCACCGAAATCGCCGTGCCGGTTTTGGTATCCAGCCGCGGCTACGGAGTGATGTGGGACAATCCGGCCATCAGCGACGTGGATGTTGGCCAATCGAACCCGCAAATTCTTTCCTGGGAATCGGAAGCCGCGGGGACGATAGATTATTATTTTATCTATGGCCCCAAATTGGATGACGTGGTTGCTTCGTATCGCCAATTAACCGGCGCGGCGCCAATGATGGGCCGATGGGTTTGGGGTTTTTGGCAGTGCAAGGAGCACTATGCCAGCGCGGAGGAGTTGACAAACGTCGTCGCCGAATACCGCCGGCGTCACGTGCCGTTGGATGGCATCATTCAGGATTGGCAATATTGGCCGAGTGGCGCCTGGGGTTCACACCAATTCGACCCGGCACGTTATCCGCATCCGGCCGCGATGATCCGCGAATTGCATGCGATGCACGCCCACGTGATGATTTCGGTCTGGGCAAAATTCGATTTGGGCACTTCGAACTACAACGAACTGCGCCGCGCCGGCGTCCTGTATGCTCCGATGTTCCCCGGTTATAGTTGGTCCATTCCGACGGAGTCGAACCAGTGGTATGATCCATTCAATCCGGTCGGTCGTCGGATTTACTGGCGGCAGATGTCCGACGACCTGTTCAAGCTGGGCATTGACGCCTGGTGGCTCGACGCGTCGGAGCCGGAGTTGGACGTTCGCTGGGGTGAGTTCCGCACGATTCAAACGGCGGGGGGTCCCGGCGTCAAGGTGTTCAACGCCTATCCACTTCTCCACACGACGGCGGTGTATCAGGGGCAGCGCGCGGAAACGGACCAAAAGCGGGTTTGCATTCTTACGCGCTCGGCGTGGGCGGGTCAGCAACGGAACGCTGCCATCGTTTGGTCGGGCGACGTTCGCGGTACGTGGAATGTCTTCGCCAGACAAATTCCTGCCGGGTTGAATTTTTCCATCAGCGGCATTCCTTATTGGAACACGGACATTGGGGGATTCTTCGGCGCGAAACTTCACGACCCGGCCTATCAGGAATTATTCACGCGCTGGTTCCAGTTCGGCGCGTTTTGCCCGATGTTCCGTGTGCATGGCACGGACGCGCCCAAGGAACTTTGGCGGTGGGACCAGCCCACCCAAAAAATAATGGAGAACTTCATTGACCTCCGCTACCGATTGCTGCCCTACATTTACTCGACCTCCTGGCGGGTCACCAGCGAGGGCTACACCATGATGCGTCCGCTCATCATGGATTTTGGATCCGATACAAACGTAGTCAACCTCGGTGACGAATATCTCTTCGGCCAGGCCATTCTGGTTTGCCCGGTCACGCAATCCAATGTGACGACGCGCGCCGTTTATCTTCCCGCCGGTCCGACATGGTATGATTTTTGGACCGGGACGAGTTATCCCGGCGGGCAAACGCTTGAAGCGGCGGCGCCGATTGAAATTATGCCGCTTTTCGTTCGGGCCGGCTCAATCATCCCGTATGGCCCGCAAATCGAATATGCGATGGAGAAATCTGATCCGATTGAGATTCGGGTGTATCGCGGCGCAAACGGCAGCTTTACACTCTATGAAGATGAAGGCGACAATTACAATTATGAAAAAGGAAAATTCGCCACGATTCCAATATCCTGGCATGAGGCAACGCACACGCTGGAGATCGGCAAGCGCGCCGGAAAGTTTCCGGGTATGTTGAAGGAACGCACCTTCAACGTGGTATGGATTTCGGACGATCACGGCGCAGGAATCGCTTCGGCTGACAGGCCGGATGCCATCGTTCATTATGATGGCGAGCCGGTGGAAATCGTTGGACCAGATCGAGAGCAGCGGACCCTCGCCTCACCCTGATCATTCCCTGCGGTCTTCATCCGGTTTCGTGCCTGCGCGGGAGGGTGGGATGCTTGCCGATTGAGTCTTTTCCATCGCCCTGCCGGAGACGGTCGTCTCTACAGGGCATTTACCCGGGACGTTGTTCCCGGCTAAATTTCGCTGCTCGCTCCGCGACTCACTCGTCCAACCCAATAAAAACATCGTGGAACCTTGATTCATATGCTTTTACCGGGCAAAGGGGCTGCGGGTCACAGACCCGCGCCCCGGGACACGGTTCGGGGGTGGCCAAAAAATGCGAAGTATTCGCCAAAGGAGGTGAGGAGCCAGTTGCCGTCTTGAACCAAACTTCTTTCGCGAACATAGCAAACACCAACTAATTTTATGGCTAAAACACCAAATTCCTCAAAATTCGTCTATTTATTCGGCAATAAAAAGGCCGACGGCAACGGCTCAATGAAGCCGCTTCTCGGTGGCAAAGGCGCCAACCTCGCTGAAATGGCCCGCATCGGCCTTCCTGTTCCCCCGGGATTCACCATCACCACCGAGGTTTGCACGCATTATTATGCGAATAAACGTTCTTATCCCAAAACCCTGTCCGGCCGCGTGGACGAGGGAATCAAATTCATCGAAAAGGTTATGGGAACCAAATTCGGCGACCAAACCGCCATGCCGCTGCTGGTGTCTGTCCGATCGGGCGCGCGGGATTCAATGCCGGGAATGATGGACACGATTTTGAACCTGGGTTTGAACGATGAAACCGTTCTGGCGCTCGTCAAAGCGACTAATAATGAGCGGTTTGCGTGGGATTGCTATCGCCGGTTCGTTCAGATGTATGGCGACGTGGTGATGGGCGTGCAAAAGGCCGCCGACGAAGATCACGAGCCGTTTGAAGTAGTCATCCACAGCCTCAAACACGAGCGTTATCACGACGACATCGAGGACACCAAGCTGAATGTCGCGGATTTGAAGGAATTGGTTGCCCGGTTCAAGAATCTCATCAAACAACGGACCAACAGTGAGTTCCCGCAGAATCCGAGGGAGCAACTTTGGGGGGCCATCGGCGCCGTGTTCGGCTCGTGGATGAATGACCGCGCCATCGTGTATCGCCGCAAATACAATATTCCAAGCGAATGGGGAACGGCGGTCAATGTGCAGGCGATGGTTTATGGCAATACAGGCGAAAAATCCGGTTCGGGCGTGGCGTTCACCCGGGACCCGGCGACCGGCGAAAAGGTTTTCTACGGCGAATTTCTCATCAACGCGCAGGGCGAAGATGTCGTCGCCGGCATCCGCACCCCCGAACCGGTGGCGCAATTGAAAAATCATCTGCCCGCCGCGTTTGCGGAACTGGAAAACATCCGCAAGACATTGGAATCGCACTTCAAAGATGTGCAGGATTTTGAGTTCACGATCCAGGAAGGGCAGGTCTTCATGTTGCAAACGCGCAACGGCAAGCGCACGGGCCTCGCCGCCGTCCGTTTCGCCATCGAAATGGAAAAGGAAAAATTGATTGATTGGAAGACGGCGGTCAAACGTGTTCCGGCGGACCAACTGGAACAGGTGCTGGCGCCGGTGTTTGACCGCAAAGCCGTTAAAGCGGCCAAAGTCATTGCCAAAGGGCTGCCGGCCGGCCCGGGTGCCGCTTGCGGAAAAATTTATTTGAATGCCGACCGCGCGGTGGCTGCGGCCGCCAAGGGCGAAAAGGTGCTGCTCGTCCGTAATGAAACCACCCCGGAAGATTTGCGCGGGATGATTGCCGCGGAAGGCATTCTCACGGCCAAAGGCGGCGTTAGTTCGCACGCCGCGCTCGTGGCCCGTCAAATGGGCAAGGTCTGTGTCTGCGGCGCGGGGGCATTGAACATTGATTACACCGCCAAGACACTGGCCGTGAATGGCGACAAGTTTAACGAAGGCGACTTTCTCTCGATCAGCGGGACGGCCGGGGAGGTTTATCCGGGCCGTTTGCAGACGGCGGCGTCGGAAGTGGTTCAAGTCTTGGTCGAGAAATCGCTGGATGGGAGGGAGAGCCCCACGTATGAGATGTTCAAAAAGCTGATGGATTGGTGCGCCAAGGCCACCCGGTTGCAGGTGCGCACCAATGCCGACACGCCGGACCAGACGAAGAACGCCCTGGCGTTTGGCGCCTCGGGAATCGGCCTGTGCCGCACCGAGCACATGTTTTTCGAAGGCAATCGTATTGACGCCATGCGCGAGATGATTCTGGCCAACAACTTGGAGGAGCGAAAAATTGCCCTGGCCAAATTGTTGCCCTATCAGCGCGGCGATTTTGAAGGCATCTTCCGCGCGTTGAAGGGGTTGCCGGCGACCATCCGGTTCCTGGATCCGCCGCTGCATGAATTCCTGCCGCACGAAGACAAAGCGCAACAGGATCTGGCCGCGAAAATGAATGTGCCGGTCGAAAAAATCAAACTGCGGGTGAAGGAATTGCACGAGTTCAATCCAATGTTGGGTTTCCGCGGGTGCCGCCTGGGGATCGTTTATTCGGAAATTTCAGAGATGCAGGCGCGCGCCATTTTTGAAGCGGCGGCCAACGTCCAGAGCGAAGGCATCAAGGTGAAGCCCGAAGTGATGATTCCGCTCGTCGGTTTCAAGAAGGAATTAGACCTGCAGGTGGAGGTCGTCCATCGCGTGGCGCAGGAAGTCATGAAGGAAAAGAAGGTGAAACTCACCTACCTTGTGGGCACGATGATTGAGATTCCGCGCGGCGCGCTGACGGCGGATGAGATCGCGCAGACAGCCGAGTTTTTCAGCTTTGGCACGAATGATTTGACGCAGACCTGCCTGGGGATGAGCCGGGACGATTCAGGTAGTTTCCTGCCGCCTTACACGGAACTGGAAATCGTCAAGGCAAACCCGTTTGCCACAATTGACCAGACTGGCGTGGGCAAGTTGATGCAGATCGCCGCGGAACTGGGACGCAAGACGCGGCCCAACATCAAGATGGGTATTTGCGGCGAGCACGGTGGCGACCCGAATTCGGTGAAATTCTGCCACCAGCTCGGATTAACGTACGTAAGCTGCTCGCCTTTCCGCGTGCCCGTGGCGCGCTTGGCTGCCGCGCAGGCTGCGCTGGAGGACATTAAAAAATAAGCGGGCGGGGGACGCGCCCTTGGGTGCGTTCCCCTCTCTGGGGCACAGGCAAGACAATCGAACAAACGCCATTCAACCAACACAATCAATCTATGATAAAAAGCAAATCTCTCCTCCGCATGGGTGCCGGGCTGGCCGTATTATTTGGCGCCGGCAACGCTTTCGCCGGCGACGCGGACATCAACCTGCCCAACTTGAAGGGCGTGACGTTCTTCAACGGAGCCATGAGCGGACCCACGCTGTTGTATTTGGGACTGGCTTGCTGCGTCATCGGCGCGCTGTTCGGCTTCTGGGAATTTGTCCGTTGCCGCGCGTTGCCCGTCCACAAGGCGATGAGCGACGTGTCGCACATGATATGGGAGACGTGCAAGACCTACCTTGGGCAACAAGGGAAATTTCTGGTGTTGCTCTGGGCGATGATTGCGCTGTGCATTATCTATTACTTTTACGGTTTGGGGGGCAAGACCCCCGGCGAGGTGGGAGTGATCCTGGCGTGTTCGGTGCTGGGCATCCTCGGCAGTTACGGCGTGGCGTGGTTCGGCATCCGAATCAACACGTATGCCAACAGCCGCGCGGCTTTCGCGTCGCTGAAAGGCAACTCGTTGCAAACGCTATTTATCCCGTTGCGTTCGGGAATGAGCATCGGGCTGTTGCTGGTTTGCGTGGAATTGGTTTGCATGATCGGCATTTTGCTGTTCATGCCGCCGACCTTGGCGGGGGCGTGCTTCATTGGATTTGCCATCGGCGAATCTCTCGGCGCGGCGGCGTTGCGCATCGGCGGCGGAATCTTCACCAAGATTGCCGACATCGGGTCGGACTTGATGAAGATTGTGTTCAATCTGCCGGAAGATGATCCGAAGAATCCGGGCGTGATCGCGGACTGCACCGGTGACAACGCTGGCGACTCGGTGGGACCGACGGCGGACGGTTTTGAGACCTACGGCGTGACGGGTGTGGCGTTGATTGCCTTCCTGTGCCTCTCGTTGGCGGCGGCGCCGGCTATCGGCGCCAAGCTGATCGTGTGGATTTTCGCGATTCAAAGCCTTATGGTGCTGGCGTCGCTGGGTTCGTTTTATGTCAACAAGGCCGTCAGCGTTTCGCTCTACAACAACAAAAAGGATTTCAATTGGGAGCAGCCACTGACCAATCTCGTGTGGCTGACTTCGATTGTTTCCATCATTGCCACGTTTGTCGCCAGCAATTTCCTAATTGGGGATTTTAGCGACGCCAACGGCCAGGCCGACCCGAACCTGTGGTGGGTGCTGGCGGCCATTATCTCTTGCGGCACACTTGCCGGGCCGCTGATTATGGAATTCACGAAAATTTTTGTGAGCACCAAATCGCGGCACGTGCGTGAAATCACGACCGCCTCGGGGCAGGGCGGCGCGTCACTAAACATTCTTTCAGGTTTTGTGGCCGGCAACTTTTGCGCGTTCTGGATGGGTCTGGTCATCATCACCCTCATGTCCTGTGCCTACGAACTTTCGCAAAACCCGGCGCTGCAGGTGTTGATGCCCGCGCAATTCAAATTCGCCGGGCCAATCTTTGCATTCGGCCTTGTGGCGTTCGGGTTTTTGGCGATGGCGCCGGTGATTATCGCGGTGGACAGTTTTGGTCCCGTTACCGACAACGCGCAGTCCATTTATGAATTAAGCCGCATCGAAGCAGTGCCGAATGTGCGGGAGCAAATTGAGAAGGATTTTGGGTTCAAACCGGACTTCGAGAATTCGAAATTCGAATTGGAAAAAGGCGACGGCGCGGGCAACACCTTCAAGGCCACGGCCAAGCCCGTGTTGATTGGCACGGCGGTGGTGGGGGCGACGACGATGATTTTTGGCATTATCATGTTGCTGCAAAACATCGGCATCCAGAAAGACCCTAACTTCAGCATTATTGCGATGTTGAGTCTGGTCCGACCGCAGGTCATCCTCGGCTTGCTTACGGGCGGCGCGGTAATTTATTGGTTCACCGGCGCGAGCACGCAAGCGGTGGCCACGGGCGCATACCGCGCGGTGGTTTATATCAAGGAACACCTTAACCTCAACAAGGCGGAAGCCTCGATTTCGGACAGCAAGAAGGTGGTCGAAATCTGCACCATCTACGCGCAGAAAGGCATGATTAACATTTTTATCGTGGTCTTTTCCTTCGCGCTGGCATTCGCGTTTTTCAATCCTTACTTCTTCGTCGGCTACCTGGTCGGCATTGCTTTCTTTGGCTTGTTCCAGGCCATTTTCATGGCCAACGCCGGCGGCGCATGGGACAACGCCAAGAAAATTGTCGAAGTGGAATTGAAACAGAAGGGGACCGAACTCCACGCCGCGACCGTCGTGGGCGACACCGTGGGCGATCCGTTCAAAGACACGTCATCCGTGGCGATGAACCCGATCATCAAGTTCACGACGCTGTTTGGATTGCTGGCGGCGGAGATCGCCGTGACGATGACGAATCATGAACTCAAGCGGGGCATCGGTGCGGTGTTCTTCCTGTTAGGGTTGACGTTTGTGTACCGCTCATTTTACTCAATGCGCATTCCGGTGGACAAGCCCAGCGCCGCGCAAGTCGAAAAAGCGGAGATGAAAGAGGCGGCGTAAAGACGGAGTGGCGGAGCGATGGAGAACTGGATTTTTCGCCGAAGCGACCGGCGGAAAAATTCGCGAAGAAGGGGGGTCTTCCTCCGTTCCCTCAAAACGGACCCTGTTTGCGGGTATCATCAGGCGCTTCGTGTCTGGTTAATGTCCGGGGTCGCTTCGCGACGGAATACAACTCACGGGCTTGAAGTGAAAAAATCAATTGAATTGAACGGCTCATCTGAACAGAATTCATCATGCAGCCGTTATTTCCGAAAGTTGTTCGCCTCCTGTTGTTTGCCACCCTGTTTATTTCAATTTCATCGGGCCGCGCCGCGGCGGCTGCGAGAATCGCCGCGGGTGAATTATCGGTGCAAATGGACGCCTCCGGTGGAGATTACGAAATCAGTTCGCAAAATCCGTCCTGGACGTTTGGCGGTGGCCTGGCCGCCGCACTGAAAAATATCACGACCAACCACGGCGCTGACGCCCTGGGCGGCTATCAGCAAATTTCGTTTCAATGGCAGGGCGCGCAAACGCCGATGAGCGGGTGGATTCGCATCTATGATGGCAGGCCCGTCGCGCTCTTTTCGCAAACCTGCGGCGTGGCATCCGATACGCCTCCGGCGCCTTTTCCGGCGTTTACGAAATTGCCCGGGTCGCTTCACATTTTCAGCTATCAGCGCAGCACGTTTGCTCCGCCCCGTTTTGACGCCAACGACACTTCGACGCCCTGGCTGTTGTTCGATGATCACGCCAACGCTTTCATCATTTCGCCCGCGTCGCATTTCATGGTGGCCAGCATGATGGGCGACGGTCATACGGAAGTGGCCAGTGGATTCAATTCCGGTTTGCGGAATTTGCCGGCCGGATTCACCCAGCAAACGCTGGTGGCCTTTGGCCAGGGCGTCAACAATACCTGGGACCGGTGGGGCCACGCTTTGCGCCAATTGGAACATGCCAAACGCCCGTCCAATGAGGCTGATACCGTCCTGAAATACCTCGGCTATTGGACGGACAACGGGGCGTATTATTACTACAACTACGATTTGACGAAAGGTTACGCCGGCACTCTCGAAGAGTTGGTGAACCGTTACCGGCGGGAGCAAATTCCGATTCATTATCTGCAACTGGATTCATGGTGGTATTACAAAACCACCACCAACCCTGACGGGACGCCTGGCGCGCAGAAAAAATCGGAAAAGCTGCCCGCTGGCGAATGGAATCGTTACGGCGGTTTGCTGGAATATAAGGCTCATCCTGATCTCTTTCCGAACGGCCTGGCCAGTTTTCAGAAAACTATTGATTTGCCGCTGGTCACACACAATCGCTGGATAGACCCGGCCAGTCCCTATCACCAGCATTATCAAATATCCGGTGTCGCGGCGGTGGACCCCAAATGGTGGAAAATGATTGCCGATTACCTCAAAACGTCCGGCGTCGTGACGTATGAACAGGATTGGCTGGACCGCATCTACGAATACTCACCGGCCTTCAGCACCAATCTGGACACAGGCGAGGATTTTCTCAATGACATGTCCCGCGCCTGCGCCCGGCGGGAAATCACCCTTCAATATTGCATGCCATTGCCTTGCTTCTTTCTCCAGGGCAGCCGCTATGATAATTTGACGTCCATTCGGACCAGCGACGACCGGTTCAATCGGGAAAAGTGGAACAATTTTCTCTACACTTCGCGGCTGGCCGACTCGATGGGCATCTGGCCCTGGGCGGATGTTTATATGAGCCGCGAGACAAACAACCTTTTGCTCTCGACGCTTTCGGCGGGGCCGGTCGGCATTGGCGACGCGATGGGAAGGGAAAATAAAGGCAATCTTCTCCACGCCGTCCGCGCCGACGGCGTCATAGTTAAGCCCGACGCGCCAATTGTGCCGCTGGACCAAAGTTATCTGGCCGACGCGCAAAATATGAATGCGCCACTGGTTGCCGGCACTTATACCGAGCAGGGCGGAGTCAGGACCGAATATGTTTTTGCCTTCAACCGGGCCGGCACATCGGCGGACCAGGTTGAATTCAGACCGGCTGAACTGGGTTTGAAAGGGCCGGTTTATGTTTTTGATTATTTTGCCGGCGCCGGAAAATTGGTGGATGACGGCGCATCTTTCTCCGCGCCCCTGGATGCGAATGCCGCGGTCTTCTATGTAGTGGCGCCGCTCGGCCAAAGCGGCATCGCTTTTTTGGGCGATAAAGATAAATTTGTCGGCACCGGCAAACAGCGGATTACTTCGCTTACAGACAGACCCGGCACGCTGACCGTGGGCGTGGCGCTGGCGAAAAATGAAGACTCCGTCACGTTACATGGCTTCGCTGACGCACCGCCGGGCGTAACGTTGAAGGGTGGGCGGGAAACGGGCGCGCAATACGATCCCACGACGCATTATTTCACTGTGGAAATCGCCCGTGACCGGAAGGCGGTGGCCAATCTTTTTGCTTCGGGAAGAATTTCGGTCATCTTCAAAATTCCCAACTAAACATTGGTTGCCGCCAAACGGATGAACCGGGGGGTTGCCGGCGGCGCCGGCGAATTGCCGCGCACAAACGTTTCGATTGATTTCCCGCCCTCGGTGGGGAACAGGGCTGGGCTTATCCGCCGCGATAAATCGCACGGGCCGTGCATGTTTCCGCCACGACCACCTCCGTCAGCAAGGGAAGCTTCCGTTTTAATCTTTTCCAGATCCAAACGGCAATGGCTTCGCTCGTTGGGTTTTCGAGACCGGGGATTTCATTCAGGTAATGATGGTCCAACTTGTCCAATACCGGTTTGAACGCGGCGGCGATGTCCGCGTAATCCATCAGCCAGCCGAGCCGCGGGTCGCACTGGCCGGTCACCACAATCTCGACTTTGAAACTATGGCCGTGCAACCGCCGGCATTTGTGCGTTTTTGGCAAAAGCGGCAGGAGATGCGCCGCTTCAAATTGAAAGGCTTTTCGCAATTCCATTTTCATAATTCCAAATCCGTCCAGGTAATCAGGTCGCCCAGCGCTGGCCTTCCGTCATGCCGCCAGGCCAGCGGCGGGTTTTGCATTTGCCCGAGCGGACAAATCCGCGTCGCGCCCCAACGCGCCAGCGGCAGGGCCAATTCGGAAATCTTCTCCTCCGGCGCGGCAAGACCGACCGTTGAAACTTTTCCGCGCACCGCATCGGATGCTTCCAAAACGGATTTCAAATCGGCTGCCGGCTTGATGTAGATAAAACGGTTGAGGCACGAAAGCTGAAAACGAGGGTCGGCTTCAAACACCACCGTCCACGCCGTTGAATTCTTGCTGCACCAATGCTGCGTGTGCTCCGGCGAATGCGCCGCGCGCACCTCGTAAATGCCGCGGCGCGACGCAATCGCCGCCGATTCTTCCTCGGAGATTTCGCCGCGCGGTTCGAACGCCTCGCGTTTTTCAAATTCGTCGGCGAGCAATTGGGCAAAATGTTCCGCGGAGATTTCGCCGCCGGGTTGCACATAAATGACGTGTGGCGAAAGGCAGCCCAGTTGGTTCCAGGCAATCACGTCATCCGCCGCCGCGGCGACGACCTTTTTGGCGCGCGGTCCGTATAACACCTCCGCCGCAACATAGCCAAAACTCACCCGATGGCCGTGGGCGATAAAACGGGTCTTTAGGGGAAGGCGCTTCCGAATATCATCCAGCGTTTCGTCACTTCCCGTCGCGGTGACACAATCCGCCTCGGCAAACAAGGCGTTCTCCAATTCCAGGCTGCCGCCGCGCCATTCGGCGATTTCCAGGCACGCGCCGAGTTTGCGATCGGCGTCGTAAATCGAATGCGCGAACAACCGGGGCAACAGCGAACCACCCGCGGCGCATTTTACAAATTGCGCCGAGCGCGTGAGCAAACCGAAAATGATGCTTATCAATGTTGGATTGGGAATGTTGCCGGGGCAGATATGAACGAGAAATTCCGGAGCCATGGCGGTTGCCGCGCGGGACGATTTTTCCTCGCCGTGGGTGGCGCAAACTTCATCAAGACGTTTGGCGTCGCCAAATTCCTGATGGAGCAGGGCATGAAAATTTTCGCGGGTCAGTTGCTGCAAAAAATTGTCGAGGCCGCGTTGCAATATCGCTTTGGAAAATCCAATGGCCCTTGCGTTTTCCATGGCCATTTGCCGAAACGGAAATCCCGCTTCCAGCCAATTCTCGGCAAGCTCAGACAAAAACTTCACCAGACTTTGCGTCGAACGGTTCGCCAGATACTGCCCGCGGTTGCGTTTCAGCGTCTGGCATGCCTCCGAAATCATCGCCGGCGACAGTGTCGCCTCCGGCGGCAGATCGGCGAGAAAGTAATTCGGCACGTTCATGACGCAACCATGAGTGAGCATCCGCGAGGTTCGGACAATTTCGCGCGCCCGATCAATTCAAATCCCTCGTCGCGACGGATTCCCAAATCCTCGGTCTGGATCGCGCTGACGGAAAAAACGTTTGCCAGATCAACAATGCGGATCAGCCCCGCTTCGCCGTCGGCGACCTCGTGCCCTGTTTCGGGCGAGATGATTTGCGCCCGTGCCCAGGGAGGAAAATGAAAGCGGCGGGTGACGTATGGCGGGTGGCGGGAGTTCTCTGTCACGCTGTCGTAAGCTTGCGAACTCAATTCGCTCATCCCGTATTCGCAAACAATGTTTTCCGCCGGCACGCCAAGAAATTCCGTGACAAGGGCGTGCAGCTCGACCTTGGGCAAGCTGCGTGATCGGTTTTTGTATCCGCCGGTCTCCATGACGCGGGTATGTTTCGGCAATTGGAGCAGCAATTTGTTTTCGTCGAGGAAATCAAGCAACTGAACGAACGAAAATGCGGTGCCGAGGACCAATCGCGGGGTTGAATCCCCCGCCAGTGCCGCGATTGCGGCATCGAAATTAAGTCCCCAGAGGCCCCCGGCGTCGAATCCGCCGACGAATGCCGTTTTGGGCGCGCCAAGTTTTTGGCGGACTGTTTCAAACATGTGAACGAGGGAGGAGTGCGGCACATGTTCGGGCGGCGGCGTGAGGGAGATTAATCTGACATTTTCTCCCTGGAATTCCGGGTCCCTCAAAATATTCCGCTTGAATCCGGCCCATAATGAAGCTTCGTAGAGTTCGAGAGATTCACAATTATGAAAATTCCGACTGGGATTCTGCTCCGTGGTGCCGCTGGAATGAAAAACAGCAGTGCGTTCTTCCGAAGCAATGGAGGTCAACTCCAATTCCTTGAATGCGCATGTCGGAACACACGGAACTTGCGTCCAACGTTTGACAATCAGCGGCGTCCGCCTGCGGCCTTCGCAAATCTTCCGGTAAGCGGCGTTGTGGGCAAATTGAAGCGAAAAAAGTTCGAGGGCGAAATCGTTGAATTCGTTTGAAGTGAGACTCCTTGCGTCGTCTCCAACGATGGTTTCGCGCAAACGCGCGGCGAAGGTGGACAGGTCTTTGTTCATGCGGTATTTGTTTGCCGGCTGGTTTTCCGCCACAGCCGTCACCCATCTTAACGGGAAATCGTTGAGCCGCAATCGAAATAAGTTTCCTTTCGATTGCCATTGCCCATTTTGTCCGGCAAGATGGTACGTTCAACGATGAACAAACGGTTCTACATCACCACCGCGATTGATTACGTCAACGGCCAGCCGCATCTCGGCCATGCCTATGAGAAAATCGTCGCGGACGTCATTGCCCGGTCGCGCCGCAGCCTGGGGTTGGAGGTTTTCTTCCTCACCGGCCTGGATGAGCATGGACAAAAGGTCCAACAGGCGGCGGCTGCCGAGGGAAAGAGTCCCCAGATCTACTGCGACGCACTCGCTGCAGATTGGCAGGCCTTTGTAAAAAAATTGGAGCTGACCAACGACGATTTTGTCCGGACCACCCAGCCGCGCCACAAGGAGTTCGTCCAGTCCATCCTTTCGAAGCTCCAGGATGCCGGCCATTTCTACAAGGCAAGTTACGAAGGCTTTTATTCCGCAAAAGAGGAGACGTTCCTTACCGAAAAAGACCGGCGCGCCGATGGCACGTTCGACCCCGCTTATGGTGAAGTCATCAAACTAACAGAGGAGAATTACTATTTTAAATTGGGGGCGCACCAGCAATGGCTCATCGAATTTATCGAGGCCAATCCGTCATTTATCCAGCCCGACTATCGCCGCAACGAAGTCCTCGGTTTTCTCAAAAACAATCAACTGGAGGATTTGTGCATCTCGCGCCCGGCGTCGCGATTGAACTGGGGGATTCCCCTGCCATTTGACACAAATTTTGTGACCTACGTCTGGTTCGACGCGCTGGTCAATTACATCAGCATCGCCGCTGCACATGGCGACCAGGCTGTTTTATCCGCCCTCAAGTCGCCCCTCATCACTCATCACTCATCTCTTTCTCTGTGGCCTGCCGACATTCATGTCATCGGCAAGGACATTTTGAAATTTCACGCGGTTTATTGGCCCATCATGCTGAAGGCGATGGGCCTGCCGTTGCCCAATCAAATTCTCGTGCATGGCTTTTGGCAAAAGGACGGCGCCAAAATCAGCAAGAGCACGGGCAATATCGTTGACCCCGGCGCAGTGATTGACGAATGGGGATTGGACGCATTTCGCTTCTACGTTTTGCGCGAGCTGGACATTGGACCGGACGGGAACTGGACCGATGCCGGATTTCGCGCCCGTTATTCCGCCGAACTTGCGAACGGCCTTGGCAACCTGGTGAACCGCTCGCTCTCGATGCTCAAGCGGTATCGCAACGGGATAGTTCCCGCGAAATCGGACGAACTGGCCGCCGACGCTGTGAAAGCCGCGGACGAAGCACGCGCCTTGCTGCGGCAAAACCAGTTGCAAAGCGCATTGCAGAGCATTTGGTCGCTGGTCACCCGCGCGAACCAATACGTTGACCAGACAGCGCCCTTTAAGTTGGCAAAAGAACCGGCACAGTCCAGGCGACTGGACGAAGTGTTGTATAACCTGGCCGAGGCCTGTCGTGTGCTTGCGGTGCTGCTCCAGCCGTTCCTGCCCGGAACGGCCGCGAAAATTTATTCGCAGCTTGGGCTGCACGGCGCGCCGGACGAACTTTCCGACGCGGTTTGGGGAAAACTGAATCCCGGACATAAGATCGGCGAGCCGGCGCCGCTGTTTCCGAGGAAGGATGTTTAGCTGCGCCGAAGGCGATTCGGATAATAGCCCGCAGTTTCAGCTGCGGGTAGGCGCGCAGAACACCCTCCCGTCCCGGCGGGACGGCTGAGCATGCTTCCACAAATACCTTTCCTCGTACTGAACCCCGTGTTTTTTCAACAACATCAAAAATTCCTCCTCAAACGTCATGTTGCGATGATGTTCCGGCTGCGCCCGAATATACGCGACGATTCCATCCAGTTGCGACACGCTCACGCTGAACGCTCTGTATTCCTCCTGCCATCCAAAGGATCGTTGACCGGGAAATGTCTCATGCACCCACTTGGAGGAACCAAACCGCCCTTGAGCAATTGCATCGCCTTTGAAACCGGGGTCATGGCCGAAAGCGACAGCAGCAAGTGGACGTGATCTTCCATCCAAGCCAATTTCCAAAGCGGTCAATTTATTTTGCCGCGCGATGGCGCCCAGGAACGGCCATAGACGTTCGCGGAGTTCCGACTGAATAAACGGGCGGCGTTCTTTCGTGCTGAACACGCAATGAAAATAAGAACTGATATAGGACATCAATTCAGCCGCTCCGGTGGAGCTTGACGGCTTCCACCACCTGACCCGCAGCTGAAACTGCGGGCGATTCTTGCAGGCGCCTTCGGCGCAAATCTAATTCAACTGCACACCCTTGCGGATATAAGTGGGAATATCCAGGTCCTCGCCTTTGTGGATGGTCGGTTCGCTCTTGTCGAAACGGCCTTTGGAGACAATCGCCAGCGGCAATTGCGTCTGCAGCATTTTCGATTTCTCGCGCCGCCCGCGTCCGCTGTGGCGCGCCACCAGGTGCTCGCGCTGATCGAGTGTGAGCGCCGCCGCCGCCGGCACATCGCGCCGCCGCCGCCGGGACAACTCCGGTGTTTCCGCACCATCCGCGTTGTCCGGCGCGAGCTGCTCCACTTTCGGCACCGCGTTCCGTGCGGCGATCAAAGTGATGGAGACGCTGTTTTTCATCTCCGGGTCAATCGCCGCGCCCATGATGATTTGCGCGCGGTCGCAACGACGTCTGATTTGTTCCATCACGCGGCCGACCTCGGCCATGGTCAGATCCTTGCCGCCGGTCACGCTCACCAAAATCGCATCGGCTTCCGCAAGGGCGCGGCCTTCATCGAGCAACGGATGCGCGAGCAGTTTTTCCATGACGTCGCGCGAGCGTGACGGGCCGCCTGCCTCCACAAAGGCGAATGCGCTCTCAGAGTGCCGGTCGCGCATGAGGGCGCATAAATCCTCGAAATGTATTTGAATCAATCCCGGGCGCGTGAGCAATTGCCAGACGCCGCGGACGCCCTCGATGAGCAGACCGCCGCTGATGCGGAACGTTTCCAGGATGGGTGTATCTTCCGCATTCAGTTTGACCGCTTTCTGGTTCGGCAGGCAAATCACCCCGTCGGCGATCCCCTTCAATTGTTCCAATCCCTGACGCGCCTGTTCTTCGCGCCGGCCAAATTCCGCGGCAAAAGGCAGCGTGACAAACGCAAAAACAATCGCGCCGGCCTCCCTGGCCGCCCGCGCCAGGACGGGACTGATGCCGCTGCCCGCGCCGCCGCCCATGCCAGCCACGATGAAAACCACGTCCGCGCCATCACAGGCGGATTGGAGCACGGGAAAATGCTCCTCGGCCAGGGCGCGTCCGCGTTCCGGATCGCCGCCGGTGCCGAGGCCGCGCAGCAATTTGGTCTCAAGATGAATCTTCACCGCGGCGGATGAAGCGGCGAGCGACTGCGCGTCCGTGTCAATCACCGCGAAGCTCGCGCCGGCGAACTCACCGCTGTTCATGGCATCGGCCAGGATGACGCCCGCGCCGCCGACGCCGATGACTTTGATCGAACGTGTCCGCGGAGTTTCCGCAACGATTTCGTGATTTTTTGTTTTCATGGTTCAAGACCGTTGGATGAATTTTCCGAGCACGCCTTTGAGGCCGGACGCCAGCGACGATTTGCCGCCTCGTTTACGGGCCTTGAGTGAGCCGAATTTCGCGAGGCCGATTGCGGTGATAAATTCCGGTTGGTCCAGCGCCGACGTGAGGCCGCTGATGGAATTGGTCTGGCCGATGGAGACCGGCATTTGAAATACGCGCTCTGCCAGTTTGGCGATGTGCGGAATGCGCGCGCAGCCGCCGCTGAGAAAAACTCCGGCGCGCAAGTAGTCCAGCGCGCCATCCTGCTCGAGGTCCTGGGCGACGATTTCAAAAATCTCCTCGAGCCGCAACGACATGATGCGCTGCAAATGCTCGACGTTGACCACCCGCAGCGGGAGGCCGAGTTCATTGGTGATGGTAACGGTCCGGCCTTTGGCGTGTTCATCCACGGCGGCCAGGCCGTTTTCCTTTTTCAATTTCTCCGCGCGGCTCAAGGGAACCTTCAAGCCATGCCCCAAATCGTTGGAAACGTGGTCGCCGCCGATCGCCAGCGCGCCGGTATGGCGAATGACACCATTGGAATAAACGGCGTAATCCGTCGTCCCGCCGCCGATGTCAATCACCAGGGCGCCGAGTTCTTTTTGCTCGCACGTCAGCAGCGCAAGCGATGATGCCAGGCCGTTGAAGACAATGTCGTCCACTTCGAGTTGCAAGCCCTTGACGAGGCGGATGGAATTTTGCAGGCGGTTGGTGATGCCGTGCACCACGTGCATCTCCACTTCCAGGCGCGCGCCGAGCATTCCCACCGGGTTGGTCACACCGTCCTGGCCGTCCACAAAAAAATGCTGGCGGACGGCATGGACCACCGTGTTTTGCGCGGGCAAATTGATGGCCTTGGCGTTTTTAATCACGTCCTGCACGTCGTCCTCGGAGATTTCGCGGTCGGCGCTGACCACTGGATGGACGCCGCGATTATTGAATCCCCGGACGTGCCCGCCGGTGACACCGAGATAAACGTCGCGGATTTCAACGTCGGCCATTTGTTCGGCCTCGACGATGGCGTTGCGGACGCATTCCTCGGCTTGGGAAGCGTCCACGATTTCGCCTTTGCGCACGCCGCGCGACGGCGATTGGCCGATGCCGATGATGTTGAGCGCGCCCTCGGCGCTCACTTCGCCAACGACGGCGCAGATTTTGGACGTGCCGATTTCAAGACCGACAATGATGTTGGAGTCGTCAAACATTTTTCCTCCGTGGATTGGTTGCAGTGGAATTGGCCGGCGTGTCCGGCGCGGAAGGAATATCCGCCCATCGGACCGGAACATTGTTGGCGACGGCGAAGTCGGCCGAGGCGATGGCCTTGCCGTAGCGTTGCCCCAAATCATAGACGGCGCGCCAGCGCCGCAGTTGCTGGTCCAAATCATCGAGTCCGAAAGTGATTTGACCGCCCTGTTCGGTCGTCGCGACGATGACTTCCGGTGAAGAAACGTCAATGCGGCGAAAATCCACGAGGCCGTTCATGGGCGAATGGGCGAAAGCGGCGAGCAATTGCAACGCCGCCTGGGCCTGCGGCGATTCCACGCGGTGGCCGGGCAGCAATTGAAAGAGATTCAAACCGGTGATGACGGGCAATTGTTCTTTGATTTCGGCCAAAGGAATCGTGCGCGCCCGCGGATCCAGCGGCTGCATCACATACCCGTGCGCGTCCAATTGATAAACCACAACCATAATCCCGCCGTTGGTATTCAACTCGGGCACGTTCACCTGCGCAATCGGCCGGCGCTCGGTCACCTGGATTTTCAGAGTGCGGGGCAAAACGCGATCGAGGGAAACGGACTCAATTTCCGGAACGAGTTCGAGGTTTCGTTTGATGGCGGCCAGATCGAGGCCAATCAAGTTTTGGCCCGGTTTCACGCCGGCCCAGCGACGCAATTGTTCCGGCGCAATCACTCCGTCGGTTTGTGCTTGCACGTCCTGAATCGCAAACGTGGAATTTTCATAGACGAATTTATCCAGGGCCCACCCGCCTGCGCACCAAAGCAGATAGAGGCCGAACACAGTGCCGAACATGACGCAAAGCGCGACCGAGACCAGCCGGGCGCGCGTGGCGCGCACCTGGGCGGAGCGCAGCCTCACGTCGAGCACGTGGCCGCGGCGCAATCGCCGGTTTTTTTGTCCGCGCTTGAACCACATAATCAGCCGATGTCCGCCGCGACCGCGGCAATGAGTTGCCGATCGTTCATCGCTTTTCGTTTCAACGCCAAATCAATCATTCGCTGGCAAAGCTGTTCGTACTTGATGCCGGCCGCCGCCGCCGCCTTCGGCAGGAGGCTCGTTTCGGTCATCCCGGGTTGGGTATTGACCTCCAGCACCACCGGCTCGCCGTTCGGACGCACCATTACGTCCACGCGGCCATAATCACGCCCGCCAATTGCGCGGAAGGCGCCCGCGGCGGCGTCTTGAATCCGCCGGGTCGTGGCCGCGTCAAAATCCGCCGGGCAAAAATACTCCGTGCAGCCGACGGTGTATTTGTTTCGATAATCATAGGAGCCGGCCTTTGGCCGCACCTCAACGACCGGCAAGGCGCTGTCGTCCAAAATTCCGACGGTGGTTTCGCGCCCGATGATTTTCTCCTCGGCCAGGACTTCGGAATCAAATTTCAACGCCTCGGTCAGCGCGCCGGGCCAATCTTCAATGCGCTCGACAAATTGCAGGCCAACGCTTGAGCCTTGCCGCACCGGCTTGACCACCAATGGCAATCTCATGGCCGCAGGCCACGGCGTTTGCGCTGATGCCACGACCACAAATTCCGCCGTGGGCACCCCGTGCTCGATGCATTTTTTCTTTGTCAAAACCTTGTCAAAAGCAATCCGGCTTGATTTCGCGTCGCACCCGGTGTAGATCGCGCCAATCTTGTCCAATTGGTTCTGTATCTCGCCATCCTCGCCGTAGGTTCCGTGCAACGCCGCCAGACAAACGACATCAGTCTTCCCCGGCAGCACAAATTTTTTGTCCTGGGGGTCAATTTCCGAAACCGAATGGCCGAGCGAGCGCAGCGCCCCGGCAACACCGGCGCCGGAACGCAGCGACACTTCGCGTTCGGCGCTGGGGCCGCCAAGCATGACGACGATGTTCAATTTCTTTTGCATCAATCTTCGCCAAGTATTTCCACTTCGGTTTGCAATTCAATTCCACGCTCGGTTTTCGCCCTCGCTTTCAAAAATTCAATCAATTCCAACACGTCCTTCGCCGTGGCGTCGCCGTCATTGATGATAAAATTCCCGTGCTTCGCCGAAACGACCGCGCCGCCGACGCGGTGGCCTTTTAAGCCGAGTTCGTCCACGAGTTTTCCCGCTGGGATTTCCGCCGGATTTTTGAAAATACACCCGGCGCTGGGCGCGGCGGGTTGCGACTCCCAGCGTTTCCCGCTGAATGATTTCATCCGCCGCTCGATCTCTTCTCGCGGCGCGGTTTGGCACTCGAAAACCGCGGACAGGGCGATGTGATCTTTCAAGATCCCGCATTGGCGATAACCCACGGACATTTCGCCGGGGCACATCTCGGAAATCCTTCCATCAAAGGCCATCACCCGGACGGATTCAATCGCGTCAAAGGTCGCCCCGCCCATGGCGCCGGCGTTCATGCGGAGCGCGCCGCCGACGCAGCCGGGAATGCCTTCCAAAAATTCCAAGCCGCTCAAATTATTTCGTTTGGCTTCAATGGAAACATCCTTCAGTTTTGCGCCGGCGCCGCAGCGCAGTCGCTCGCCGGCGACTTCAATTTTGTCGAACTGTGACAAACCAATTGCGACCCCGCGAAATCCGCCATCACGCACGAGGAGATTCGAGCCGCGGCCAAGAACGAAATACTTGCGGCCATGCCGTCCGCATAATTTCAAGAGATTCGCCAGATCCGCCTCATCCGCCGGCTCAATATAAAGGTCCGCCCGGCCACCGACGCGCAGCGTGGTATGTTTCGCCAGCGGTTCATCCCGGCGAATTACCGTCGCGGCTGACAGCAACGCGCTTAGCTCCGCCAAACAATCTTCGTTTTGCGTCGGTATTTCCGAAATGTCGTTCGTCAGTGTCATTTATCAAATGGCATGAATTTTCCATTGCCTGCGGCGGCGGGAAAAGGTGGCGCGGTGGCGCCGGCTGAGGGCCGTGGGGAATTTCCAAATCCGTGGCTGGCGTGCCTGTGGGCGCAACCGCAGCCGCACGTCCCGGTCGTTGGCGTCAATCTTTGCTTTTCCGCGACGGCGTCCAAAATCGTTTCGGCAATATCCGCCGCCGCCCCGGGCGACTGCCATTGAGCCAGAGCCGATTGCATCCGCGCCCGCGCGGCTTTGTCTTCGACCAGTTCTCTCAAAATTGCGGCCACCTTCTCCGGCGTTGAATCTTTTTGCTCCAGCAGTTTGGCCGCGCCGGTTGTTTCAAAAGCGAGGGCGTTGAAAAATTGGTGATTGTCCGCCGCGGCGGGAAAAGGGAGCAGCAACGAGGGCAGCCGCGTGGCCGCGATTTCAGCAAGTGACGACGCCCCGGCGCGGCTGACGGCGACGGTGGCTGCGCCCAGCGCCAATTCCATCTCGGCCAGGAACGGTTTGACGACAGCCTTCACCTTTTGCGCGGCATAGCCGGCTTTGACCTTTTCAAAATCGCTCACGCCGGTCAGGTGCAGCCATTGCCAGTTCTTTCCGGCGAGCAGCGGCAACGTCGCCAAAATCATCTGGTTCAGGCCGCTGGCGCCCTGGCTCCCGCCGACTACCAGGATCGCAGGGAGATTCGGCTCCAATCCCAGCGCCCGCGCGGCCATTGGATTCGCTGTTCCGCCGAAAAATTGGGAACGGACTGGCGTGCCGACGACAGAAATCTTTTTGGCGCGGAGCCGTGTTTTCGTTTCGGGGAACCCAATGAAGGCCTCGTCCACGAATCGCGCGAGAAAACGGTTGGCCCGGCCGGGAATGGTGTTGGACTCGTGCAAAAACGTCCTGGCGCGAGACCTGCCGGCCGCCAGCACCGGCGGCGCGGCGGTGAATCCGCCCATAGCCAGGACCGCGTCCGGCTTGAGCGTTTTGAAGAGATTCCGGGCCAACCGAAAGGATTTCCAAAAGTTCAGCGCAAAGGATAAATAGTTTCGGTTTTGCAGGCCGACGCCGGGCAGCGTGAAAATTTCCACGTCTCTCGCGGATTTCACGGCCTGTTGGTCAATTTCCTTGGGCGAAATCAACAGCGCGATTTTGCACCCGCGCTTCTTTAATTCCTGGGCGACCGCCGTTCCCGGGAAGAGATGCCCGCCCGTCCCGCCGCAGGCAATCGCGACGGTGGGCGTTTTCGATTCGGGTGAATTCACGCGGCTCGGGCGGCAAATGGGTTATCACTGCTTTCAATTTCCCGCCTGGATACCCTTTCGCGGACGGGCGCATGACGGGCGATGCTGAATAAAATTCCGACGCACGTGAGCATCGCCAGCAAATTGGAACCGCCGTAGCTGATGAACGGCAATGGAATTCCTTTGTTTGGCAGCGCGCTGGTGACGACCCCGATATTGATGGCCGCTTGCAAGCAAATCAAAAATGTCAGTCCCGTAGCCAGCAACGCGCCGAATGGTTCGCGCGAATTCACGGCAATGCATATCCCGCAAACGGCGATGATGACGAAGGCCAGCACGATGAGAAGGGTGGCCACGAGTCCGAGTTCCTCACCGACGTTCGCAAAAATAAAATCCGTTTGGATTTCCGGAAGGTAACCGTGCTTCTCCATCCCGTTGCCGAGGCCGACGCCCAACCAGCCGCCGGAGCCGAGGCCAATCATTGCCTGCTGCGCCTGGAGCGCCGCCCCGTTCAAATGCTCCTGCGGATGCAGCCAGGCGAAGATGCGGTTCATTCGCATTGGATCATGCAAAATGGAAACAGCCAGCGCCGCCCCCCCGGCCGCGGCTGGCAGCAAAATATGTTTCCAACGCACGCCGGCAATCAGCAGCAAAATCCCGCTCACCGCCCCCAAAAGAATCGTCGTGCCGCGGTCCGGCTCGACAAAAATCAGCCCGAGAATCGTCGCGGCGAAGAAACCCGGAAGAATAATTCCGCGTTTGAACGTGTCCATTTGTCTCTGGTACCGATCGCCATACCAGGCAAGAAAAATGACCAGGCCGATCTTGCCGAGTTCAGAGGGTTGAAACATCATCGGGCCAAGCCGGATCCAGCGATGAGCGCCGTGGCTGGCGTGGCCGATATGCGGCGCAAAAACCGCCCCGAGCGCGAGTATGGCCACCGCATAAACCGGCCAGGCGAGTTTTTGGAGCCACTGATAATCGAAAGCGGTCGCCACACCGCAAAAAACCAGCCCGGCGGAGCACCAGATGAGTTGCATCATCAAATCGTGCGCGCCATCGCGCGTCATGCTCGAGCTGTAAAGCATCACCATGCCCAGCGCCAGGAGGGCGGCGACGCAAAATGCCAGAGTATAGACGGCGACTTTCATTTCAATGCTTCAAACAAACGCCGGCCGTTACGAACCATTATTGCCCGTTCGTCGGCGGCGCAGCGGGCTGCGGCGCAACCGGAGCCGGCGCGGTTTCAGGCGGCGTGTTCACGGCCGCGTTTGCGTTGGCCGGAATCTTCAATTTTTGTCCGACCTTGATCCGGGTCGTGGTCAGATTGTTTTCGGCTTCAATGGCTTTTACCGTTGTGCCGTGGGTGCGGGCAATTTTGGTCAGGGTATCGCCCGATTTAACCACGTAGGTTTCCTCGCCACTCATGTCCATTCCACCGGCGGCTGTTTCCGCCGAAGCGGCGGCGGAAGGCGCGGGCAAGGTCAACTTCTCACCGATTTTGAGATGGGTCGGCTGCACGTCCGGATTGGCCGCCTCAAGCGCCTTGAGGCTCACGCCGTGCGCCCTGGCAATTTTGCCGAGCGTGTCGCCTTTGACCACGACGTAGGAGGATTCCTCCTCCGGCGGGGGCGGGGCAACCACCGGTGCGGGCGGCGCAATTGGCGGCGCGACCACGGTCTGATTGGTGGGCATCGCCGGAGCCGTGACCGGCGGATTGCTCGCTTCGAGCGGCTGAACGTTGGTTTCCGCCGTGCTAACCTCGTTGGTGTCCTGCTGCGTGCTTTCGGTTTCGCGCTTGCAGCCTTCTATAAGCATCGCGGTCAAGCTGCAAACGCTGACGGCGAGCACGCAGAAAACGGCTAGCTTCATGCGCGAACGCCGTTTGTGTTGTTCAAGCAGGGAACCTTGCGGGACGAATGGATTCGGATTGTTCATGAGTTTGGCGCGGATGGCGTCCTTTCATCGAGGATCAGTTGTTTTTGGTTGATTTTCCCGCGGTGAAAAATTGCCTCGAAAAATTTCGCCACGGATTAAATTTGGTTTGTTCATCGGCACGAAAATAAAATTGCGGCCTGAGACTTCTGGCAAAGTTATTAACATTCGCCGGGAGTTTCTGCAAGAAGCAAAACGCGAATTCTGCAATGGCGGCAATGGCTTCGTTTGGGTTTCAGTTTCCATTTTTCACCTCAATTTCAGGGTCGCCAGCGCGACGACCGCGAATAATACGCACAAAATGTAAAAACGCATGACGACCTGCGATTCGTACCAGCCCTTCTTCTCGAAATGATGGTGCAGTGGCGCCATCAAAAAAATCCGCCGTCCCGTGCCCGTCTGCAACCGCGTGAAGCGGAACCAGCCGGTCTGCAAAATCACCGACGCGGCTTCGATGACAAAGATGCCGCCGGCAATCACCAATACGAATGGTTGATGGATCAGGACTGACACCACGCCGAATGCGCCACCCAACGCCAGCGAACCGGTGTCGCCCATAAACACCCGGGCCGGATGGCAATTGAACCATAAAAACCCCAGCCCCGCCCCAATGAGCGCCGCGCAGAATACGGTCAGTTCGCCCGCACCGGGAACCAGCGGAATTTCCAAATAGGCCGCTGTTTTCGCATTGCCCGCCACGTACGTAAATACGAGAAAAACAAAGGCGACAATCAGCGAGCAACCGATGGCCAACCCGTCCAGCCCGTCCGTCAAATTCACGGCATTTGATGTGCCGACAATGGCCAGGACGACAATTAAAATTCCCAGCCAGGCGGCATGGGTGGCGATTGGGTGCTTGTAAAACGGCACCATGATTTCCGAAACGAGTTTCGTCGTCGAAGGCGTGAGCCACAGATAAATCCCAACGAAGGCGCTGACAGCCGTTTGCGCCCAGAGCTTCACCCGCGGCGGAGTTCCTCCGCCCGTCTGTTGGAGAATTTTGGCGTAGTCGTCGTAAAATCCCAGTCCCGCCAGCACGATGACCGAGAGCAACGTCAGCAGGACCAGCTTGTTGTCCAACTGCGTCC
Organism: Verrucomicrobiia bacterium; assembly: GCA_035503995.1. GTDB lineage: Bacteria > Verrucomicrobiota > Verrucomicrobiia > Limisphaerales > UBA11358 > UBA11358. Next base: position 12,690 of record DATJSQ010000266.1, on the reverse strand, counting down.
AAAGCACGGTCGAAAAGACCAGGACAGTGACGATCAAAACGCCGCCCATTGTGGGTGTTCCCTTTTTGCTCAAGACGCGGGCGGCCAGGCCGCCGGCTTCCTCGGCCTTGTCCGCGTAATCCTGTCCAAATTTCAGTTGTTTCAGCCAGTGAATGATTTTCGGACCCAGCCACCAGCTGAGCGCCAGCGCCGTCACCGCCGCTCCGGCGCTGCGGACGGTGATGTAATGAAAGAGCCGCAGCCACGACAGCCGGCTTTCCCAAGCCGTTCCGTGAAACCAGTCGAGCAGCCATTGGCTCAAATAATAAATCATCTTTTTCGCTCACAACTTCTCCGGCCTTAATGTTTCCGCAATACGCTCCAGCCGCAGCGCCCGCGACGCCTTCAATAATATCACGTCGCCGGCCTTTACAAAATTTTTCACCGCATTCATCGCCGCTTCCACACTGTCAAATTCAATCACGCGTGTCAGTCCGGCCTCGCGCGCGGCCCGGCCCATTACCGGCGCCATATTGCCGACCGCAAAGAGTTGGCCAATCTTCAATTCCGCGGCGCGCCGGCCCACTTCCTGGTGCGCCGCCACGCTCTGGGCGCCCAGCTCACCCATGTCGCCCAGCACGGCCACGCGCCGGCCCTGCAACGGCAGGTCGCGCAAGGTTTCCAGCGCCGCCATCATCGAGTCCGCGTTCGCGTTGTAGCAATCGTCCAAAACGCGGACGCCGTTGGCTTCCCAATATTGCAGCCGCATTTTTGGCGGCTTGCATTCGGCCAGGCCGCGCTGGATCTCAGCGCGGCCCAGGCCCAGTTCCTCACCGACCGCAACCGCAAAAAGCGCATTCACCACCTGGTGCCGACCCAGCAAATTCACCCGGTACTCGCCGTTAAATCCTTCATTCCGCGCGACGATTCGGAACGTCGCGCCGTTTTTGTCCAACCGGATTTTCTCGGCCTGCCAGTCGTTGTCTTTGCCAATGCCGACGCGGACAATTTTCGCCCTGGCGCGCTGAACAATTTTCCGCGTCCATTCGTTGTCACCGGCGACAACGAGCGTTCCCTCCGCGGGCAACAGTTCGGCCAGCCATCCCTCTTCGCGCGCCACACCCTCCAGGTCGCCAAAAAATTCCAGATGTTCGCGGCCGATATTGGTCAGCACACCGATTTTCGGACGCATCATCACGACCAGCGGCGCCAGTTCGCCGGGATGGTTCGTGCCGGCTTCGAGCACGGCGGCCCGGTGCAATCTTTCCAGCCGCAACAACGTTAGCGGCACGCCGATGTCGTTGTTAAAACTCGCTTCGCTTGCCAGCGTCGGAAACTTTTGCCGCAAGACCGATGCCAACAATTCTTTTGTCGTCGTCTTTCCGTTTGAACCCGCCACGCCGATCACCTGCGGCTCAAATTGCGCGCGATAGGCCGCGGCCAGCTTTCCGAGGGCGGCCCGGGTGTCATCCACCACCAGCACATTGCCGGCGGCAGGTTGAGCGGGAACTCTTTTCCGTTCAATGACCATTCCGGCGACCTTCTTGGCAGCGACTTCCTCAAGGAAATCGTGGCCGTCGTGGCGCTCACCGCGAATGGCAAAGAACAAATCGCCTGGGCGCGCCTGGCGTGAGTCAGTGCAAACATTCTTGACCGATGCTTCGCCCGTCTGCGTGCGGAGTTCCGCCCCGCATGCGTGGACGACAAATTTCAAAGAACGTTCTTCCACGGTTTTATTTCAACAAAAATGTCGCGGTCACGATCGCGGTGATGGTTTTGTGGCGGGAAGTTGTGTCATTCTCGCCCTCCCAACTGGTATCAACGCTGTGCTCCGGTGTTATCTGGAAAATGCCCTGGTCCGCGTCGTGCAACCCGGCGATGCTGCGCCCGCCCTGCTCGGCAATTTGTTCGGCGCGGGCCCGGGCGTCCCGCGTCGCTTCGGCGAGCATTTCAATTTTTGCCTCATTGGCCCCGGTATAAATGAATTGCTCCGGCAAAACCGTAAAGATCACTCCCTGTTCAAGCAACGGCGTGGGATCGAGTTTATCCAGCCGGTCAACGTTGGTGGATTCCACGGAAACAGTCTGGGTGAGCCGATAACCGGTCGTCCGCTGGGCTACCCATCCGTCATCGCTTTTTTTGGATGCCGTTTCCTCTTCAATCGCCACGGGCGCGAAAACAAAATTCGTCACATCCGCCGCGCGCAGGAAATTCTCCACCAGGATGCGATTGGCCTGGATGGCGCGTTGCGCCTCAAGCAAGGTGGCGGCTTGCGCGGGATAGCTGCCCGACCAGACGATTAGGTCCGATTCCACGTTGGTTTGGACCGAGCCTTTTACCGTGACAAACTGCGAATTCCTCACTTTAAGCCAGGTCGTGGTGGCGAGCACGGATGAAAAAACCAGTCCCGCTGCCAGAAAGAGGCCGGCAAGCATTCCAAACAGTTGCGGGCGCGAATTGTTCATGGCGTTGGTGAATCGCTTTGGGCCGTGGCCATGATTGGCGGCGACTGCAGATTGGGCGGCTGTAGATTTTCATCCGGCGGAATGTTCAGATAGCTCGCACAGCGTTCCGCCACGTCATGGAACACCGGCCCGCAGCACTGGCCGCCGTAATAGCCTTCCTTCGGCTCGTCCATCACGATGGATATGCACAGTTGCGGATTGTCCGCGGGAAAAAATCCGATGAACGACGCGAAGTATTTGCCGTGAACATATTCGCCGTTTTCAACCTTTTGCGCTGTGCCGGTTTTCCCGGCCACAACGTATTCCTTCATCGCCGCGCCCGGCGCGGTGCCCTCCGGCGAAACCACCGTTTTAAGCGCTTCAATCATTTGTCGCGCGGTGTCGGCGGTTACAACCTGCCGCACGCGTTGCGGCTCATATTGCTGAATGATATTTCCGTCCCGGTCTTCCAGGCATTTCACCAGCATCGGGCGCATCAGCCATCCGCCGTTCGCAATCGCCCCCATGGCCATGAGCATTTGCAGCCGGGTGACGCCGATCCCTTGTCCCATCGGAATCTGCGCGATGGTCACCTTCGACCAGTCCTTCACCGGATACAAAATCCCCGCGACCTCGCCGGGCAGGGGAATCCCGGTGCGTTCGCCAAAACCATAATCACTCGCATAGTCGTAGAGGCGGTCGTCGCCGAGTTTGATGCCCACCTTCGCCGCGCCAATGTTGGATGATTTGGTGATGATGCTTTCGGTCGTCAAAATTCCAAACGGCTCATGGTCGTGCAACACCCTGCCCGCATAGGCGAAATGCCCTTCCTCACAATCAAAGGTGTCGTTCAAATGAATGATGCCGTCGTTCAGCGCGCCGGAAATGGGGACGATTTTGAAAGTGGAACCGGGTTCCATCACGTCGGTGATGTCGCGGTTGCGCATTTCGGGCGTGACGGTGTCCGGCTGGTTGGGATCGTAATTCGGCAGGGACGCCATCGCCAGAATTTCGCCGGTGCTGGGGCGCATGATGATCCCGGTGACGCTTTGCGGCGTGTGTTTTGCCATCGCATCGGCCAGCGCCGTTTCAAGAATATGCTGTACCACCGCGTCAATGGTCAGCACCACGTTCAGGCCGTCGCGCGCGCGGACGTCTTCATCGCGCAAAGAAACCAGTTCGTGCTGCTGCCGGTCGGCCTCGGACACGCGCCAGCCGGCGACACCGCTCAACTCCGAATTCAAGGCCAGTTCAATGCCATCACGCCCGACGATTTCCGAAACCAGATGGCCGTCCACCTCGGACTCTTCCACGCCGGAAAATCCCAGCACCTGCGCCGCCAATGCGCCGTTCGGATAAATCCGCATCTGGTCCGGTTCGGCGAAAATTGCGCTTTCGCGCAAGTTGTAAAAGAAGGCGCGGTCACCCCGTGACAATTTCATGTCCGCCACGCCAAAGTCCAGGTGGCTCATCGTTTGTTGAATCTGCTGCCACGTCTCATCCGGCACATTTTTTTTCAGGCGGACATAGTGAAGATTGTTCGTGATGATGTCGCCGTGTTCATCCCTGGAAATTCTGGGAGACAATTTTTGATAAAGCTCGGCTTCGTTCATTTGCAGCAAGGGCGCCAGGGCGCGGGCCACAACCGCCTGTTGGTTGCCAATCAGCGACGGATCGGCGCAGACGGTTTTCACCGAAATGCTGGTGGCCAGAAGATTTCCATGGATGTCCAGGATATCGCCGCGGCGCGGGGCCTGCCAGTATTCGCGCTGCATGTCTTCGTGGGCCAGGCGCGCCAATTCATCATGGCGCAACACTTGCAAGTCCACGAGCCGGTAACCCAATCCCGTGAACGCCAGGCATACCAGCAGCGTCAGCGCCAGTACCCGTCTTAGTTGCAGCCGTTTTGTCATTTCAAACGGGCCGGCCGCTCGCGGCGATCGGTTCCTCACCCGACGGCGTCACGAGCGGCGGCCAAATTCATTTTCATTGCGTGGCTTCGGCGGTTTGCCACGGCGCGAGCTGGCGCGAGGCATTTTGCCCCGGCGCGGCGGCAGGTTCCGGCAGCCGCCAGACCTGCGCCGGCTGCGCCGGCCCCAGTCCCAGGTTCAATTCGCGCGCCCGCTGGTCCAACACCACCGGCGAACGCAAGATCGCAAGCTGGTCGGAAAGCCGCTGGTCCTCGTTCCGCAATTGGGACAGGCAGGTTTCGTCCTGCCGGATTTCCCGGCCCAGCGCAAAAATCTGCCCTTTCTGCCAGACATAGCCGACCGCCGAACCCGCAATCATAAAACATAAAAACAACGCCTTCAGCGCCGGTCCGAACTGGATGGCTGCCGATTGGTTTTTTCGATTTCTGGCCATTTTAAATTTTTTCCAACACGCGCAGTTGCGCGCTGCGGCTGCGCGGATTTTCCGTTACTTCCATTGCGCCGGGCGCGATCGCCTTGCGGCTAAACCATCTCATCTCCGGGGCGCGGGGCGCCCGCAATTCCGGCACGTCCACCTCGCCCCTAAACGTGTAATCGCGCGTCTTTTCGCGGCCAAATTCCTTCACCACCCGGTCTTCCAGCGAGTGGAAGGTAATCACCGCCAGCCGTCCGCCCGGCTTCAAAATCTTCAACGCTGCTTCCAACCCGAGTTTCAAAGAGCTTATCTCATCGTTCACCGCCATCCGCAGCGCTTGAAAAACTTTTGTCGCCGGATGCGTCTTTCTCCCGCGCCGCGGGGATAGACGCTCGATTAATTCCGCCAACTGCCTCGTCGTCTCAAATTTTCTTTGGACCCGGTCGTGAACGATGGCTTTGGCCATCCGTCGCGACTCGCGCTCACCGCCGTAGTCCCATAAAATTGCCGCCAGGTCGGCTTCGCTCGCGCCGTTCACCAGATCCGCCGCCGTCAGCGTTTGCCGGTCATCCATGCGCATGTCCAGCGGACCGTCGTTTTGAAAACTAAATCCGCGCCCGGCCCAATCCAGTTGCGGCGAGCTGGTACCCAGGTCCAATATCACCCCGTCGCAGCTCGCCGCCGGTATCCAGTCCGCCATCGCCGAAAAATTGGCGCGGCGGATTTCAAAACGACCGGCAAATTCCGCGGCGAGACGCTGTTGGGCGGCCTCAACCGCGGCGCCATCGCGATCGCACCCATACAGCCATCCAGTCGGCGAACTCGCGGCTAAAATTCTCCGAGCGTGCCCGGCTCCACCGACCGTGCCATCGGCGTATCGGCCGCCCGCCTTCGGCTGCAGGGCGTTCACCGCCTCCGCCACCATCACTGTTTTGTGAATGAATTCGAGCACTGCGCATGTTTTTTAAAATTAAAGCGCCGTCGCCTTCAAAAGCCGTTCACCCAGAATTTCCCATGATTTTTTCGGCGGCGGCAATTCGGCCGCCCGCGATTTCAACGGCACCACTTCCACGTCCGCGTCGCTTAAATCATTGTTCACCACCTTGACGGCATCCAGAGACAGTTCGGGTTGGATGGTCGGACCTGTCGCGCGGCGTGGCTCAGTGCCATTGCCGGGCGGCGCGTTTTGGCTGGAGCGCCCTGGTCCCGGCCGCAGCGCGTTCCATTCGGTGGATCCCGCGCTTTTACCATTAATGGTGTGGCTGGATTCCATCGCCTCCTGTTGCGAAGCTACTGGCTCGTTTTTTGCCGGGGCGGGTGGGGCTTCGGCGGGCGCCTTGTTAAACGGATTTCTCTGCCCAAACTTGGGCAGATAAAATTGTTTGTCGGCGCGGTAGGCAATTTCCGCCCGCCCGTTCACAATACTTTTTCCAACCGCCAATAGTTTTCCAATGTTCATAGATTACTCCATCAGCTTGAAGGCTTCCGACGCGAGCACCACGTCGGCGGCCTTGACGTTTTCGTAACGGCTCGGATTCCAAATTTCAAACCGGTCAAGCAACCCCACCAGCACCGCTTCATCTTTGATGCCCGCGGCCCGCGCCATTTCCTCCGGCAAACAAATCCTGCCGGCTTTATCAAGCGCCACCTGCGTGGATTCGCTGCCGATAAACCGCTTCAAAATGACCTTGTTTCCATCGCTGTTCGGCATGGCGTCAATGTCGGCCTTCATCTTCGCCATTTGATCTGGCGGAAGTACCCGCAGGCATGTTCCGGCCTGATGCTTGGGCCAGACGACCAGCGTCAGTTCCGTGCCTTCGCGGGCTGGCCGCCATTTGGCGGGGATTTGGACGCGCCGCTTCTCATCCACGCCATGCCGGTAGCATGAATTATAATAACTCGGTTCAGATGTGCGCTGAGCGCTCATGTTATCCACAACCAAACAGAAAACTGCCTAACGACCCACAACGCTACACTTTTACCCACTTCGCCCCTCCGCGTCAACAAAAAAATGATGCCAAAAAATGGGCGGTTATTCAGAAGTTATTCACAATCCAAACTATAGCAGCAAATCCCCGATTGCAAATCCTCATTTTTTCAATCTTTTTTTCAATCCAGAATGCTGTCAGGCTGTTTGCCGATGCGAACCGCGGATTTTCAATTCGACTTGCCCCAGGATTTGATCGCGCAACTTCCCGCCGCTGAGCGAAGCCAATCCCGGCTTTTGGTCCTCCATCGGCAGCAACGCCGCCTTGAACATAAAGGGTTTTCGGATTTTCCGCGCTTCCTTCAACCGGGGGATGTGCTGGTGTTGAATAATTCACGGGTCATTCCGGCGCGTTTGCGCGGAATCAATGCGAAAACCGGCGGGAAATTCGAGATTCTGCTAATTGAAGAGTATGCGCCGAATGATTGGTTGGCGATGATCCGTCCCGGCAAGAACGCCCGGATTGGTACGGAAATCATCGTGCAAAAACGAAGCGCGGAAAGCGGAGGACCAAAAACCCTCGCGACTGTGCTTGAAAAAAGCATCGAGGGAAATGTTCGGCTGCAATTTAACGGCGGAGATATAAAATGCCGGTTGGGTGAACTGGGAGAAATGCCGTTGCCGCCATACATTCGCCGTGACCACGAGGTTGCGGATGATAAGGAGCGTTATCAAACGGTGTTTGCCAAACCGCCCGGCTCGGTGGCCGCGCCGACAGCGGGACTGCATTTCACCGAAAAGATACTCGCCGAAATCCGCGCACTTGGCGTTCAAATATGCTTTGTAACCTTGCACGTGGGACCGGGAACGTTTTTGCCGGTAAAAACCGAAAATTTGTCCGAACATAAAATGCACGAAGAACGGTTTGAATTGGGAGAGGAAACGGTTCGCGCGATCACCGATGCAAAAAAATCGGGCAACCGCTGTATCGCCGTGGGCACGACAACGGTGCGCGCGTTGGAAAGCGTCGCCGCGCAAAATGCCGGAAAAGTCAATGTTCATGCGGGTAAAACGAATATCTTCATTTATCCGCCGTTTCGATTCCAAGTGGTGGACGCGTTGCTGACCAATTTTCATCTGCCCTGTTCGACTTTGCTCATGCTCGTCAGCGCCTTCGCCACCCCGGGAAAAATTTGCGGGCGCGAACTGATTTTGTCGGCGTATGCGGAGGCGATTCGCGAACGTTATCGCTTTTTCAGTTACGGCGACGCCATGTTGATTTTATGAACCGCAAGCCTGCAGGTCCGAGTCCCAAATTGCCGTTTGTGCTCTCCAACTTTGCCATGACGGCGGATGGAAAAATAGCGTTTGCCAGGGACCATTTTGTGCCATTCGGAAGCGCGCGTGATCGCCGGCACATGATGGATTTGCGGGCCACGGCGGATGCAGTGCTTTGCGGCGCGCGGACGGTGGCCGTGACCGGAGCGGTTCTCGGAAATGGCGGTGACAATTTCCGGAAGCAACGACTGAAACACGGACTGGCGGAGTTTCCATTGCGCGTCATTGCCAGCGGGTCTGGTTCGATTGAGCCGGACGCCGGGATTTTCAAACAGCGCTTTTCGCCGGTGATTGTTTTGACCACTGAACGGATTTCCAGGACGAAATTGAAATCACTGCGGGCGGTGGCGGACGTGGAAATTTTTGGCCAACGCGAAGTGGATTTTCGCGCGGCATTCGGTTGGCTGCGGCAAAAATGGAACGTCCGGCGGTTGCTGTGCGAAGGCGGCGGCGAACTTCACAGCGCGTTGGTCCGCGGCGGCCTGGTGGACGAATTGCATCTCACCATTTGCCCGAAAGTCTTTGGCGACCGCCGCGCGCCGACGATTGCGGACGGGAAAGGTTCTCTGAAATTGGCGGGAGCGGCGCCTTTCAAGCTGGCCACGGCAAAGGCAATCAGGGGTGAATTGTTCGCAATTTTTATCCCAAATTAAGCAAAGTTATTCACAAGGGGATCGCCATTCATTGGTTCGCAAGGAAAGGTGGCGCGGCTTTTGACACCGGCTTGTTTGGCGATGTGTTGCAGGGCGGGATCGGGACAGTGTTCCACTCGCGGGGGTCGGTGAGCAAGATGATGGGCACGACGGCTTTTGCAGCCCATTCAATGGCGGTGGCCTTGGTGAGCGGCGGGAGTTCCGGCATAGCGCGCAACCCTGTCACGTTTATCCAGTTAAGAAAATTGACTTTGCGTGGTGGTGAATTATGTTTCCCCCGCTCATGCTGCTTCTTTGGAACGTAGTGTGCTGAATTTTACCGAATCCGGTGATGAAACAGGATAGACTTTGAAAATGATCCGTGTGAGAGTGTGTTGGGCCGCGATGGGGGTTTTACTACTGTGCGGAAGGTGTTTTGTTTTTGGCGGGAATTTGAAGGTTTTGGACGGTCACGTGCCCAACGTCATTTCGAGTCTCACGCCCAACGGGCAACTGGCGCCGACCAACCAGTTGCGGCTTGCCATCGGCCTGCCGTTGCGTGACCCGGCTGGCCTGGACACTTTTCTGGCGCAAGTTTACGACCCGGCCAGTCCGATGTATCATCAATTCCTGACGCTGGAGGAGTTCACAGCGCGGTTCGGCCCGACGGAATCGGATTACGCTGCGGTGAAAGATTTTGCGCGGACGAACGGCCTGGCTCTCACCGCCACTTACAGGAACCGGCTCGTTCTGGACGTGGCGGGTCCGGCGGCGGCGATCGAAAAGGCGTTCCACGTTACGCTGCGGGTTTACCGGCACCCGACCGAGGCGCGCGATTTCTATGCGCCGGATACCGAGCCAACAGTGGACGCGGCCTTGCCGGTGGCCGACGTTGAAGGTTTGAGCGATTTCTGGCGGCCGCACCCCAGGCTGCACCGGTTAGAAACGGTGAACGCCACGCCCAAAGGCGGCTCTTCGCCCGACGGAGCCGGGGCCTATTTCGGCAATGATTTTCGCAATGCCTATGCACCGGGGGTGACGCTGACTGGCGCGGGACAAATGGCCGGGGTGCTGGAATTCGACGGATTTTATTCCAACGACATCGCGGCTTACGCGATGGCAGCCGGAAGCGGGCGAACCAACATTGTCATCCAAACGGTCTTACTGGATGGCTACAACGGCACGCCGACCACCGGCAGCGACAGCGGCAACCCCGAAGTTTCACTGGACATTGAAATGGGGATGGCCATGGCCCCGGGACTTTCCCGGATCGTCTCGTTTGAAGCCGGACCGGACGGGCAGCCCAATGATGTTCTCAACTCCATGCTATCCTACAGCGGCACAGTGAAAAATTTGGGTTGTTCCTGGGGTTGGGGCGGCGGACCGAGTACGACCACGGACGACATCTTCAAAAGCATGGAGGCGGTGGGCCAATCGTTTTTCGACTCTTCCGGCGACAGCGACGCCTTCACCACCGGGGCCAACTCGGTCAACGGCGTTGACAACCCTTCCCTGCAAAATGCGCCGGCGAGCAGCCCCTACATTACGCAAGTAGGCGGAACCACCTTGACGATGAATGGCACGGGCGCTTCCTACGCTTCGGAGACTGTCTGGAACTGGGGTTATGTATCGAGCGACGATGGTTATGTCGGCAGCAGCGGCGGCATCAGCAGCTATTATTCAATTCCAAGCTGGCAGACGAACGTCAACAACATGACCGGCAGAGGAGGCTCGACTGGTTTTCGGAATGTCCCTGACGTCGCGCTGACGGCGGACAATGTCTTTGTGGATTATGGGAATGGTGACAGCGGTGAATTTGGCGGCACGAGTTGCGCCTCGCAGTTATGGGCTGGTTTCATGGCGCTGGTCAACCAGCAGGCGGCGGCCAACGGAAAATCCGGTGTCGGATTCATCAATCCCGCCATCTACGCCCTGGCGGCGGCGCCAAACTATGCCAGTTGTTTTCACGACATCACGACCGGCAATAACACGTGGTCGAGCAGTCCGGATTTGTTTTATGCCACCAACGGCTACGATCTTTGCGCCGGTCTGGGCACTCCGGCGGGGCAAAGTTTGATCAACGCGCTGGCTGGTTCCGAGGCTTTGATTGTTTCTCCGTTATCGGGTGCCGCCACCGGCGTGGCGGGCGGCCCGTTCAGCATCGCCTCCGGAACTTTTCAACTGACCAACGCCACCAGTTCCCCATTGACGTGGTCGCTGGTCAATACCTCGGCGTGGCTTGAAGTGTCCGCGACCGGCGGCACACTGGCGGCGGCGGCCCAAACCACTCTTGCCTGCAGCCTCACCGCCACGGCCGGCAATCTGGCGGTGGGGACTTACCCAGCCACCTTGATCTTTTCCAACTGGACGTCGCCAGCTGCGCAGGACGCGCTGTTCACGCTCCGAGTCAACCAGCCGCTGGTGATTTCGCCAACCAATGGATTTGCGGCTTCGGGTCCGGTCGGCGGCGGATTTAGCGTGACCTCGCAAGATTACCTGTTGAGCAACCAGAGCGGCAGTTCGCTGCCGTGGAACGCCCTGAACCTCCCGTCTTGGTTGACGGCATCACCGTCCAGCGGCACTTTGGCGGGCGGCGCTGAAACGACCATGACGGTGAGCCTGACGGTGGCGGCAGATGGTCTGCCATCGGGCATTTACACGACGGATGTGCTGGTAACCAACCCCACGGGCGTGGCGGTGAGCCTGCCGTTTACCATCAATGTCGGCCAGTCAATCGTGGGCAATGGCAGTTTTGAAACCGGCAATTTCTCCGACTGGACGCTGAATGGCAGCAGCAAATACAATTTGGTGACCGCCGACAGCAGTTTTGTGCAATCGGGCAATTACGGCGCGGCGCTGGGGCAAAGCGGTTCCTTGGGTTATCTTTCCCAAACCCTGACAACGGCGCCGGGGCAGAATTATCTGCTCTCCCTGTGGCTGGAGAATCCCGCCAATTCGGAGGGAGCCACCCCCAATCAATTTCTCGTGCAATGGAATGGAACGACGCTCTTCAACCAGACCAACCTGCCATTTATCAGTTGGACGAACTTGCAGTTCATTGTCACCGCCTCCGGTTCCAGCACGGTTCTACAGTTTGGATTTGAAGATACACCCTACTACCTCGGCTTGGACGACATTAGTGCGACCCCGCTTTCGAGTCCGGCGTTTAAGGCGACGCAACAAACAACGACCGCCTTCAATCTTACATGGAACACGGTCACAGGGTTGGTCTATCAGGTGCAATACACCACGAACCTGCTCCAGACCAACTGGATTGACCTCGGCCAACCGCTGATCGCCACCAACCCCAACTTGACGGTATCCGACACCAATGCCGTCAACTCCCCGCAACGTTTTTATCGTCTAAGCGTATCGCCTTGAAGCAGGCTCGGCCCGTTCCTTCAGGCACGAAGTTTTCCGCCGCTTTTCACGCAAGAATTTTGACCCTACGGGTTTCAGAAGCGGTATTTTAAACCCATCTGGATGTAAGGGCTGGAGCCTTTTTGATTTGAAAGGCGACGCCAAACTTGACCACGGTCCACCAACCCAGCGGGCAGCCCCGAGAGCTTTCGGGGTTCAGTTCAAAGGTCAGAGTTCAGTTACCGCCAATAGCCGCGGTGATAATACCAACCGCCAGGCCCGCGATACCAGCCGCCATGAATCCAAACGGCGTGCGGATAGGGCGGAAGAATCCAATGACCGCCGGCCCATACCCAAGTGCCGCCGATCCATTGCCACTCGCCGTCCACCCAGACATAGTCCGGCCCCGGGGCCGCGACGACGACATCTGTTTGCGGCGGCGGCGGCGCGGCTGCCACCACGCTGGTGTCGGCGGCTCCCGGCGAATTGGCGGTGTTAATCATGTAATTGACCACCCTGTCGCTTACGCCGGCATTATGAAGGCCAATGATGTCCGCGGTGCTTAGATGATAAACGGTGTGGGAATTCTGGATTTGGGCGATGATGACGTCGTCGCTGACGCTAGCCCTGGCCAATGCTTCGACGTCGGCAACTTGTAGGGGTT
>DATJSQ010000265.1:0-17318 GCA_035503995.1 Verrucomicrobiia bacterium | reverse complement strand
CGAATTCATTGACCCGAATGCCCCGGACAATTCGTCAGGATTCTATCAAATCGCGCCATTGGCCGGCCCGCCAACAAACTAGCCGGTCTTGCTTCGAGCGTGGCGAATTAAAAGCGCGGATTGAATGTCCGCGAGGTTTTGGAGTGCGCCAGTCCTCTGGCGCTTTTCCACCCTATCGCCAGGCGCCATTCTGCCAACCTGCCGGCTTTGGAATCAAAGCGTTTGAAGAAAAACCGTAGCCGTTCGGCAGCGGGAGATTTTGGGTTTTGGCGAGGCTGAGCGAAGGAGCATGCCCGCGTGCCTGTGCAATCCCTTCACTCTTCACTCAAGGCGCCCGTCCGCCCACCGGCGAATAAAATCAACGATCTCTGGAAATGTTCCGCTCCTCGCCGCTCGCACGAAAAAACCCGAGGCGGCGACCCCGAGCAAAAGACGTTCGTCCGCCGGCAGACCAAGCAATCCGCCCGCCAGCCAGCCCGCATTGAAACGATCGCCGGCCCCGACACTCTTCCGCGGGCTGGCGCAGAAAGGCCCCTTTACCGTCACCGCGCCGGCCGCGGTCGCGCCGATCGCCGATTGCGTCAGATGGATGCCCACCTCCGAAATTTGCGCCCGCTCACGCAGCGCCGCCGCGAGCCGCTCAACGTCGTGCGGCTCCCCGGTGGCTTCCGCCATCCCAAGCGCCCGCGCTATCTGATTTGCCTCATTCCCGTTGAGGCTGAGCGTCGTCGGGCCAACCTTCTCGAATCCGCGGAGCGCGTCCAACATCCCCAGCAAATCACCCGGTGCCCGGCTGGCCGGGTCGGCGAGGTCCAGAAATATCTTTGGCCGGTGCTTCAAGCCCGAAAAAATTTCACGCTGCAGAAACTTCCAGCATTCCGTCATATGCGGATACACCGACCAGCTTGTCAGGACAATCCCCGCCGCCGCCGCGCAAGCCCGGCGGTAACTGCCATCGGCCATCTCCTCTGCCAGATATCCCGGGGTGAACCGCGCGAAATGGCTGACCGAGCAGAACATCAATTTGCCATCCTGAAATTCATAAACCAGCGACCGGCCCGCCTCCATGCCAAGCGGATGGACGGACCGGCACCTCGCGCGGTACTCGTCAAAAGCGGGGTCCGGCGGGGTGCCCATGCCAGCAAACGCATCCACCGGAAAACCAAATGCCGCGAGGCCATCCCCGGTATTCACGGTGCAACCGCCCGCAGCCCGGCCCAGAACGACATATTCCCTCAATCCGCTGCGCCCCGCTGACGCCGTCGCCCATCTCCCGAATTCGGCAATCGTCCCGACCGGTACATAGGCATCGGGCGCGGTGCGCGTGCCCACCACGTGGATGACTTCGTCCACGAACGCATCAAACCCCGCGACGACCGGCGCTGAGCCTGCCAGTGACGACTGCGTTTCCAAATGTTCCGCCAGCCTCGCAAGCTTCATCGTATAAACCGGGAAAAATTCATTTCGGCGATTCCCACAACAGGCGTACCACCGGCGGTTCGTCCTCGATGATTTCCGGGAACCGCCCGATGTTCGGGTCCACAAAAAAATTATCGTTCGCATCGTCATTGGCCGTCGAAACTTCGCCGATGACCGCTTCCACGCTTTCCGGCCAAAACGCATGATACACCGCCGGCTCAATCATCACCCGCTCGCCCGATTGCAAAACCACCGGTTCGCCCGAACGGACTTCCACACGTTCGCCGTTGCGGCAGACGGAGAATGTCTCCCCCCTTCGCGTTTTCTCCGGATGGCCGCGCCACAGTTCAATGGCCAGACGTCCGCTGCGGCAGATGATGTCCTCCTTCTTTTTTGCGTGCGTATGCATCGGCGTCACCTGCCGTTGCCTGGAATACATGATTTTCTCGCAGTATTCCGGTTGTTCCGCAAGGTTCACCAAAACCAGGCCAACCTCGGCGAACCGGCCCAGCCCGCAGTCCGTTACGTCCCAGCGGGGTTGAGGCGGCAGCGCCCAGTGGATGGATTTGAAACAATGCATGGCGTCGTTCAACGCCCGGTTGATCTCGGATCTTTTCATATTTGGAAAGGCCATTTGGCCGAAATTATTTTCTCGAAGAGCTTCCCGCCCGCAAATCGCGCGCGGCTGCCAAGTTCGCGTTCAATGCGGATGACTTCGTTCCATTTGCTCATGCGCTCGCTCCGAGAGAATGATCCCACCTTGAGCTGGCCCGCGTTGGTCGCCACCGCCAGATGCGAAATGAATGCGTCTTCCGTTTCCCCGGAACGCGCCGAAATCACCGGCAGCCACCCCGCCTGCCGCGTCAACTCGATGGCCCGCAACGTTTCCGTCACCGTGCCGATTTGGTTCAGCTTGATGAGCACGGCGTTCGCCACGCGCTTCTCAATGCCTGCCTTGATGCGTTCGAGATGGGTGGTGAACAGGTCGTCGCCAATCAATTGCACCCGATGGCCCAGGGTCGCGAAAATTTTCCGCCAGCCGTCCCAATCCGTGTCCGCCATCGGGTCCTCGATGGAGATTATCGGGTATCGGGCGCACCAATCCGCCATCAGCGCGGCAAATTCCGCCGACGAAAAAGTCCGTCACTCCAGCTTGAACTGGTACGTCTGCGTGCCTTCGTCGAAGAGGTCGCTCGCCGCAATGTCGAGCGAGATGGCCGCCTCGCAACCCGGCTGGCAGCCCGCCGCCTTAATTGCCTCCACCAGGAGTTGCAACGCCTCTTCGTTGGTCTTGAATTCCGGCCAGTAGCCGCCTTCATCGGCGGCGCCAAAATATTTACCGCGCCGTTTCATGATGTCGCCGGCCGCGTGGAAAACATTGTGGGTGATCTCCATCACCTCCCCGTAGCTCCGAGCGTTGGGTGCCACCAGCAGGAAATCCTGCACGTCCGTCCGCCAGTTCGCGTGCGCGCCGCCGCCGATGATCTGGATTTCCGGCAACGGCAGCAGGTCCCCTTTTCCATGGCCCAGCCAGGCGAACAACGGTTCCCCCCGCGCCGCCGCCGCCGCGTTGGCCGCGGCCATCGAGACGGACAAGATGGCGTTCGCGCCCAACCGCTCCTTGTTCGGCGTGCCGTCCAGTGCAATCATCGTTTCATCAGTTCCGCTCTGATCGAATACGTCCCGGCCCCTCAAGGCGGGTCCGATGACTCCCTGCACATTTGCAACGGCCTGGAAAACCGACTTGCCGCGAAAACGCCCCGGGTCCCCGTCGCGCAATTCCACCGCTTCAAATTGTCCCGTGGATGCCCCCGACGGGGCCAGACCGCGGCCGCGCACGCCGTTTTCGAGCGTCACCTCGGCCTCGATCGTGGGATTGCCCCGCGAATCGAAAATCTGCCAGGCGGAAATCGTCTCAATTTTCATGTTTGAAGCGTTTTCAATTGTTTGAACCAGGCCGCGGCGACCTGTTGCGGGGAGAATATTTCCGCCGGAAGATTTGTGCGGACAAATTGGCGCACGAAGTTCCGCCGTTCCGCGTCGAGATATTCAACCGGCGATTTGCCGTCCACGCGCGCGAGCAGCAGCATCAGCAGCAATCGGCCGGCGCGCAGTCCGATTTCCGCCGATGGCCGCGCCGCCTGGTAGGCCGCCCAAAATTGCAGGACCATCGCCGGGATTCCCGCCTCCTTCGGTGCGTGAAACAGCGCCTTCAACAGCAGGTGATTCAAGAAAAACGCGAGGTCAAACGCCGGGTCGCCATACCAGGCCACTTCGCAATCCAGGATCACCATCCGGTCGCCGCTCACCAGAATGTTTTTCGGACTGAAATCCCCATGTACCAGGCATTCACGCACCTGTTCGAGCCGCGTCGCTTCCGCCTTAAACAGTGGATTCAACGCCGGATGTTTCGCGCCGGTCGCCAGCAGGTAGGGTTCGATGCGTAACTGGAAAAAATTGGCCGTGGTGTCGAACACTCTCCGCGCCTCAACATCGCCCGCGGAACGCCGGTGAATTTCCGCGAGCAATTTCCCGGCACGGGCCGCCGCGCCCGCGTCGGCGATTCCAAACAATAACAACTGTTTCCAGTTCTTGAATCCGCCCCCAAGGTGCTCCATCGCAAAGTAGTTGCCTTCCGTTGAAACGTGTCGCACCGACGGCACCGCCTCCGGCAAAAAATTCGCGACGTAGCGGATGTATTCCCATTCGCTGCGGTTCCGGTTCACGTCCGCATACCAATCCGCCTTCACTCTCAATTTCGCCAGGGCGCGCTTTACCACGAACTTTTCGCCGCCGTCCTCCACGAGATGAATGTCGCACGACACCCCGCCGGCCAGCGGCGTGAGCCGCGCGGCGGCTGAACGGACAACGCCGTCGCGCTGGAGCAAAGCCAGAAAATCGCTGGTGGAATCTTCGGTCATGCGGTTCACCCCAGCGGCCGCGCAATGGTTTGCGCACGCAGATAATCCCGAAAGGTATCGGGGCTGTTAACGCCGCCGCCGAGGCCGCTCAAGTTCACGCCGCCATACGGCAATCCGTACGCGAAAACATTGTGCGCGTTGATCCAACTATTGCCGGCAACCATTTGTTCGGCCACCCGGTTGGCGCGGCTCAGATCGGCGCTCCAAACGCTGTTCGCGAGGCCGTAGGCCAACTCGTTGACCATGCGGACTGCGGCGGATTCGTCCCTGAACTTCAAAAGAAACGCCGTCGGGCCGAAAATTTCCTCGCGGCAACAGACGTTGTCCGGTGAACCCGCCAGCAAACTTGGCTGCACATAGAATCCGCCCTCGGAACCGCGCGGCGCCGCCGTCCCACCCGCCAAAACCAACTGCGCGCCCTCCTCTTCACCCCGCGTCAGGTACCCGGTGATGCGTCGGCGCTGCGTCTCGCTTACCACCGGCCCCATTTGTGTCGCGCGATCCGTCCCGGGACCGATTTTGGTCTGCTTGAGCGCGGCCACGGCTTTCTCCACGAACGCATCATAGATCGCTTCATGCACCAGCCAACGCGTGGCCGTGCAACAGACCTGGCCGGTGTTCAGGGTGATTGCGCCCGCCAGCGCTTGCGCCGTGGCGGCTGCGTCGGCGTCCTCAAAAATCACCGCCGCCCCCTTTCCCCCAAGCTCCAGTTTGCAGGGAACCAGGTTCCGCCCGCAGACTTCGCCGATTTTCCTGCCGACGCCCGGCGAGCCTGTGAAGGAAATCCGCTTGATTTGCGGATGCGCCGCGAGCGCCGCCCCCGCCGAACCGTCACCGCAGACGATGTTGATGACGCCCGCCGGAATTCCCGCCTCCGCCGCCAGTTGCGCGAAATAGAGTGTGCTCAACGGCGTGACTTCGGACGGTTTAACCACGACCGTGTTGCCTGCCGCCAATGCCGGCGCAATGCCCCATAGCAGCAGCGTGAACGGAAAATTCCAGGGGAAAATAAAGCCGCAAACCCCATACGGCGCCAGATGGCGCCGTGCCTCAATGTTTTTGATTGCCAGTGGCAAATCGCAGACCGCCTGCGCCGAGAGATTGGCGAAGTAGCGCAGACATTCGATTCCAAATGGCACGTCAAAACCCTCCGCCGCCGTGATGGCCTTGCCGACGTCGAGCGATTCAAGCAACGCCAGGTCCGCCGCATGTTGGTCGAGGTGTTCAGCCAGGCGGTGCAGCCGCGCCGCCCGGTCGGCGGCCGCCAGCGCGGACCAGGCGGGAAACGCCTTCGCCCCCGCGCCAATCGCCGCGCCGATTTCCGCCGCGCCGCCCCACGCAACCTCGGCGAGCGTCGAGCCGTCCGATGGATTGACCACGTGAAACGTCGCGTCGTCGGTGCTCGGCAAAAATTTTCCGTCGAAGTAATGGTTGATGGGCGCCTTCAAAAACTTCGCCACATTGTCCGTCAGTGCGGTGCGCATGGGTTTCCTTAATAGTTCAGACTGGTGTCGGTAATTTTCATGTCCGCAGCCAGCGAACGCCGGGGATGAATCTTCTTGGATTTCAGCTCGCCGTGGTAGGCCTTGACCGCTTCTTTGGCGGTGATTTCGCCCTCCACGATGCGCCGCAAAAAAACAATGAAAGTCAGCGGGTCTTCGGCCGCTTTGATCTTGCGACCGTAGAGCGCCACCCGTGCCCCGTATTTTTGAGCGTCGGCCAGCAGCTTGAAGGCGTCGTAGGTCGTGCCGTTGCCGCCGCCCATCACCCCCAGCACCATCGAGGGATCATAGGCGGCCAGTTCTTCCAATGCGCGTGGACCAAAAAAGGGCACTTTCAGAAATGCCGGCCGGTCCGGCAGCGACACGCCCGCCAGCGTGCGGCAGATGTGGTCGTTCACAAACGACGGGATTTCCCCGCGCCCCAGCCCCGCGTTCACGTTCGGTGGAAAGACTTCGAGAAAATAATTGAACCCTTTGCGGCGCGCCTCGGCGCGGAACTCCCGGAAGGCCTTCTGGGTTTCGAGATCGGCGCGAGCGTCGTTGTTATAGGTCATCGAATATAATCCCAGATTGACCACGGGTTTGCTGCGCCTGGCGCCAATGACACTGCCGAACTGCGCTTCCTCGATATAACTGGACGAGAACGGGAGCGAGGGATGCTCGCGATACTTGCCGCCCCGCGGAAGCCAGACGTCGCTGGTGTCGTTGGCGCGGATGGCCGGGGTCACATTGGATTTGTCAAACAATCGTTCTTGATGCGCCAGCCGGCTCATCGTCGAGGTGGATGCCAGCAGAATGTCCACGATTCCTTGCCGCACAACTTCCCGGATCTGCTCGTGAAATTCCGGCATCGTGCGATGGCGTGCCCTGCCGGTCATCCGCGGATAAATTTCACCGGCGCTCGGCACGCCCCACGCCATGTCTGCGTCCTTGGCGTCGGCCAGGATGAACTCGCGGCTCGCGGAGTTCTCGCGAATCCGGGCCAGCTTGCGGATCAAGGCCGGCTTCATGCAGCTTGGATTGTTGGTTCGGTAATCATGACGGTTTGTTGACTCTCGCACGAAGTCGCCCGGCGGGCTGCTACGCGCTTGCAAATTATACATACTCAGTTAACACTGACCCGCGATTCTCCTGCCCCGCTTTCCCGCTCATTTTAGCCTTTGGCATTCAGCCTTTCGTCGTTTTTCCCGCTCTCCGTCCTCCATCCTCCCACTTCGGTTTTCGCATTCCCGCAATGCGAACGGCACCATGCGCCCCCATGCGAATCAATGCCTTTCGCGCGCTTTCCTCCTGCCTGAGCCGCGTCTGGTTGCGGAACATGCCCGGCGTCATGCCGGTCAGCTCGCGAAACCGGCGGTTGAAATTGGCGAGATTGTTGTAACCGCACTTGAAGGCGGCCTCGGTGATACTCTTTTCGCCGCCAGCCAAAAGCGCGCAGACTTTTGCCACGCGCAATTCATTCACGTAGCGCTGGAAAACGCGTCCCACGCTGGCCTTGAACCAGCGGCTGAAGGCCGCCGGCCCCATCTTCACCTCGCCGGCTGCCTGCGCTTGCGTAATGCTCCCTGACATCTGGCCTTGAATCCATTGCAAAACCAGTTCCAGGCGGGGATCCGACCGGCCCGGCCCTTTCTCCAGCCGCGGATCGTTCAACGTCCGGGACGGCATCCGGGCCAATTGATCGAAGATTTTAAGAAATAGGACCAACCCTTCCAGTGAATAGGCGGGCATGGCCGCAAGCTCCTCGATTTGTCTTCCAACTCGCGGCGCCAGCGGACCGGTGAATTGCACCCCGCCGGCCGACCGAAGCAGCAAGTCGTTCATCGGCCCCAGCTCCGGCAGTTTCCAGAAACCTTCGCTCCAGTGCCTGGGATGGAATTGGATGACGGACCAGATTGCATCCGAGGGCCGCCCGATGTCCGAAGCCCAGGTGTGTGGCAGCCCGCCGCCCAACAACACCAGGTCGCCAGGCCCGAAATGCTTTACCGAGCTGCCAACGTATCGCAATCCGCTCCCCGCCCGGATCCAAACCAGTTCCACCTCGTGATGGTAATGCCAGAGAAAGTGAACGGCCGGTTCATGGTAACGACTGGTGATAAACGCACGGGTCTCCGCCTCGGGCAGCGGGACCAGCCGTGGATCGCCGGACCTTGCCTTTAACCGCTCACCGTTGAGGACGTGCATCAATTTTAATTTACCCTTCCAATCGCCAATCGGCAATCCTCCGCCATCCCCAATCCTCCATCTTCCATCGTCGCTTCCCTTCGGCATTCGGCGTTGAATGTCCAGCTTCCTGTGCTACGATCGGCACATGTCGGATTTCTCGTTATCGTTTTCAAAGCTGCTACCGCCGCTCGGCTGTCTTGTCATCCTGGCGTCGGCTGCCGTCCGCGCGGACGAATGGAAGTTTCCCTGTCCGCAGGACGAGACTGCCCACTACACGGCCTACCACGTCAGCGAACCAATCCACATTGACGGGAAACTGGACGAGAAAGCGTGGCAGGAGGCGCCGGAATCGCCGCGGTTTGTGGACATCATTTCCGGCAAACCCGCTCTTTTCGACACCCGCGCCATGATCTTGTGGGATGACACAAACCTGTATGTCGCCTTCCGCATCCAGGAACCGCTCCTTCACGCGCGGTTCACCACCAATGACTCGCCCATCTATTACGACAACGATGCCGAAGTGTTCATCGCCGGACGGGATTCCTATTACGAATTTGAAATCAATGGGTTCAACACCACTTACGAAGCCTTCTTCATCTGGGACGACGCCTACGAACGCGATGGATTTTCGCGTGCGCCGGAATTCCAACGCTCGTTGCTCCAGCCATTCAACGGAGTCGGCTTTACGAATCATCCACGGGGCGGACGCCTCGGCGATTTCCACTGGCATTTTCCGGGCAAACAAACGGCGGTGTTCATGGACGGCACCCTGAACAACGACACGGACCGCGACCGAGGCTGGACTGTCGAACTGGCTTTTCCATGGAAGGGAATGAAATGGCTTGCGCAGGCCGACCATCGGTCCCTGCCGCCCAAAGACGGCGATGTTTGGCGCATTGATTTTTCCCGGTTCAACACTTACAAGGAAGCCCCGCCGGCGAACGACTCCGGCGGCTGGGTCTGGAGCCGGCACGGCGTTTGGGATTCCCACATCCCCGAATGTTTCCCTTACATCCGCTTCTCGACCAACGATGTCAGCCGGGCGGGGTCGGCCATGAATTGATTGTTCCGGCTGGTCTTTCCTGATTGAACCACCAACAAGTTCTTCCCGCTTTTGTTTGGTCCGGAAATTTGCTAAATGAACACCATGGCTGCACGAGAAGGAAATCCTTATACGACGGTCGCGGCGCCGGTGCGCCGGCAATTTGCAAGTGATAATTATGCCGGAATCTGCCCGGAAGCCTGGGCGGCCATGGAAGAGGCCAACCGCGGCCATGTGGTTTCTTACGGCGACGACCCGTGGACACAGGAGGCCGCCGACCGCATCCGCGATATTTTTGAGACTCGTTGCGAGGTCTTCTTTGTCTTCAACGGCACCGCCGCCAATTCACTGGCACTGGCGTCCTTGTGCCAGTCCTACCACAGCGTCATCTGCCACGAACTGGCCCACGTGGAAACTGACGAATGCGGCGCGCCCGAATTTTTTTCCAACGGCACCAAGGTGCTCACCGTTGGCGGCGCCAACGGCAAGGCGACTGCCGACGCGGTTGAACGCGTGGTGAAACGCCGGTCCGATATTCATTATCCCAAACCGCGCGCCATCAGCCTCACCCAGGCGACCGAAGTCGGCACCGTCTATACGGCGGATGAAATCAAAGCGATCTGGGCGGTCGCGAAATCGCATGGCCTGCACATCCAGATGGATGGCGCGCGTTTCGCCAACGCCGTCGTTTCGCTGGGCGCGAAACCCAAGGAAATTACTTGGCAGGCGGGCGTGGATGTTCTGTGCCTGGGCGGGGCCAAAAATGGCGTCGGCATCGGCGAGGCGGTCGTGTTTTTCGACGTGAAACTGGCTGAGGAATTCGATTACCGCTGCAAACAGGCCGGCCAACTTGCATCCAAGATGCGTTATCTGTCCGCGCCGTGGGTCGGAATGCTCAAGGACAGCGCCTGGTTAAAGAACGCCAAGCGTGCCAACGCAATGGCCGCGCGGCTTGAAAACGGACTGAACCGGATTGCCGGCGTCAAAATCCTCTTCCCGCGCCAGGCCAATGCCGTGTTCGTCGAAATTCCGGCAGCGGCCGTCAACGCGCTCTGGAAAAATGGATGGCTCTTTTACACGTTCATCGGCCAGGGCGGCTGCCGGCTGATGTGCGCTTGGGACACTGTCGAAAACGATGTGGACGCGTTTCTAACCGACTTGAAAGCAGCCCTATGATTCCAATGCCAGGACCTCGCTGCGTTGGAAGCCAAGAACGCCTTCGCTCACTCGCTCCACGCAAATTCCCCGTTCTCCACACTCCAATCATTCCCGAAAAAACCGGCGGCGCGAATGCCTTTGACGCCTTCACGGAGCATCTCCGGACCGATCACCGTGCAATCCGGATACGCGACTCCGGAGAGGAAATAGTTCAATCGGTCGGTGAGTTTCATTCCCACCGCACCGGTGCCCGAAACCACACCCACGCAGGCGACGTCACTGCCGGCTCGCGGGCGCAGGAACAGACAGGCGAGATTGTCTCCGGTTAAATCGCGCCCGCCAATTTTGACTTCGTTCCAGCTCACCTGCACCGGGCTTTCGCCCAGCAACGCCGGCCAGGCGCCGTTCGAATCGGCGTTCCCGTAAAGAATCACACTGCGATCCGGGTCGGCGCGCGGATCAAACGCCGTGTCCGGCACCACGTCCACCGAGCCGTTGCCCCGATACCAGAATGTCTCCGCATCAAATCGCGCCTTGTCGAACGCCCACGCATTCTCTTCCCGCGTGCCTTTGGTTCCATAAACGAAAATCATCCGGTGCCGGAAGGCGTCCTTGAAAGGACCATTGCGCAGCGGGCTTTTGAGCGTAGGAGAAGGCTCGGACGCCACACTCCACTGCCCGCTTTCATTCCGCAGCCACAATTTCCCGGCGTCCGTCGGCCACGGAATCTCGTTTGTTTGACCGTCGAGTTCCACCTTGAACGGATCGCCCGGCGCCACCTGGTCCAAGTCCAAAACGAGGCGCGCGATGTTCGCCGTCGTGCCGACGAAGCGCCGTTTGCCCGGGTCCCAACGCACATCCACCCAACTGGGTTCGAGCGGACGAATTTGTTGCTCGATTTCCAGCCAGTGACAGGACGCCGAGACTCCGGGATTGACCGTCGTGAAGTTAATCTCGCGCAGGCTCCCGTCCGTCGGAATAACGTGATGAGCAAAATAGTCGAACATCGGCGGCCAATCCACGCAATCCGCGCCCGGTTCGTCCGAGAGGTCCCACCAATGGCCGACGCCGGGTTGTTCATGGAAAATGTAGTCGTGATCAAACTGAGAAAGCACGGCGTTCATGTGTCGCGCCTCGGTCACCGGCACATTGTCGTCGGCGCTGCCATGCAGGATGTAAATGCCTTCCTGAAGATAATTACTCTTCATCAGGAGCGTGTCGCTGGCGGCGGCGGCGCGTTGCAGGATCGCTTCCACCGGAGTGGCGTTGGTGAAACGCGTTCCGCCGGCGTACGAGAAAAAGCTGATCCATCCGGCGCTGACGCCATCGGCGGCAAAATGGTCGGGAAAGAGCGCGCCGAGTTGCCACGCGCCATGGCCGCCCATCGAATGGCCGGTCAGATAAATTTTCTGCGGGTCGGGATGCAATTCGGCCCTGGCGATGTTCAACACTTCAAGCGCGTCCAATCGTCCCCAATCCTCCCAATCAAATCCATAAGGCCGCCGATTGGTGGGCACCACGAGGTCGCCCCAACTTTTTGGCTCATAAGCTTCCGCCTGGCCGAGCGCTTCCACCCCCGCGCCGTGGAGAGAAAAAAACATCGCCAGCGGCGGATGTCTGCGCTGGATCGGCTGCGCCGGATTCAACGCCCAATACTGCACGCTGCCGTCTATCCCGCTGATAAATGTCCGCTTTTGAATCTGATCCGCGCGACGCACCCGCAATTTGGTGGTCACCGAATCCAGCGCTTGCTGTTTTCCGCGGCCACCGCCCACAAGCGTGAGTTGCAGCGGGACGATGGTTTCCTGCGCTTCATCCCGCGGCGTGTCCGGCAGCACCGCGCGTATTTGTTGCGGGTTGACCGTCGTTGACGCCGATACCGTGCCGCGCAGACGAAACGCCACCTTGCGCACGCTATAGGGGAGAATGGCCGGGACAACCGTCTCGGCGGCGCGTTTCCCGGCAATGGCGGCCCGAATCGAAAGTCCGGTTTGCGTTTCCCCGGTGGCATTGACGACGACCACGGAACCCCACGTGTTCATCGGCTCGCCGGCAATCAAGTCCGGCAGGGTGGTGTCGCCGGGATTGAACGCAACGGCACGCTCCGGCGCGGTCACCGTGAACTTGAGCCGGCCGTTGCAAAGAAAAAGGAAGTCATTTGTTCCGGCGTGCAATGATACCGGCATCTGAACGTAGCCATATTCGTAAGGATCGCCGGCCCGGGGCGAGCCGTTCACATACACCAGACTGTTGCCTTCCGCCGTAAGAATCATCACGCAATCACTTTGGGCCGCCACCGGCGCGTAAGCGTAACCCCCCTCCAGGACGCGGTCGTCAAACCACCCGTCCTTGTTCGTGTTCATCGTCCGCCACTCGCTTGAGGAACCGTCGGGAAGTTCGACGCGGTCGCCCGCAACGGGCGGCTGCCATTTGCCCGAAATAAGTTCGGATTCGATGACGTCAGTGTGGACCGGAGAGCGCCCGGAGTGGACGGCGCCGCCAACCGCCAAACACGGACCGACGTGCACCCCCGCCGATGAATCGGCAAGGCCCTGGAAGGTTGCGAGAATCATGGCGAATGAAACGGCAAAACAATGGCGGCTGCCGACGTTTGAGAGGCGCAAGAATAATCGCATGGCACAAAAATCATTGTGAATTTAACCGGGCGCCGGACCGCGCGCACGCTTGAAATGGTAATGGACTTGGGCGGAGTCTCAATGTCGCACCCTCTTGTTTGCGCTCCGGACAAGTTTATTTTCCTTTCCAACGTGACGGCTTGTTCGTTTTGTTGTGTTGGAGCACGTGGTTGCCAGCCACTTTTGTTGCGCCATTATTTATAATACCAACAACATCGCATGGAAACAGGATGCCGGGGATGCTCAACCGGCCCCGCCCAATCAGCCTTGCTGAAAGGTCGGAGGGGCGGGTAATCTGTCCCGGAGAGGAAACGATGCGCGAAGCTCTAAACATTTACCAGCCATGATAAAAAACTGGACCGTCATCCTGCTGTTGGCAGCCGGCGCGAATTTCGCGGCCGCCAAACCGTTCGAACCGCTCCTCTTGCGGTCACCCTCGTTGAGCCAGACCCAAATCGCCTTCGCCTACGGGGGCGAAATTTGGATCGTCAGCCGCGACGGCGGTGACGCCCAACGGCTCGTCACTGGCAGCGACCGGCTCGCCAAACCGGTGTTTTCCCTAGATGGAACACTCGTCGCCTACTCCGGCAACTACGACGGCAACGATGATATCTACGTGGTGCCCGCCGCCGGCGGAGAACCGCGGCGCCTGACGTATTATCCCGACGACGAAGTCCCCGTCGGCTGGACGCCCGACGGCAAGGACGTGCTTTTCACGTCTCATCGGGCCAGTTATTCGGATCCGGCACAGTTTTTCATCATGCCCCTGCATGGCGCCGGCTACCCCACCGAACTGCCGCTCCCGATGGGTTCGGACGGTTCTTATTCGCCGGACGGCAAACAGCTCGCCTACGTCCCGATCTTTCAGTGGGAGCCTTATTGGCGGGATTACCGCGGCGGCCAGACCACGCCCATTTGGATCGCCAACCTTTCCGATTCCAGCATCACCAAAATTCCGCGCGATAATTCCAACGATAAAAATCCAATGTGGGTCGGCGACACCATTTATTTTCTCTCCGACCGTAATGGGCCTGTGACCTTGTTCGCCTATGACCTAAACACCAAAGAGATCACCGAGCTGGTGCATAACACCGGTTTCGACATCATCTCCGCCGCCGCCGGCCCCGGCGGTATCGTCTATGACCAGTTCGGCTCACTCCACATTTACGATTTTGCCACCCATGCCGAACACGAAGTCCACGTGCGTATCGCCGCCGACATGCCGCAATTGGAGCCGGGTTTCCAGAAAATTTCCGCCGACGATGTCCAGAACTCGGATATTTCGCCGACCGGAAAGCGCGGTGTGTTTGAGGCGCACGGCCAAATCCTCACCGTGCCCGCCGAAAAAGGCGACGTCCGCGACTTGACGCCGGCCTCCGGCGTCGCCAACCGTGACCCGGCGTGGTCGCCCGACGGCAAGTCCGTCGCCTGGTTCTCCGACGAATCGGGCGAATACGCCCTCCACATCGGCGACCAGTTTGGATTGGGCAAAGTCCGCAAGATCACCCTCGACCGCCCGCCGTCGTTCTATTACGAATTGACCTGGTCGCCCGACAGCCAAAAACTCGCCTATTCCGACAAGCGCCTCAACCTTTGGTATCTCGATTTGACCAATGGTGTCCCGGTCAGGGTGGACACCGATTATTACGAGGAAGGCCCCTCGGCGTTCAATGTCCACTGGTCGCAGGACAGCCAGTGGCTCACTTACAACCGGATCCTGCCAAATATGCTCCACGCCATCTTTGTGTATTCGCTGAAATCCGGCAAACCCACGCAAATCACCGACGGAATGAGCGACGCGCGGTATCCGGCCTTTGATAAGAACGGCAAGTATCTTTATTTTGCCGCCAGCACGGATTACGGGTTGACCGCCGGCGACAGCGACATGTCCGGCCTGTCGCGTCCGGTCACTTACAGTGTCTATGCCATCGTGCTGCAAACCAATGTGCCGTCGCCGGTCAAACCGCAAAGCGACGATGAGTCCGCCACCAACGCAGTCAGTTCAACCAATTCAGACGAACAGGCCGATTCAAATCCCGCCGTCAGCTCGACCAATCTGGACGATAAGACCGGTAAAAATCTCACCAGCCATTCAGCCAAAAACGATAAAAAGGAAAAGAAAAAGCCGGAGGAGCCACCGGCCTTCACGATTGATTTCACCAATATCTCGCAACGCATCGTTTCCCTGCCGATTCCCGCCCGAAATTATACGGATTTGCAGGCGGGATCAAACGGCATTGTCTTTTTGTTGGAAGGGCCGAAGCTCGTGAACACGCCAGACGGTGGCGCGCTCAACCTCTATCGTTTCGACCTCGACGCGCGAAAAACCGAACAGATCCTGAGCGGCATCCACGATTTCGCCTTGTCCGCCGACGACCAGAAAATGCTCTACCGCCAAGGCGACACGTTTTTCATCGCCGATTCGTCAAAGGCGCCCGATGACGGCGAGGGCGCGCTCAAATTGGATGACGCGGAAGTCCATGTGGATCCGCCGGCGGAATGGCGGCAGATGTATCACGAAGTTTGGCGCATCGAACGCGATTTCTTTTACAACCCCCATTTCAACGGCCTGAATATCGAGGAAGCCGAGCGGGTTTATGCCCCCTTCCTGGACCGCGTGGCCAGCCGCGATGATCTGAACGATTTGTTCCGCCAGATGATCGGCAACCTCGTCGTCGGCCATCTCTGGGTTGGCGGTGGCGCCGAACCAAACGTTAAAGATATCAGCGTCGGCCTGCTCGGGGCCGATTACGACGTCGCCCACGACCGTTACCGCTTCCAGCGCATTTACAGCGGCCAGAATTGGAATCCCGACCTCCAGGCCCCGCTCACCCAGCCCGGCATCAACGTCAAAGTGGGTGAATACCTGCTCGCCGTCAACGGACGCAATCTGACCGCCACCAATAATCTCTACAGCTTCTTCCAGGAAACCGCCGGCCAGCAGACCGTCATCAAAGTCGGCCCGCACCCCGACGGCTCGGACTCGCGCGATGTCACCGTGGTGCCGATCGGGGACGAATTCGGCCTGCGAAACCTCGCCTGGATCGAGGGCAATCGTCGCAAGGTGGACGAGATGACCGGCGGCCGCGTGGCCTATGTTTATTTGCCCGACACCATGTTCGGCGGCTACAAGAACTTCAACCGCTACTTCTTTTCGCAAACCGACAAGCAGGCCGCCATCATTGACGAACGCTTCAACCACGGCGGCTATCTGGCCGACTATGTCGTGGATTATCTGCGCCGGCCGCCCCTGAACCGCGTGATGACGCGGGAAGGCCATGATATTTCCGAACCGCTCGGTATTTTCGGCCCCAAAGTGATGATCATCAATCAATTTGCCGGCTCCGGCGGCGACGCACTGCCGTGGTATTTCCGCGAACTGAACATCGGGCCGCTCGTCGGCATGAGGACCTGGGGCGGCCTCGTGGGCATCGGCGGTTATCCGCCGTTGATTGACGGCGGCAGCGTCATGGCGCCGCGTTGGGCGCTGTACGGGCTGAACGGACAATGGGTGGTCGAGAATCATGGCATCCCGCCTGACTACGAGGTGGAAATGGATCCCCAATTGGTGCGCGAAGGCCACGATCCGCAACTGGAAAAAGCGGTGTCGGTCGTGCTCCAACTCCTGAAAGAAAACCCGCCACCCGTGTATCCCCGCCCGCCGTATCCCGATTACCATCAAACTCTCCCGCCGCCGCCGTAAGTTCGCTTCCATCTTCATTTGGAAATGGTGGGCCCGCTCGGATTTGAACCAAGGACCAACCCCGAAAGCATTCGGGGCTGCTCTAACCGCCGGGTCGTTGCGGTTGCCGGCGAGACTCCAACAATAACAGGGCCACGTGTGGATTTTTCTTCCGTTTCAGTTCCCGCTCCAGGGCACGTGCTTCTTCCAACAAATCCAGGCGCAAGGAGGCAACCAGATGCAACGGTTGTCCGAGACGTCGCGTGGAATAGGTGTGGCCCTTCCGGTGCTGTTCGATGCGCCGGGCCAGGTCTGTGGTTGAGCCGATGTAGTGCCGCCCCGACAGACCGCGCAAGATGTAAACCCATGCCATGTTGAGGTGGTGGGCCCGCTCGGATTTGAACCAAGGACCAAGCGATTATGAGTCGCCTGCTCTAACCACTGAGCTACGGGCCCGCCCCCGCAAAATAAAGGATAAATCCCCCCGTTCAAATCCAAAATTCGAGGCCTCCATAGTCCGCGCCCGGTGGAACACTTGCAGGTAGCCAACCAATAGTGCCAATTTCACGCAATGAGCGCGAAGCTCACGCATATTCCTGGCTGCTTGTAGTTTTCCTGATCGTATTTTGCGGGAAAAGGCGGAGAAAGTGGCATGGCATTTGTTATGCTCATTGTGAATCAGGAAGTATGAACTCGCATCCATGCAGTAGCCGGGCGCAGGCATTTACACTGGTGGAGTTGCTGACGGTCATTGCAATTATCGCCATCCTGGCCGCATTGTTGCTGCCAGCC
>DATJSQ010000264.1:0-11400 GCA_035503995.1 Verrucomicrobiia bacterium | reverse complement strand
GTGGCCGCGCGCTGGTCGCCCTGGGTTTGCCGCATTTGGCCGAGGGCAAACCAGCTTTCGGCGTCGCCCGGCTTCAACCGCAGATAACGCGCCAAGTCATCCGCCGCGCCGCGCAAATTGCCGGAGGCCTTTTCCGCAAGGGCGAGATTTTTGCAAGCGGCGGCATCGTCCGGTTTGAGGGCCAGATATTTGCCGTACGCGGCAATGGCGCTGGTCAAATCGCCTGTTTTTTGGCGCAATTCGGCGAGTTCCAACCAGACGCCCGCATCATCCGGTTTGAAGGCGAGGAATTTTTCGCAGTCGGCGATGGCTCCCGAGGTATCGCCCGAGAGGTTTCTGGCGGTAGCACGCAATGAGTAGGCATTCGTATCGTCCGGGTTCAACGTGAGATATTCGGTCAGATTATCCGCCATGCCGCGCCAATCGGCCTTGGCCTCCCGGGCTCGGGCCGCGTTCAGGTAGGCAATTGCGAAATCAGGTTTAAGTGAAGTGGCCCGGTCAAAATCCGCGATGGCGGCGTCGAAATTGCTTTGGTCCTGCTCAGCCTGGCCCCGGAGAAAATAGGCGAGGGCGAAATCCGGCTGAAGGGCGATGGCGCGGGTGGCATTAGTGATTGCGCCGGCCGAATCCCCCTGGCGGTCATCTTGAACGCCGCGGCTGAAAAAGTCGGCGGCGCTCTGGCCGGGCGCCTGCAGAGCCATGGCCAGCAACAGCATTGGCGCCAAAAAGAATCTGGTCATAAATCGGAACGCCGTTTTTCGCGAACGCCATTTCGAGCTTGCGTTTTTGGCGTCCGGAGGAAAGACTGCGCGTTCATTTATGCAAGCGCAAGACGCAACAACGGTTTATCTGCTGAAATTGTGGCCCTGGATTGAGGAGAACAAAAAAGGCCTGATCGCCGGAACGGTCATCGTCATCGTTGTCGGGTTTTTCTTCTGGTTTTCCTCGGTGGAGCGGGTGCAGAAGGCCATTGCGGCGGGAGACGCCATGACGGCGGTGTTGGTTTCAGCCGAGTATGCGTCGCCCGATGCCTTCCTGACGGTTGCCGCGGACCATCCCGGGACGCTGGCGGCGCAGCGGGCGCTGTTGCAAGGCGCCACATTGTTGTATGACCAGGGCAAATACACCGAGGCCCAGACCCAATTCCAAAATTTTCTCGACGCCAATCCTGGGAGCGAATTTGATGCGGACGCCTTGCTCGGAAGCGCGGCTTGTTTGGACGCGGAGGGCAAGGACGATCTGGCTGTTTCCGCCTATCAACGAGTCATCAACAGTTCGAACCAGCCGCAACAAGTGAACGCGGCGAACTTCGGCATTGCGACCATTGACGACGCGGAGGGAAAATTGAACGACGCGCTCGTTTATTACGAGAATGTAGCCAGCGAAGATCCGATGGGATCGCTCGGGTCTGAAGCGCGGCAACGCCTGATGGATTTACGCAGCCAAATGCCGGCAGCTTCGACATCGTCGCCGCCAGCCGCGCCATTTACCACGAGCCATTGACATGAAATTGACGATAATCGGAACGGGATACGTTGGCCTGGTTACGGGCGCCTGTTTTGCAGAGGTTGGGCATGAAGTCATTTGCGTGGACAACGACGCGGCGAAGGTCAAGATGCTTCGGGCAGGCGGCATTCCGATTTACGAGCCGGGCCTCGAAGAACTCGTCAATAAGAATGTGGACAGCGGGCGGCTTTCATTCACCGACAGCACCGCCGAAGGTGTGCAAAAGTCGCAGGTGGTGTTCATTGCCGTGCCGACGCCGCCGCAGGCCGACGGATCCGTGGACATGAGCTATATCGAACGCGTGGCGCGAGACATCGCCGCTGCGGTGACGGAATACAAGATCGTGGTGGACAAAAGCACGGTGCCCGTCAAAACGGGCGACAAAGTGGCGGAAACCATCCGTCGCTATTGCAAGGCCAAGGCGGATTTGGACGTGGTAAGCAACCCGGAATTTCTCCGGGAAGGATTTGCCGTGGACGATTTAATGAAGCCCGACCGCATCGTGATCGGCGTGCGCTCGGGGCGTCCGGTGGCGGCGATGAAGGAAATTTACGGGCCGTTCCAGGCGCCGATCATCGTCACGGACATCAATTCGGCCGAACTGATAAAACACGCGGCGAATTCGTTTCTGGCACTAAAAATTTCCTACATCAATGCCATCGCCGCCATTTGTGAAACGGCGGGCGCCAATGTTCAGGAAGTGGCCGACGGGATTGGCCTGGACGAGCGTATCGGTCGCAGGTTTTTGAACGCCGGCATCGGCTTTGGGGGAAGTTGCTTTCCAAAGGATTTAAGCGCCTTCATAAAAATCGCCGAGCAAATCGGGTACGATTTCAAATTGCTCAAGGAGGTGCAGCGGATCAATTCCGACCAAATGGAGCGGTTCGTCAAAAAGATCACCGACACGCTTTGGGTGCTGAAGGACAAAACGATTGGCGTATTGGGCCTGGCCTTCAAGCAGAACACGGACGACGTGCGGTCATCGCCGGCGATTGAGCTTTGCCAAAAATTGCTCAAGGAAGGCGCCCGATTGCGCGTTCATGACCCCAAGGCGATGGAAAAGGCGAAGGCGGTGCTGCCGGAAGCGCCGAACGTCACCTACGTTGGCGACATGGACGCCGTAGCCGACGAATGTGACGCCCTGGTCGTTGCCACCGAATGGGAAGAGTTTAAGAAGCTCGATTTGGACCGCGCTTACAAATCGCTGGCGCATCCGATCCTGTTCGACGGCCGGAACCTGTTTGTCCCCGCCGAAATGGAAAAGCTTGGCTGGATTTACAAAAGCATCGGGCGTTAAGTGTTTGGTGAGTTGGAATGAGCCTTTCCCAGAAGTCCATCCCCGTCAGCGCCGCGCTCATTTTTCGCGACGGCAGATTGCTCATCGCGCAACGGCGGGCGGAATCGCATCTTGGTGGATCATGGGAATTTCCTGGGGGCAAGCGCGAGGACGGCGAGACATCCGAGGAATGCCTGGTCCGTGAAATCCGGGAGGAACTGGGCGTCGAAATTTTGGTAATGAAATTATTTGAAGAGATCACCCATGAGTATCCGGAAAGGTCGGTTCACCTGAAATTTTTCATCTGCCGAATCCTTTCCGGCGAGCCGCAGCCGCTGGGCTGCGCGGCATTCAAATGGGTTGCAAAATCGGAATTGGCAGATTACGAATTTCCAGCGGCCGACGCGCGGCTGCTCGAAAAATTAAAAACCGGTCAAATTTTTCCGTAAGCCTCCTCAACGACGCGCCTGAAATTGTTTTCGCCGACGTTGACGATTTTCAATTCGCGTTGGGCATTTTCGACGGAATCGCTGGCATGGGCGGCGTTGACCATGATGGTCGAGCCGAATTCGCGCCGGATGGAGCCTGGCGGCGCCTTGGAGGGGTCGGTGGGACCCAGCACATCGCGAATTTTTCGGACGGCATTGACTCCCTCGTAAACCAGCGCCACGCATTTTTCCGTGCCGGATTTGTTCAATTCCTCTGTCGAGGCACACTCGGAGGGGGCGCGGCCGGACATAAAGCGCACAATATTCTCGAATTGATTGTCGCCAAAGACGGGGCCGAGGGCGGCGCCGATGGCTTTTTCGACGGAAGGCGGAATTTTGAAATTAAAGGCTTTTTCGAGTTCGTCTTTGGCGCGGGCACCGATGTTGTCGTTGAGTTGGGTGCGTAGATACTCGCGGACCGGCCCGTAGAAATCCACGGCCTGCGCGGTGCTCATGTGCAGGACTTTTGCGCCGACGATGTAAAGTCCGGTGCGGGAAAAGAAATCAATGACGTTGCCGGGGCGACCGGTCGGAAAACGGAAGTTGTCCGGTTTGATCAGCACAAGGGTGCGTTCGGGAACGTCGCCGTGGGGATAGGTGGTGACGTTTTCCAGGACGCCACCGTCGCTGTCGGAAAACCGCGCCCACAATTTCAATTTGGTTTCGGCCTCTTCATTGCTTGGGGAGGCCAGGACGGCGGGTTCAAAATAGCGGACCTGGCCGGTTTCGTCGTCGAGGATGAGGTCGCCGTAGGTGCCGCGAATAGTTTCACCACTGCGGCGTTCGGGGCTTAAATTGCCGACGACGGACCTGACTTTGCGGACGGCTTCATCGCCGCGGAAGAGCATCATCAATACGCGCCGGCGGCGGCCGGTTTTGGGGTCGGGGAAAAAATTGTGCAGGATGTAGTCCTTGAGCAATTCCTGAATTTTCCGGTCCTGGGGGTCCTGGGCGGAAATGATGTTGTCGGCGTATTCCCCGGCCAGCTCGGGGCTGGGCGCGAACATCCTGATGGCGCACAGATCGAGGCCGGTGCGCGAGATTAAACGGCTCAAAACCCCGCCAGTGCGGGATTTAAACAGCGAATACGGAGTAACGATGACATAGGCAAGCTGGGATGAAGACATAATTTAACCAGTCGCGGGAGGCACGGGTGCGGCGGCGGGATTGGGAGCGGCCTTGCCGCCCAAAATTTTGAACATAACGGTGCCACAGGTTGGGCACCTGCCTTTGATTGCCTTGCGTCCGTTTTTCATCGTTTCTTCGACGCCATTGGCAATCTCTTTCTTGGCCTTGCACTTAACGCAATATCCTTCCGCCATAAAAACATGGCCGTCCGCGCTTCATGCCCGAACGGTTAAACCAGAATACCCAAGGCGGAGCCGGAGCGCAACCCGGAAAAGGACAAATGGTAAATAGCTTAAATTCAATTACTTATACATTATGCTGCCCCGCCTTGTCCCCGGGTGCTTTCGGCGGCGATTATTTCACCGCCAGCTTGCGCAATTCGGTTTTGAGGATTTTGCCGGTGGCATTCTTGGGCAGCGCGGGCATGACGACGACTTGCCTGGGCACCTTGTAATCCGCCAGTTGGCTGCGGATGAATTGCAAGACGGATTTTTCATCGAGGGTTTGCCCTTCAGCCGCGGCGACAAACGCGAGGGGTTGCTCGCCGCGCCGGGAATCGGGAACCCCGATCACCGCCGCCTCACGCACGCCAGGAAAATGATACAGCACCTCCTCGATTTCCCGCGGATAAACGTTGATGCCGTTGACGATGAGCATGTCCTTCTTGCGATCGGTGATGTAATAATAGCCGTCGGCGTCGCGATGGCCCACGTCGCCAGTCAACAGCCAGCCGTTGCGGAAGACTTTCTTCGTTTCTTCGGGCTGGTTCCAATACCCCATCATGACGTTGCCGCCGCGCACGCAAATTTCGCCCGTGTCACCTGTGTCCAGTGGTTTTCCCTCATTGTCCTGCACGCTCATTTCCACATTCGCGATGGGAATTCCAATGGAGCCAGGCTTATGCGGTCCGCGCAACGGGTTTTTGGAGACGACGGGGCTGGCTTCACTCAGACCGTAGCCTTCGATGAGCGGCACCTTGAATTTTTCCTCGAACTCGCGCAGCGTCTGCATGGGCAACGGCGCTGAACCGCTGATGAAGATGCGGATCGGCATGGGGGTCGGCAATTGCGCGCCGAGAATCATGCGGTAAAAAGAGGGAACGGCGGGGAGGATGGTGGCGCGGCGCGAAAAAATTTCCTGCAACATGGCGCGCGGCGGATGGAGCGATTTGACGAGCACAATCGAGCCCCCGATGGTGAACGGCAAAAAAATGCCCACGGTCATCATATAGGTGTGAAAGAGGGGAAGAATGACCGCAAAGGAATCGTCTTCGACCATGGCCAACACGATGCGACAACTGTTAACGTTGTGGAGCAGATTGGCGTGGGAAAGCATGGCGCCCTTCGGTTTGCCGGTCGTGCCTGAGGTGTAGATGATGACCGCCAAGTCCTGCTCGTTCCGCCCGCAATTGATGATCGGTGGACGATTTGCGGCCTCTGGCGAAACTTCTTCAACCCGGAGAAATTTCACTGTCTGGCGTAAAGCGGCCAATTCCTTATCGTGAGCGGCCAATTCTGCGTCGGTGATGATGACATCAATACCGCCGTCGTTCAGAATAAAGCCCACCTCGCCCGGTTTGAGAAAATTGTTGATGGGAACGACGACGGCGTCCGCGAATAAAATCCCGAAAACGGCCGCCGGAAATTCCGGGCAATTTTTCAACCAAAGACCGACGCGGTCGCCGGGCTTGACGCCAAAGTGATGTTTCAGGGACGCGGCGATTTTTTGCGATGCGGACAGGAGATGATCGTAGGAAATCTCCCTGTCACCGAAATAAATGGCGATTTTTTGCGCATATTTTTGCGCGCACTCCAAAAAGGCGGTCGCGAGGTTCATTTTTCAAATGGTAAGAACAACGGGTGATTTGACAAGGGGCAACGGAATGCGGAATGAAATCCGGCATTTAAGGAGGTGCTGCCGGTCACAGACCCGCAGTCGGGATTCAATGGGACGAGATGTCGCCAACGGATGTGGCACCGGATTCGCTGGTAATGAGGCGACCGGCTTTGCCGAGCGATTTCACATCCGCAATCAACGCCTGGTCCACCGCGTCGCGGCGCCGCGAACAGCCGGCTTCCCTGACAATTTTGTCCCAGGCGTCCACCGGGGAATCCACCGTGACAGGAACCGGGGGGTGAAGGAATGGTTTCGAAACAAATGTGGCGTCGCCACCCGTGTCGCCGAATTCAACGTCCGTAATCAAATGGCCATCGAGACGTCCATCGGAATTCAGGTCCGCGTAGTTGTCTTGTTGGAACACATGGTCCGTGGAGGTGAACTCGCCGACAAAACGGTCGTTGGAAGAAGGCCCTTTGATGAAATAATTGCCGATGACATCCAATTCGTGGTCGGCTTGGGAATGTCCGCCGACGAGGCCGTTGCCACCCCAGTTATAGACAACGTTATTGATGTATTGGATGGTCCCCTTGGCCTTGGGATTGCGGCTGACATTGTCAACCCACAGATTGTGGCTGAAAGTGATATTCGTCACTGAATCCACGAGCGCGCCAAATTGTTGCGGGTCTATCCCCTGCCCCAGAATGCAGTATTGGAACGTAATGTTGCGGCTGCCGTGGGTTAGGCCCAGGCAATCCCAGCGCCCCCATTCGACCGAGAGATGATCGAAAATCATGTCCGCTCCATCCACGATATTGATGGAGCATTTGCCGCGGTCTCCGTCAATGCCTTGGCGGATGCGCAAATAACGGACGACGACATTGGTGGAATCGCTGAATGAAATGGAATGGCCGTAGAGGGTAATGCCATCGCCCGGGGCCGTCTGGCCAAGGATGGTGACATCGCTGCTGACGGCGACGTTTGATTTCAAATGAATGACGCCGCCGACGGAGAAAGTGATGATGCGATGGGGAGCGGCAACGGCGTCACGAAACGTGCCTGGGCCGGAATCGTCCAGGTTGGTCACGCAAAAAGTTTTTCCGCCGCGGCCGCCGGTAGCCAGCGCCCCAAAACCCTCCGCGCCCGGAAATGCCGTGACCAATGTTTCAACCTGAACCGCGCACCGCGCGAGACAAAGGCCGGCCATCAAGAGCAGGAGGATGGCCAGGTTTCGAACACAGCATAGACAGGATTTTCTCATGGAAAGGCACCCAAACCTTTCACGGCCATGGACTCTTTGCGTCCTTTTTTGATTGATGATATTTGGAATAGCCACGGCAAACCGTGAAATAAGCGGCCTCAATGGCCGTTGCTGGTGTCGGCACACCACCAAAGTTGATTCCTGCCGGAGGAGTTGGCTTCGGCAGTGAAAGTTTTGTAAAGTATGAAATCCACACTCCCGTCCACAATGCCCACGCTGCCACCATCCCCGCCGTGGTTTCGCCCCAGGCCTTGCGTGGGTGGACTCGTGCCATCATTGAAATAGCCACCGTTGTTCTGGCCCCCGTCGGTCTGATCGCTCTCCCAGAGCAGAATGTCGTCTTGTTCGAACAATTGCGTGGTCTTGACGGTCTTGTTTCCAGTGAGCCGTTCGTTGTTAATCGCGCATTCATTCATTGTGTAACTGCAGAATTTGATAATTCGAGCCGCAAATTCCGTTAAATTGGCCTTTGTTTGGGAATAGTCCAGAGGACAGATAAAAACCTTCCATGCCGGTGAAGGGTAATATATTCCCTTCATCGGCTGAGGAGCGTAGCCGCTTAACCGGCCCGTGCCAACTGTCGCCCACCAGACGCCCTGCTCGGGACCGACATAACTCGCATCTGGACCGTTGCCCGGCAGATAATCATTGGGGTTATAGAGCCAGCCGGGAATGGTCGTTTGGGACGCGGAATTCGGACAGGCGATTTCGTTATTATTATCCTGTTCATAGATACAGCTCGCGAGCATCAGTTGTTTTTGATTGTTGATACATTGGGTCAGCAACGCCCGTTGTTTCGCTTGCTCCAATGCGGGCAGTAAAAGCGCAGCCAAAATCGCAATAACCGCGATGACCACCAGCAATTCGATCAAGGTAAATGCGCTACGGAGTCTATAGCTCGATGGCATATTGTTGTCGCGGGGCTCCGCACGGTTGCAAGAGCAGCTTGGAACGTCCGTTTTCTTCATTTCACAGCGGCCGCAGTCCGTTCATTTTCATTGTGCTCTTTCTTTAAACCGGCAGCGGAATTAAATCAGCTGCCGGTAACAGCCGCGACCATAGATCTACTGTGTCAGGCGGAAGAACGCGCTGGGCGTTGATGGATTGATTGTGATGTTCGTGCCGGTCAGGGACGTGCTGCCGGGCACGCTCACCCAATTGGTGCTGATGCCCACGCTCAACGAGTTGGTTTGCATTTGCAGCGTATAACCGGTCGCTCCCCACGAAAGCGTCAATGTTTTGCCACTGATGCTGACGGCGATGGGCGGGACGGCGGGAGGAAGTCCGCCGCTGGTCAAGGTGATGGTTCCATTCGACGCCAGATTGTTGGTCCAGATATAGCTGGTAGTTCCGGTCGGGTCCGTGGGAGGCAGAGTCACATTCCCGTTGGCGAAACTGACTGGATGGTTGAACAGGGTGAACGTGGTCCCATTAATGAGGCCCGCGCCAGCGTTGGTCACCAACAGTGTGGCTGACGGGTTAACGGTGAAGGCCGGCGAGAGCAACTCACTGCTGGCGTTGCCATTAAGACTCATGGTGATGGCTCCCGACAGCGAAGCATTACTGGTGACGTTAAATGCGCCAGTTGGCAGGCCGATATTGAAGGTGGAGCCTGAATCAGCTTGCAAAATTCCGTCAAGTGTTCCCACGCCTTCCAGCGTGTGGCCGGACACCACTTCAAAGACACTGTTGGTGACCAGTTCATTGGTCGAGCCGTCCGGCAACGGGGTGGTAAGATTGCTGACATATCCCATATCGCTTGCATCCAGTATTGCGGATGGCGCTGCCAGAGTGACGATGAGCGAATTGGTCAACGAATCAGGAACGACAAGGGCCAGCGTGCCGTTGCTAATCGTCGTGTCACCCGCGTAATCCACCAAGTTGGTTGCAAGCAGGTTGGTGACGTCGGCGAATCCCGTCGGGTTAGTGACGATGGGTACGACGCCGCCTACCAATGTCAGCGTGCCGGTACCAACCTTGACCAGTGACAAATAGTCGCTGGCGCTTGGGTCGTCAACAATTTGCCCGTGGAATGTCGAATTCAAATTGAGGCCCCCAATGATATACGTGCTGGTTCCAGTACCGCTGCTGCCTTGCGTGATCCTGGTGTTCGGGCCGCCCTCCAACGCCCCAAAATTGACCGTGGCGCCGTTGTTGCGGCTGTAGAAGGTCACACTGCTGTTGCCCAGATCCATGGTCATCGCGGAATTGCCGGCGTTGTCATTCCCACCGCCATTGTTAAAGCGGACGTTGCCCGAGCTGTTTGGATCGTCCACGACAATCGAGCCGGTGAAGTTATCCATGCTTCCGCCGCCATTGCCATTTTCGCCAAACGTCAACGTGGCGCCGCTGGCCAGATTGGTAACCAAAACCGTGCCGGTGCCCGCCCAGGAACCGTCGAAAACGACTCCAAGCCCGCTTCGGCTCGCCATGTCCATCGTGACCGTGCCCGTGACATAATTGGTATTAGCGATGATGTCTCCGCTGGGGAAATTGTCCAATTGGTAGTAGCCGTAACCGTTGGTGATGATGATACCGCCATTTCCGAAGCAGCCGCTGTTTTCGGGCGCGACGGTTGAATTAGAGATCACGGTGTTGCCGTTATAAGTATTTACAGCGCTCAACGCCAAGATGCCCGGACTCGCAATGGTCAAACCGCCGTTTCCAGCCAGAATCCCGTTGATCGTCAATTCGGAGGCGCTGTTGGAGACCACCAGAGTTGCGCCGGCACCGCCCAAAGTGGCGCCACGGGACGTGGCCGCAGTGGCACCGACGTATTCCAGGGTTGAATTGGTTATCACTAGGTCGCCCGAACTGGTGGTTACGGCGCCAAGGTTGTCATCGCTGCCCGCGGCTCCAAGATCGTCCACCGCGAGCGTGCCGCCATCCACGATGGTCGTGCCGGTGTAACTGTTGGTGGTGAGCAGCGTCAGCACGCCGATGTTGTTGCTCAGGTACAGACCCGTCGAACCCTCAATCTGGCCGTTGCCAAAAAGTGTGTAATTATTCGCCGACGAGACGGTGACCGAAGCGGGTGCAACGGCCGCGTCCACGTTCACGTTGGTGTTGGCGGTGCCGTTGGCGAAGAGAACCATGTCACCCGGCAGGAACGAATACAAGGTGGTGCCGTTTTCCCAATTCGAACTGACGTCGACGTCCCAATAATTCCCGTTGCCGCCGATCCAGGTCAGATTCGTCGGACCACGCAATGTGGTGCTGCTGTTGACAATCAACTCGATTTGATTGGCAACCTGCGTCAAGGACGCGTTAAGGCCGAGGGCATTGATGGTGAAATTGGTGAGGCTGCCGGTAAACGTGCCGCTGTAAGATATCAGGGGGTAAGTTCCTTGCGGAATCCCCTCGCCGTTAAAGGCGGTCGGGCTGATTGCATTGACGCCACTGACTGTTAAATTGCCGATGACATTGATGAGGTCATTCGTGCTGCCCGGAGACGAGAGCTGAAATTGATTGTTGACACCGCCGGATTCAGTGAGGCCATTGGTTATCGTCAATGTCCCCGACTGCCCGGTGATGCCGGGGCTGATGCCGCCGCCTGAAGCGGCCGCCAATGGTCCGTTCACCGCCCCGAAGCCGGACAGGGTTGAGATCAACGTAAAGCCGCTGTTTTCCGAGACATCAAACGTGGCGCCTGCGGCCACAAAAATCGGGGCGGTGAGGGTGCCGTCCATTGAGAACGTGCCTTCATCAATGTCCAGCCGGCCGCTTTGGGTGTCAGCGCCGTCATAGGTCAAGTCGTTTGAATTCGTCTTAACGGTGGTCCCGGTGCCGCCAATGTTGTTATCTACGCTAAAATCATCGGGCCGGTTCAGGAGCAGGGTGGCATTATTGACGACCGCGCCGCTTCCCAAGCCGATCGTGCCCTCGCCGCTGGTCACGCCGTCCCC
>DATJSQ010000263.1:0-12162 GCA_035503995.1 Verrucomicrobiia bacterium | reverse complement strand
GACAAAGTGCGCCTAAAAAAGAATCCACGCTATTGGGACTCCGCGCACACGCAATCCGAAATCATTGACATCCTGCCGGTCGGTTCCGCGAACGTCGCGCTCAATCTGTATGAACATGGCGAGGCCGATGTGGTTTGGGATGCGTCCCTGATTCCCTCGGAACTGCTCGACGTGTTGCTCAAGCGTCCGGACTTCCATACCTTCAATTATCTGGGCACCTATTTCGTCCGTTTCAACGTTACCCGCAAACCCTTCGATGATCCGCGCGTGCGCCAGGCCCTGGCCATGGCGATTGATAAACGGCGCATCGTGGAAAAAATCACAAAAGGGGGCGAGGAAATCGCCACGCATTTTGTCCCTGACGGCACGGCAAATTACACGTCGCCGGTTGGACTCGAATATAATCCCGATTTGGCGCGCAAACTTTTGGCCGAGGCAGGGTATCCGGGGGGCAGGGGATTCCCCCGTTTTACCTACCTCTTCAACGCAGCCGCCGGGGGCGGCTCAAAGCTCCACGAGAAAATCGCCATTGAATTGCAGCAGATGTGGCATGACGAATTGGGAATCAACATGGACCTGCGCCAGGTGGAATGGACGGCGTATTTGGATGCGCTGACCGGGTTGAATTATGACCTGGCGCGCTCGAGTTGGATTGGCGATTACGACGACGCCAACACCTTTCTGGGTTGTTTCAACAGCAATGACGGCAACAACCGCACTGGCTGGAAAGACCCGCAATACGATTCGCTCATTCAGGCGGCGAACCACCAGACCGATTTGGAAAAGCGCGAGCAACTCTTTCAGAAGGCGGAAACTATTTTAGTCCGGGACCAGGTCCCGATCATCCCGCTGTATTTTTACGTCGGCATCAATTATTTTGACACGAACAAAATCCAGGGGATTTACCCGAACATTTTGGATGAGCATCCGCTGCAGGACATCCGCAAGGTAAAATAATTTTCCCCCTCAGCGTCTTTGCGAGAAACGATTCCGTTCAAAATCGGTTGCTCCGACTCATTCATTCCGAATGAAAATGAAAATTTTTCTCCGCCTTTGCGCTTCTCTGCGGTTAAATGAGGCCGATGTATTTCGTCCGCCGGCTCATTTTTGCGATTCCGTTGCTGCTGGTCATCAGCGCGCTGGCGTTCCTGCTCATGCATCTGGCGCCGGGCGGGCCGTTTGACACCGAGCGCGCGCCGGCTTCGCCGGAAATCGAACGCAACTTGCGCGCGAAATACCATCTCGATGAACCCGTTTGGAAACAATATCTGGAATATCTGGGCGAATTGGCGCACGGTGATTTTGGCGTGTCCATGCGCTATCGCGACCACACCGTCACCGACATCATCGAGCAAAGTCTGCCGGTTTCGATGACGCTGGGGATGCTGGCCTTTGGATTTGCGATGGGCGTTGGACTGCCCGTGGGATTTTATACGGCGGCCCGGCGAGGCCGGTGGGAGGATTTCGCGGGAAGTTTCCTGGCCGTTCTTGCCGTGTGCGTTCCGGCATTTGTCGTAGCGCCGATTTTGATTTTGACATTCTCCATTAAATGGCGGCTCCTGCCGGTCGGGCTTTGGGAAACGCCGTGGAACATGATCCTGCCGCCGATCGCGCTCGGCCTGTTCTTTGCCGGAAAAATCGCGCGGCTGATGCGCGAAGGGATGTTGCAAGCCTCCCAGTCCGAGTTTGTCGCCGCCGCGCGCGCCAAGGGCCTTTCTGAGAACAAACTCCTGCTCAAGCACGCCGTCCGCATCGCCATCCTTCCAGTGGTCTCGTACTCCGGCCCGATGCTGGCGGATTTGCTGACCGGTTCATTTGTGATAGAGAATATTTTTCAAATCCCCGGCATCGGCGTCTTTTTCATCAACAGTGCGTTAAACCGCGATTATACGCTGGTCGTCGGGCTGTCACTGCTTTACGCCATGCTTCTCGTTGGCATGAATTTGGTCGTGGATTTTGCCTACACCCTCCTGGATCCCCGGGTGAAATATGAATGATACGATTCAACATCTTTCCCCGGCCCAACGCGCCTGGCGGCGGTTCAAAGAAAATCGTCCGGCGGTGGTCAGCGCGTGGTTTCTAACGGCTTTACTGCTTTCCGTTGTCCTCTGGCCGATCATTTTAAGGATGGCCGGCCAGCATTTCCTTGAAGCGCATTCGCCAGACGAGCTTTCGGACGCTCAATTTGCCCCGCCGGACGCACAACATTGGTTTGGCACGGACGTTCACGGGCGCGATTTGTTTTCCCGCGTGTTATTTGGCGCGCAAATCTCATTGCTCGTCGGCGTGGTGGGCGCGCTGGTGAGCCTGGTCATCGGGGTTTTGTGGGGCGCCATTGCCGGTTACGTCGGTGGCCGCACGGACGCGGTTTTGATGCGCGTCGTGGATGTGCTGTATTCGTTGCCAACGATTATTTTTGTCATCGTCCTTTTGGCCACCATCGGTGAGATGATTGGGGAATC
This sequence comes from Verrucomicrobiia bacterium, assembly GCA_035503995.1. Taxonomy (GTDB): domain Bacteria; phylum Verrucomicrobiota; class Verrucomicrobiia; order Limisphaerales; family UBA11358; genus UBA11358. The sequence goes on along the minus strand of DATJSQ010000263.1, from coordinate 9,700 downwards.
GGCCATGGTTAGGAATTCACCGTTTCTCGAAAGCAGCTTGCACGTCGTTTTGTTGTTTGTGGGGCTGGGCGCGGTCTCCTGGCTGACGATGGCGCGGATTGTTCGCGGGCAGGTCCTGTCGCTGCGCGCGCGGGCGTTTGTGGAAGCCAGCCGCGCGCTGGGCGCAAAACCGCATTGGATTCTGGCGCGTCATATCATTCCGAACATTTTCGGTGTGGTTATCACCTACCTGGCGCTCACGATGCCGGCGATTATCCTTTACGAATCGTTCCTGAGTTACCTCGGCCTGGGGGTGCAGCCGCCGATGGCCAGTTGGGGCACGTTGATTGCCGAGGGCGTATCCCAAATCAACCCCATCCGCATTTATTGGTGGTTAATTTTCTTTCCGGGTGGGATTTTAGTGGCGACGCTGCTGGCGCTGAATTTTTTGGGAGACGGCTTACGCGACGCCTGGGACGTGAAAGGCCGGAGCTGATTCTCCAATTGGAGTGATCGGATTCGGGGCCGCATCCATGATTCCGGGTTAGTGGAGTAATCGTGGATGGTCCGTTAACCAGCGTTTCGCCGCCCCGTATCCGGGGCAAACGGATTGCACTTCCCGCCAAAACCGTTCCGAATGGTTCATTTGACGCAGATGCATCAACTCATGCAAAATGATATAATCGCAAACGAACGGTGGCGTCTGGATAAGCCGCCAGTTCAATGAAATCGCGCCGCGCGGCGAACACGAGCCCCATCGGGATTTTTGGCTTCTCACGGTCACGCGCCGCACGGACAAGCGATGATGCGAGGCAAATTCCAATGTCCGGGCAGGCAATTCCGCGGTCGCCAGGGCGCGCAAGTGCCGTTCAACCGGCGGGCGCAAGTTCGCAGAGGGATCGGCAACGCGAAGAGATTCAGTGGCAAAACGGATTGACCCCGGCAAACCGATGGCATCCGCCTGAATCTTTACCGGTATCCCTCGAAAAAGTATTTCGGTCCCGACCGTCCATTCGGTTGACCGGGCAGGCCGCTCGGAAAAATAATGCAATTGACGTTGAAGCCAGGCCTTGTGCCGTTCGGCAAATTGTCGGGCGCCGACGATGGAGCCGCGACGGGGAACGGTCAATCGCGCCGAACCATCCGGTCGCACCCGCAAAACGTACCGTCGCGCTCGGGGATTGTGGACGAACAGCAATGGAACCTCCCGGCCGTTCAGCAATAGCATTTCGGCGATATTTTTTCCGCCCGGTTTGAATCTGAAATCGAGTTGCACGCGCCTAGTAAATTGACTGGCATTGTCTTTGGCAAATTATTTGACATTTCCGCGCATTGCAATTTGCCGGAATATTTTTTGTTCGATTTTTAAATTTTTTTTTAGACAAGCCAGATTTTTGTGCGAAGTTGCTCCGGGTTGAACGCGGATCATCGAGCGCAGTCTAAGGAGGACTGCGAAAATGAGTTATAAATAGTTCTTTGGAGCAATCCATGAAGCCTCGCCGGATTTTTATCCTTTTAATATGCGCGGCCCTCGGTGTAACGCTGCTGGGCTGTGGTTTGCTCGTGCCTGCGCATTGGAGCGCGGTGGACGCGGGCGTATTGCAGGCCGCCGGCCGGAACACGACGGATTTGGTGGCACGCGGCCAGCAGATGGCGAGGGAGAACAAATTGGGAAACGCTTTTCTTTTGGCAGAGGCGGCTGAATCGGAAAACTTACCCGGTGGGGCGAAATTAGAGGGAAGTATAACCAATCTGGTCGTGCAAAACGCGGCGGCTTTCTTCTGGGGTGACGATTCGGCCACTCCCGGAATCTTCGGCGATGGCGTGAATCCATCGGAATCGCTTACTGCCTTTCTGATCCCGCGGGAAAACCGCGAAGCGGCGCTGGCGCAACTACAAAGCTCGCCCGGTGCCGCGGTTACCGAACTGCTGCGGACCCGTTCGCTGAACAACACCGTGTTACTGCCGGCATCGGCTTCGGCCTCGGGCCAGACGTTTGACGCTGCGGTCGCCATTTGCGGACTGCTGCTGGAGGAAAACCGGCTGAGCGGGAGTTTGGGCGGGGAGATTTCGGAATTCGCGAGTCAGGCCAATAACGTTGGTAATTCACTGCCGCTGGAGCGGACGTTGATGGATTTTCTTTCGCTCGGACAACGGTTCAACTGGGACCAGTTAACGGCGTTTGTCGCCGGCGTGCCCGACGCGGACACACTCGACCAATTGGCCGACCAGGCGCGCAACGCGGATCAACAGATGCCGGTGCTGTTCGCCGCGGTGGTTCTTTCCGGGCATCCGGCGGAAGTGTCGGATTACGTGGCGAAATTCCCTGATACCGGCCTGTCAGATCTCGGCGCCAGTTTGCAGTACGGGGCGGGCGGGGTGAGCCAATTAGCGGCGAGCGGCAAACGATATTACCGTTCCGATTTGGAGCGGCGCCTGACTGCCTACAATCCGTTTGGGGCTGTTTATCTTATTGGCGCGCGCGCGACAGCCCGGAATTTACCCCTGGCGCTGGCGGCAAAATGGCTTTTGTATTTCCTTGCCGGCTTTTGCCTGGCGCTGGCGCTTCATTTTGCCATGCCGCCGGTCGAGCGCGCACTGCAAGTGCGCGGGTTTCATATCGCGCGCGAGATTTTATTTTCGGTGGGTTTTCTGCTGGCTGTGTTACTCTTGAGCGAGCCGTTTCTCGCCCAAGCGGGCCAGAAGGGAGAACATTTTTCCCTTCGACTGTTGCCGTCCCTGTCGGGCGGCGTCGTCCCCGCAGGAATCGCCGGTATCACCCAAACTATTATGAATCCAACCATCCTTATCACCTTGCTGGTCTTTTTTGTCCTGCAAGCGCTCGTCTATACCTCGTGCCTCGTCAAATTGGCCGAGATTCGCCGCCAAAACATTCCGCCCCGCATGAAATTGAAACTGCTGGAAAACGAAGACCATCTGTTTGACGCCGGGCTGTATCTGGGGTTTGTCGGCACCATCGTGTCGCTGATTGTCGCCTCACTCGGCCTGGTGAAGTTCAGCCTCATGGCCGCGTATTCATCCACGTCATTCGGCATTATCTTTGTCGTCATCTTCAAAATTTTTCATTTGCGCCCTCTGCGGAGGAAGTTGCTGATGGCATCTGAAGTTCAGACGATGAACGAGGAAAAGCGCGCCGTCCCGCCGGCACCGCGTCTCGCGCCCACGCCAACACCCGCCGTGCCATGAACCGAAGCATCCTCATCGTCATTTGCGACTTTCTGCTGTTGAGCCTGTTGACTTTTTCGACGGACATCAATCATATCGCCGGCGAAACCGCGCACCAGACCGCGGCTTTTCAAATCGTCACCAATCCGGTTGTCAATGCCGGCGCCGATCTGGCGGCGGCAATGAAGATGGCGCTGCAGGACGAGCGAAAGAACCAGTCGCAATTACAACAGCAATTGGAGTCCGTTCAACGAACAGCCAGCGATCAACAAGCTGAAAATTTCCAACTCCAGCGGCAATATTCGACTGCGCAAGCCAACCTCGCGAATTTAAACCAGCAATTAAAAGAAACCGCGACGCTTTCGGAACAACAACTCGCGGCGAAGGCCGCCGAATCCAGCCGTGAAGCGGAACTGGCCGATTCGCTGCGACTGCAACTGGCCGAACTCACCCAGAGCAATGAACTGGCGGAAACCCAGCAGAAGCAACTGGCCGATGAACTGAAATTGGCCCAAGTGGAAAAGAACGCCGCCGCGCAGCAGGCCGCTCTGATGCGGCAGGAAGTGGACGCCGAGCGCGCTGAAAATGCCAGGCTGGCGGAGGGATTCCAGTCGCTGGCGACAAACTCGGCGGAACTGACGGCGGAAATCCGCGACAATCAGGCGTTGGCCCCAAATACCATTTTCAGTGATTTTGTTTCCAACCGCGTCGCCGCGGCCATCCTGGGCGAGCGCACCAGCTTTTTCACCATGGACACCTCGCGTGACAAACAGACCGAGACCATTCTCGTGAGCGATGGCACCAACATCTTCGCGGTTTGCCACGTGGACGCAACCCCGCTGAAGCTCTGGGACCCCGGCGCCGACTGGGACAAGCTCAGTGGCACGTTGAGTTTCGGAACAGTCCAGGCGCCGATTCATTCGCTCTCATTTGACGCCCAGGATCCCCGGGTGGTAATGATTCCGGTTTCGGCCGACACGGCGCGCCGACTGGGCTGCAAAATCTATCGCCTCTCCAACGACCCGTATAAATTTCAGAACGCGGTGCTGGTGGGAGCGGACGAGGGCTACTATGGCGAATGCAGCTTTCAGATTGATTTGAATACGCCGCAATACGTGCGGCTGGACCGCAATTTATTGAAGGGATTATTCGGACAATTCAACCCGTCGCGTGGCGATTTTGTTTTCAGTTGCGCCGGTGAGTTGCTTGGCATCATGGTCAACAATACCTATTGTCTGACGCTTCATGATTTTGCGCCGGCGGCGACGTTCGACTTTGACAAAAATCTGGAGGCCACGGGCGGAACCTTGGCGCGTCTGTACGACTACGTTTTTCAAATGCCGTCGCAATTACAATAATTTCGGTGTCTTGTCCTGGACCTTGATGCGCAACTCGGCGCTGTTGCAGCGGATTTCCGGCACGTACATCGCGCCGCCCACCACCGGCAGAGCGTGGAATTGCCCGGGCGTCTCGGCGCGGAAGTCATAGCGGATTTCCCAAACGCCCTGCGGCAGATGGTCAATAAATAGCGCCACCTGACGGTCGCGCAATTCTTGGTAAACCCCGCGCGTCTCCCCCGTGTAATCGGAATCATCACCCGGTGACGGCCTGGGCGGGATGATGATGGTGGCGCCTATCGGCAAGCTCCGCGGGTTCATGGCGCTGTTGGCCCTTTCGAGGGCGGAAATCGAGACGCTGTAAGCCTTGGCAATCGTGGCAAACGATTCGCCGGGTTTAATCTCATGGACATTGGTGGTGCTGAAATTCCGTTTCACCGTGCTGGATTTGAGTTGGCGCGCGTCGAGGTTTTCGCCGCTGCGCACTTCCACGGCCTCGAAACCGGCGGGTTTCAGGTCCTCGAATATCAAATAGTCGTAATCGTTCTTGGCCTCAATGGTCAGGATGGTTTCGACGCGTTCACCGCTGGTCACCGTGTCGCCGTCGCCCAGCGGTTCGCGGTCTTCCACGAAGCCTTTGAGCAGCGTGGGATGGGGAACGAGCTTGTAATACTCGCGCTTTACAAAAATTTCGTTCCCGGCGGGCGCGATTGGCTCCTCGGTGCTGAAGAATTTCCCACTGGCCGAAAAATAGAGCGGACCGTTTCCGCTGGTGCGAACGATGCGGATTTCGTTCGTGTCTTGGATCAAGTTGGCATCAATGTTGAACTGGCTTGGCGCGCTGAAAATGTCCGCGCCGCTGATTTTGCGCTCTGTCACCCGGGTGCCGTTCACAAAAATCTGGAATGCCGTGTCGGTCTGCAGTTCGCCGCTCGTCCGCAGGTAATCGTTGAGCGCGAGTACGGCGATGGCGGTGTCGCGGGTGTTGTTCCATTGCGCGCCGCGCCGGTTTTTGATGAGCCAGTTGGAGACGGGTTCGACCAGTTGGTTCGTCGGGTCAATGGCCATCAGCGCGCGCAGAGCGAAGGCCGTTGCTTCCACGCCGCTGTCCGACCAGCGCCAATAAAAACCATCCTCACCCCAATGCGCTGTGCCAATGACGGTGTGAGCCGGCGGTGTCCCGTTGTTCCCCATTAGGACGGACTGGTCCGGGCGGTCGTCGCGAATGACGCCGTTTTCAAGATTTTCCACCAGTGTTTTGGCTTTGTCGCCAAAACCATAGTCATGCGCGCTCAACGCCAGCAACGCGCGGGTATAGGCGTTGAGCTGGTCGCGGTTGTTCCAAAGATTGTCGAAGGCGGCCTGCTGGAATTTGGTAATTTTACTTTTAGGATTGTTCGACGACGCCAGCGCATGCAGCATGAACGCCTGCATGTCGTAGTTGTCCTTCTCATCCATGAGATGTAGATTGAGGTAGTTGTTCGCGCGCCGCAAAACACCGCTCTTGAGCGTCACGCCCGCGTCGCGCGCCAGCGAGAGGCCCCAGACGACATAGGCGGTCATCCAATGGTCACTGTCGTCGTCCTTCCACCAGCCCCAGCCGCCGTCGTCGTGCTGAAAATTGTAGAGGCGATTCAGGCTGGCCTGCGTCATTTGGTCCATTTCGTCGAGGCTGTGTTTGCCGTCCGGATGCGTGGCGGCGGCGCTGTTGGTTTCAATGCCGCCAAACACGCGGCCCGCGATGTCCTCCGGCTTCAGGCCGAGGTCGCGCAGGGTTTTCGCGGTCACAACGGTCGGCAGAAACCGGCTCATAGTCTGCTCGGTGCAGCCGTAGGGGTAATTGATTAGATAGGGCAGCGCGTCGAGCATCGTCACGGCCATGCTCGGCGTGACCTGCACGGTGAGCGACGTGGAATCCGGCTTGCGCTCGTGCGGCAGGACCAGCGTCACTGTCGTGTCATCGCCGCGGGTCCTGCCGGATTTGGAAATGAATTTCTCAATGCCATGCTCGTAAGCGGTGAACGTCCTTTCCATGGCATCGGCGAATTTGTCGCTGCGCGCGGTGGTTTTTAATTTCACGTCGCCGGGTGATTCCACCGTCGCTGTCCAGTCAGCCCGCGCTTCGCCGTTGGCGGGAACGGTCAACGTCACTGGATTATCCGCGTGTTCCACGTCCAGGCCGCCGGCGTCGAGCGACACTTTGGTTTCCATCGGCTTGTCGGTGTTGTTGTTGACGACGGCGGAAATCGTCACGATGTCGCCAACGACAAAAAAGCGCGGTCCTTCGAGGCGGACGATGAGGGGTTGGCGCGTCTGGGTGGTGGCGGTGGCGATACCGAATTGATTGCCGCTCGTGACGGCGCGCGCCGTGGCCCGCCAACTGGTGAGCGAATCGGGATATTTTACCTCGACCGTCGCCTGGCCTTTTTCATCGGTGATGATGTCCGGCTGCCAGAAAACCGTGGAGCGGAAATCGCTGCGCACGACCACGACGGGTTCTTCGCCAGCGGAACCGGCGTTGGGGAATCGGCCGTCGGGCATTCGCATCCGGGTCAATGCGCCCATGACAGGAATAGCATTTGGCATTGGTGGCGTGGAGGGCATGGCGGTTTGCGCTTCCGCTGGCATTTCCACTGGCATGGCCATGTTGAAGTTTCCACTGACTGTTCCGACTCCGTCGCCGGTTCCGCCTCCGCCCCCTCCAAAACCACCAAAAGCATACCGGCTTATCAACCGGTCCTTCGGTGTTTTTTCGCTCTCCTCCATCTGCTCCTTTTCCTTGTCGTCAATCAACTGATTGTTCCATTCGATGAGATTCACATAGTTCATTTGGTTCAGCGTGGATTGCGTCTGGATTTCCTGGGCGCGTTTGGTTCCAAAGAAAAATTGGCGCGGATCACCAGCGTAATCATTTTGGATGTAGAAAACGGATTCGTCCGCGAGGCTCAGCGCCACTTCGGCGGAGACCGGTTTGCCTTCGTCATTTTTCGTCGTAACGGTCAGCGTGCCTTCGTCGCGGGGTTCATATTCGTCCCGGTTGGGTTTCACGTCCACCGTCAGGAAATTTTTTATCGGCGGCACGATAATTTGTTTTTGATCGGTGAAAATCTGCCGATCGCTCACAAGCGTCGCGCCCAGGAAAATGTTTGGCGCATATCTTTCGTCCACGGGCAGATTGACAAGCTTCACCGTGCCGTCCACGTGGACGACCTGGTAATCATAAAGGTCCTGCCCTTCGACGGTGAACAGCACATATTGGCCGGGGTTGAGTGTCGCGAGCATGACGGGCGCGGTGCCGCCAACGCGGAACGTGTCCTTGTCCGCGATAATTTCCACGCCCCCGCTGCGATAACCCAATTCGGTCGTGTGATTATCAGCCACCCAGACGGTCGTCCCGGCATTGATCGGTTGTGGCGGGCGGTTGGTGGGCATGTCGCGGCCCATCCATGCAATGTGGTAATAGCCTTCGCGCTCCGGCGTAAAGTCGAGGGCAACCTCGCCGTTCGTGTCCGTCTTCAAATGGCGCGTGAGAATGTCGTCGTGCTCGTAACCGCGGAATTTCAACCGCCAGTCCTTTTGGTCGGGACGCGCCGGTGCGGGTGGCCAGATATTGTTTTGCGCCTGCAACCGCTTGAGTTCAGCGCCCTGGACTTCGTGGCCATCCGGCGCGAGCCAGATTTCATACCAATAGTCGCGCGTGACTTTTACATCGCCTTCGGTTTGCACGGGTTCGTCGTTCGCATCGAGCGCTTTGAAATTCACCGTCACTTTGTCCTGTGGACGGTAGATATTATGTGCGGGCTCGGCATAGACATAGTACGGCTGGTGCGTGACCCGCACGGAGCCAGTCCCGGTAATTTCCCGGCGCGACGCATCCGTCACGCGCGCTTCGATGTCATATTCGTAGTCCTGGCCGGAATTTTGGGGTGTATCAAACGTGAGCGTGGCCTTGCCCGTTGCATCGGTCTTGAGCACGGCATTGGTAATGATTTGGTCGCCGCCGTACCAGCCACCCCAGCGGCCGTAAGGCGAAGCGGTGTCCATGTCGTTGTAAAACCATGGGTACTCGCGCGGCTCATGCCAGAAATGCCAGTAGGGCTTCTGGTGGACCACGACGTTCACGTCGGCATTGGCCACCGGCCCGCCAAAATAATAATCCGCCTGGATGGAAGCCTCCACGGCATCACCGAGCCGGAACGTTTCTTTCTTCCCGTTTTCCTCGGGCGTCTGCACCGTCACCTTGAACTCCGGCAATTTATATTCTTCAAGGCGGAAGAGCGTCGCGCTGCCAAGTTGTGTCGTATGGTCCCTGTCCCAAAATTGAACCTGGTATTCGCCCAACGGCATTTGTTCGGTCAGATCAAGCGAACCCCACGCGCTGCCAAATTCGTTTAGCTTGATTTTATCCGATTTCACCTTCGTGCCGCGCGGGTCGTCAATTTCGTATTGGATTGTCTGGTTGGCCGGTGTCGAATAAACAGAGCCATCGTATGTCCGCACGATAAACTTCCAGTTGGCCGTTTCCTTGGGGCGATATGCCGGACGGTCGGTGAACGCGTAAAAGTGGTAGTCTGCGGAACCATTATCGCCATACCAACCGCCGTTTCCCCCCGTGAACGCCTGCCGGTCGCCGGCCCGCGCCGTCGCGAAAAACGTCTGGTTGGGCTTCCGCTCGACCGAAATCATCACCGCGCCATTCGTCCCGGTCGTCGCGTCATACGAGCGCGAATGCCAATGGTCATTGTCCCACCAGCTTTCCCAGAGTTTTACCGTCGCGTTCGGAATCGGTGTGCTGTCGAGTGCATTGCAAAAATAGAGCAGCGCCTGCTGCCTCGAATTTTTCATCACCAGCGCGGCATCCGTCACCAAAATCAATTCTCGTGCGTTTTTGCCGCCGGCCCGCGCTTCAAGCACGTAAGCTCCCGGCGGTAATTTCTTGTCCATGCGCGCAACCTCATTGCCCGGCGCGTAATCCCCCGCGTCCCGCACCTTGCGCGTCCACGTTTTGAGCGCATTCAGCTTTTCCAAATCAATCGTCTGGAGCCATTCCCGCCGGCCTTGCGAATCCGCTGGAAGGTCCACCGCTTTGTTCAAATCCACCGGGTAAAGCGCGAGTTCGATGCGCTTCACGTTTCGCCAATTGAGGGAATATTGGATCTCCGAGTCCGGCAGAAAAATATTTCCGACATTCACGCCGA
>DATJSQ010000262.1:0-15643 GCA_035503995.1 Verrucomicrobiia bacterium | reverse complement strand
CAACATACGGTGGTTTATCGGTTCAGCCTGCCGAGCAAGCCGTTTTACGTTACGCTCTCGGCGATTAGTGTTGGAATGGTCTTATGCGGGGTCCTCGTATTCCGGAGGCGCAGGTAATGGTAGTAATGAATGGTGGAATGGCGAAGGGGGACGGATGAAAGAGGTTTGAGATGAGAATTGAGAGGAAAGGAAGGAAAGGCGGAAGTGGCGGGGATATTCATCGGAGGGAGAGACTTCCCCGAAAAAATCGCGCATTGAACCCCGGAACCCGCCGCCGATGGCTGGACATCCATGCGACAGTTGGCATCCGCTTGCTGCGTGTCGCGCCGAAGCGCAACGAAGGCGGATCCCCTCTCCGCTCCCATCGGATGGGAGGGGAGAGGGTCAGGTGAGGTGAGGGTCCCCGGGATTCATGGGGAGAGTCATCCGGGTGAGGTTTCGGGCGGGACGCCCGCGGGACGCGGGTGCTATCCGTAGATATTTTTGGGGTGGCGCGCGCGGCGCAAGACGGTGAACAAATAAAAATCACGCAATTCGACCAACGCTTTTCCCGTCACCCATAGAGGCCACCCGGTCAGGCCCCGGGCGGCTTGGACAATTTTCGACGAATACTCCCGGTCGCCGTTTTGCCGAACGCGCTTGGCCTTAATTCCAGAGCGGACGGCCATTAGACCTTTCAGTTTTAATTTTCGGGAAAAGCTCCAGCCTTTGCCGCGCAACATTTCATTCGTTTCCATCGTCCGCCATTCATCGAATATCAACGACTGGATTGTCGGCCCGCGGATGACAGTTTCGGTGGAGCCGTGCCAGCGATAATTTGCCAGCGCCTCATGAACATGAATGATTTTTTCGCAGTGCGCGCCATAGGCGGCCCAGAAGATCATGTCGCCCAGGATTGGATAATCCAATGGAAATAAGCACGGGGCCAGCTGACGGTTTGTTTTCAAGAGGGTGGCGCAAAACGCCTGGTTCCCGATTTCGGCCTTTCGTTTCAAGAAACTGTCGCGGTCGAGCCACTCCCTTTTTTTGTCAACCTTGCCGGACCAACTCAAAAACTGATTGTTCTCGTCAATGCGCCGGTCCAAACACCAGGCCAGTCCCCGGCCGTTACCCGGTTCCAGCAGTTGCGCCATGGTCCGGTAAAACTCCGGCTCGATCGTATCGTCGGCATGGAGGATATGCAGAAACCGGGTTTCAGGGGCAAATTCAAGACAGCGATTGAAATTTTGGAACAGGCCGAGATTCGCGGGGTTACGGACAAATTCACATTGGATGCCGGCGAAGTTTTTGACAATGTCCATGGTCCGGTCGGTCGAGCAGTTGTCAATAACGACGACACGATCCGGCCGCAACGCTTGCCGCGCAACGGATTCCAATGTTTGCGCGATAAATTTTTCGCCGTTGCAAACGGGAATGGTGGTGATGATGTTCGAGTTCATCCAGACACCAAATTAGTTGAAAAACCCTTGCGCCGACAAGTTCGCGCTTTCATTTTAAGGCCTCTTTCGGCAGCATGACCGCATGAACACGGCAAATATTCCAGTTTTCATTCTTTGCGGCGGCCTGGGCACGCGCATCAAAGAAGAGACTGAATTTCGCCCCAAGCCGATGGTGCCGATTGGCAGGCATCCGATCCTCTGGCATATCCTGCAAAGCTATTCCCGGCACGGCTTCCGGCGATTCGTCTTATGCCTGGGTTTCAAAGCCGACGTGGTGAAGGACTACTTCATCAATTTCCATCTCCACAACAGCGATTCCACCATTTCTCTCAAGACCAACCGGATCCAGGTGCATGAAGCGCCCGCGCAATTTGACTGGGAGGTGACGCTTGCCGATACCGGCGAGAAAAATATGACTGGCAGTCGCATCGCCCAGGCGGCATCGAAATATCTGCGCGATGAAAAGCATTTTGCCGTGACGTATGGGGACGGCTTGACCAATGCCAACCTGGCCAAAGAATGGGACTATCACCTGGCGCAAAAGAAAATTGGCACCGTTCTGGGCGTCAAGCCGCCTTCCCGATTTGGTGAAATCAAGATGAAGGACGGTCGGGTGACCGGATTTTCCGAGAAACCGGATTTGGAAGATCACTGGATAAACGGAGGCTACTTTTTCTTCCATCGTAATTTTCTGAAATATCTTTCCAAAGATGAGAACTGTGTCTTGGAGCGCGAGCCATTGCTGAAGCTGGCGCGCGATGGAGAACTGAGCCTCTATCAACATGATGGTTTTTGGGCGTGCATGGATACGCAACGCGACCGCGAGCAGTTGATCAAACTCGCCGAATCTGAATCACCTCCCTGGTTCAAATGAACTACGATATTGTGGTCGTCGGCGGCGGCATTGTCGGTCTGGCGACAACTTATCGCCTCCTGGAAGCGCAGCCCCGGCTGAAAATTCTGTTGATCGAGAAAGAACCCAAACTGGCGGCGCACCAAACCGGGAATAACAGCGGCGTCCTGCATGCGGGTCTCTATTACAAACCCGGCTCGGCCAAGGCGCAATGCGCCGTCGAAGGGCTGCAACAAATGGTCGCCTTTTGCCGGACGCACGGCATTGCGCATGAGCAATGCGGCAAGATCGTCGTGGCCACTGAGGAAAGCGAGCTGCCACGCCTCGAAAATCTCTGGATACGCGGCAATGCCAACGGCTTGCAGAGGCTCCGCAAATTGAATCCGGAGCAGATCAAGGAAATCGAACCCCATGCGGCCGGCATCGCGGCCATTCACGTGCCGCAGGAAGGCATCGTGGATTATCCCGCCGTCTGCGAAAAGCTCGGCGAATTGATCCGGCGGAACGGCGGCGAAATCCGGCTCGGCGCGCGCGTCGAAAAAATCATTTCAGGGTCCGGCGGGCGGACGTTGGAAACAACCGCGGGGAATTTCCAGGCCGGATTTGTGGTGACGTGCGGTGGATTGCATTCCGACCGGCTGGTCAGGGCGTCGGGGCAAAAGCCATCGGCCAAAGTCGTGCCATTCCGTGGCGAATACTATGTCTTAAAGAAAGCGCGCCAATTTCTCGTGCGCAATCTGATTTATCCGGTTCCGGATCCGAAGTTTCCGTTTCTGGGTGTCCATTTCACGCGGTTGATTCACGGCGGAATCGAGGCAGGCCCGAATGCGGTTCTGGCCTTTGCGCGCGAAGGTTACAAATGGACCCGCGTGAATGCGCGCGATTTGGCGGAGTCCCTGGCGTTTCCAGGCCTGTGGAGGTTCCTGGCCAAATACCCCAGCATTTGCGGGTATGAAATCTGGCGGTCGCTGTCACGCGCTGTATTCTGCCGCTCGCTGCAGCGACTGGTGCCGGAGATTCGGGCGGATGATTTGGAACCCGGCGGCGCGGGGGTGCGCGCGCAGGCGATGACGCCAGAAGGCAACCTCGTCGAGGATTTCCATTTCGAAGAAGCTGGCGACATTTTGCATGTGGTCAATGCGCCCTCGCCCGCGGCGACCGCCTCATTGGCGATCGGCGCAAAGATTTCCGAAAAGGTTTTGACCCGGTTGAAGTAGTTCGTAAGAATTGTCCGATGAGAATCCTTGTCACGGGCCATCGCGGTTACATCGGACCGCATTTGGTCAAACTTTTGAAGGATGCCGGCCATCACGTGGTTGGCGTGGATATTGGCTATTTCGATGATTGCCATTGGGAGCCGCTCCCCGCGGCGGACACCGAGATTCATGCCGATTTTCGATCACTTTCCGAACGCGACCTTGAGGGACTGGACTGCATTTGCCATCTCGCCGCAATTTCCAACGATCCCATGGGCGATTTGGATGAAAAATTAACCTATGATACGAATCGGGACGGTTCCATCGAGTTGGCCCGCCGGGCCAAGAAGGCCGGGGTGCCGCGCTTTTTGTTTTCGGGCAGTTGCTCCGTTTATGGCAAAGGCGAGACACTGGATTTGGATGAGGGCGCCAATTTCAATCCTGTCTCCGCCTACGCGGTTTCAAAGGTGGAAACCGAGAAAAATGTCGGGCCGCTGGCTGACAAATATTTTTCGCCCGCCTTTCTGCGCAATGCCACGGCTTACGGGCATTCGCCCAATTTGCGCATTGACCTGGTTGCCAACAATCTTCTCGCGTGCGCCATTGCGCGAGGCGACATCCGGATCATGAGCGACGGTTCGCCGTGGCGTCCGCTCATCCACTGCAAGGACATCGCCCGGGCTTTCGTCTTATTCGCGGGAGCGCCGCGCGAAACGATCCATAATCAAGCGGTGAACATCGGCGCAAACGATCAAAATTACCAGGTGCGCGATGTGGGGGATGCCGTGCAACGCCTCGTGCCCGCCGCCAAAATTGTTTATACCGGCGAAGTAGGACCTGATCCGCGCAACTATCGGGTCAAGTTCGATAAACTGTATGCGATGTTTCCCGGATTCCGGCTCGAATACAATTTGCAAACCGGCCTCGAGGAGCTGTTGAAAAAATATCGCGAGCACCATTTCGCTCTGAAAGATTTCGAAGGAGACCAATTTGTCCGGCTGCGCGCGTTGAAAAAACGGTTGCGGCGGAAAGTTCCATGAAATTCATTGAAACCCCTCTCAAAGGCGCCTGCGTCATCGAATTGGAAAAGCGCGGGGACGACCGCGGGTGGTTCGCGCGTTTTTTTTGCGAGCGTGAATACCAGCAACACGGCCTGAACCACCAGATTGTCCAGGCCAACACCTCCGCCAGCAAATACGCCGGGACGCTGCGCGGAATGCATTACCAACTCGCGCCGAAAGCCGAGGATAAAATTGTTCGTTGTCTGCGCGGCGCATTGTTTGACGCCATCATTGATTTACGGCCGGAATCGCCAACCTTTTTGAAGACGTTTCATCTCCGGCTGGACGCGGAGAACCGCAGGATGCTCTACGTTCCGAAAGGCTTCGCCCACGGCTTCATTACCCTGGAACCCGATACCGAAGCGTTTTATCTCGTGACCGAATTTTACGCGCCCGACCTTGAACGGGGCATTCGTTATAATGACCCGAAATTCCAGATTCCGTGGCCGATGGAACCGGTGGTGATTTCCGACAAGGATAAAAACCAGCCGGATTTCACCCCAGAAACACATTTATAATGAAGATTCTCTTCACCGGCGCCAGTTCATTCACCGGATACTGGTTCGTCAAAACGCTGGCGGCCGCAGGACACGAAATCGTCTGCCCGTTGCGCGGCGCGGGCGACCGATATGACGGTGTGCGGAAATTACGCTTTGAAAAGTTGAAGCCGCTTTGCCGTATGCTTCGCGACATGCCATTCGGCTCGGACAATTTCTTGAAGCTGGCGCGGGAGGAAAAGTTCGACGTGCTTTGCCACCACGCCGCCGAAACCGGGAACTACAAGAGCCTGGACTTTGACGTCCATGCTGCGCTGCGAAATAACACCCTTAACTTGCGGCAGGTTCTGGCCGCGATGAAGGGGGGATTGAAAGGCGCCGTTTTTACCGGCACCTTTTTTGAGAATGACGAAGGAAAAGGCGACGAGCCGTTGCGGGCGTTTTCGGGGTACGGATTATCCAAAGGGCTGACCTGGCAAATGTGCCGGTTTTATTGCGCCGAGGCGCGGGTTCCGCTGGGAAAATTTGTAATGCCAAATCCGTTCGGCCCCTTCGAGGAGCCGCGATTCACGGCATATCTGATGCGGACATGGAAAGAGGGCAAAGCGGCCGCCGTGAAGACGCCGGATTATCTGCGTGACAACATCCACGTGGACCTGATGGCGCTTGCTTACGCGAAATTTTTGCAACGGGTCGCCAGCCTCGAAACAGGAGAGATTAAGGTCAATCCGAGCGGCTATGTCGAAACGCAAGGCGAGTTTGCCCAACGCGTTGCCGGGGAAATTCGGCGGCGGGCCGGTTGGGAATGCCGGTTGGAATTGTCCAGACAAGAGGATTTCAGCGAGCCGTTCCGGCGCGAGAACACGGAACCCATGACGCCGTTATTTCCAAACTGGAGCGAGAAGGGGGCATGGGACGCGTTTGCGGAGTTTTACTCATAGAGTCGTTGCTGGCTATGGCGAAACCACGGCGTACAGCATTCTATTCAAGTCGTTCAAAGAGCCGGTGTTTTGCGGGGTGACATTATAACTCTGCTCGGTCGTCAACCCCTGCCATTGCCAGCGTTCGACGTGTCCATCCCCAAAACTAAATGCCGCGCCGTTGGAATGGCGGACCGTGGGAGAATTTCTCCAAATCGTCCAATTCATCCCAAAAATACAATCGTCACAGGTATTCTCACTTTCATCTATCAAGAGGAGGGCCGACGCCGGTCCGGGATTCATGATCTGTGACAATTTCTTCCACATCGCGTAACCGGTCCCCAAATCAGACACGGAGGAATCCCAGACGCCGTATTCATTGGAGTCGGCAGTATCGGCTCCGCCCATGCGCACGACCATTGAAACGGTGCGGACGGGAATGCTGCCGCGATCAAGGAAGGCGTCCGGACATTGATAAATCGCGACGGACGGAGTGTAATGAAAGAGGAGGCCATTGGTAATGCCTTGACTGCTGGTCGGCTCGTCCATGACATTGCCGGTTGCCCAGGAAGGCGCATTCGGATTGGATGTCGGGATCCAATTGCAAACCAATCGGTCATTATTATCACCGGTGTAGGTCACCCAGCCCACGGTCAATTGTTTCATATTGTTCATGCACTTCAACACGCGGGCCTGTTCCTTGGCCTTGACCAGGGCCGGCAACAACATGGCCGCCAAAATGGCGATAATGGCGATGACTACCAGCAATTCAATCAGCGTGAACGCGCATCCGCAGTCGCGACCCTCGCCCGGTCCGCACCGACTATTTCGCGCGAAAAAAGGACTTTGAAATGCTTGCTGGAATGGCATGGCACCAATCGTCACGGTATTTTCCCGGCCACTACTGCCGGCACTGGGTTCAACTCTATCCACGCCCAAAGTAAAACATTTTGGCCCGGAATCAATCCAATCCCCGGCGTCCCGTCGAAATCGTTTTACAAACCCGTTGGATGGTCAAGGAACGTCCACGGCACATGGTACTTTTTTGAAAGGTGGGCTGCGAGCGCTTTCACGCCGAAGGTTTCAGTCGCGTAATGGCCGCCATAAAGAACATTCAGTCCAAGCTCTTCCGCCAGCGCGTAGGTCCAATGCGGGCCTTCCCCGCTGACAAAGGTGTCCACGCCTTCCGCCGCCGCCTGCTTCAATTCCTGGCCGGCGCCGCCGGTGACGACCCCGATGCATTCGCAAACTTCGCGTCCGCCTGGGATGAGCCGCGCCGCCGTGCCGGTGGCACGCTCCAATCTCCGCGCCAATTCAGTGCGCGGCATTTTGGTCGGTGATTTCAATCCAAGTTTTTGACCGTGGGCGAATAAAAACGGCTGGGTCTTCGTCAGGCCAAGCAGGGCGCAAAGCCGCGCGTTGTTGCCGAGCCTGGAATGGAAATCCAGCGGCAGATGCGAACTGTAAACCGCCAGATCATTTCCGATGAGCAACCGCAACAGTTCGTGATGGGGACCTGTCCATGGGTGGCGGGCATTCCAAAAGAAACCATGATGAACAATGAGCAGGTCCGCCTTTGCGGCAATGGCCAGCTTTACCGTCGGCAGGCTGGCATCCACGGTGGCCGCGATTCTGGTGACCATGCCGGAATTTTCCATCTGCAATCCGTTCTCTGCGCCGTTGAAATCCTGAATCTCGCGCACATGAAGCAGCGCGTCACAATAGGTGACAATCATTTTGAGAGGAACATTCGGCATGAGGCGATGTAAACAGATTTTGCCCGCGACGCAAAGACCGAACTTCCTGTGAGTTTGTTGTTTTTCGCGCGGAAATTTTATGGTTGAATCAACTCATGATCAAAGCCCTCGCGCATCTTTGCATTTTCTCGAAGGATTTGAACCGCACCCGCGATTTTTATTGCGGCGCGCTGGGACTGAAACCGCATTTTGATTTTTTCAAAAACGGCGGGCGGCTTGGATTTTATCTGGAAGCGGCGCCGCGGCAATTCGTCGAGTTCTTCAAGGCGGACGCCGCGTCGGAAATCCGGGGCCAACGGATTCATCATCTATGCTTTGAGGTCGAAAATATTGACGCGCTGCGTGAAAAACTGGCGAAGGCCGGCGTTGAAACGACGCCGAAAAAACTGGGTTGCGACCAGACATGGCAATGCTGGTGCAAGGATCCGGACGGAACGGACATTGAATTCCAGCAATACACGGAGAAAAGCTCGCAATATACCAAAACGGACTGCGCGGTGGACTGGTGAGAATTTGCCGCAAATTTTTTTCATTCCGCCTATTGCTTTCTGCGCCGGAATTTTTATAGTTCGCTTCGCTTGAAGTCACCGAAATGAGCAATTCAAATGATGCGACGCGGCCGTGGGACATCGAAGCGGCGCGCGCGCTTTACAACATTCAACGCTGGGGAGCGAAATATTTCGACATTAACGATGCCGGACATGTCGTTGCGCGGCCATTGCAAGAGGCCGGGGTCGCGGTGGATCTGACCGACGTGATTGAAGAAGCCAAGGCGCGCGGCTTGAAATTTCCCCTGCTCATTCGGTTCCAGGACATTCTGCGCCATCGCGTGGAGGCCATCAACACCGCCTTTCGCAATTCCATTTCGGAATTCAATTACCAGGGGCAATATCGCGGCGTCTTTCCCATCAAGGTGAACCAATTGCGCGAGGTGGTGGAGGAAATTCTGGATGCCGGCAAGCCTTACGGTTTCGGGCTGGAGGTCGGCAGCAAACCGGAGCTTTTCGCCGGACTGGCGATGCAAAGCCAGCAAGGCTCGCTCATCATTTGCAACGGTTACAAAGACGCGGAATTCATCAAGACGGCGTTGATGGGAATCAAGCTGGGCAAGAAGGTCATTATGGTCATCGAGAAGC
This sequence comes from Verrucomicrobiia bacterium, assembly GCA_035503995.1. GTDB lineage: Bacteria > Verrucomicrobiota > Verrucomicrobiia > Limisphaerales > UBA11358 > UBA11358. The sequence goes on along the minus strand of DATJSQ010000262.1, from coordinate 6,784 downwards.
TGGAGGAACTGCGCCAGATCATATCCATCTCAAAGCAGGCGGGAATTGAGCCGATGCTGGGGATTCGCGCGCGGCTGTTAAGCAAGGGAGCGGGCAAATGGGCGGAGAGCGGCGGTGAAAACGCCAAGTTCGGCCTGAGCACCGTGGAGCTGTTGTCCGCCACGGAAATGTTGAAGGCCGAAAATCTGCCCCATTGCCTCAAGTTGCTGCATTTCCACATCGGCTCGCAGGTCCCGGACATTTTGACGGTGAAAAAGGCGGTGCAGGAGGCGGCGCGGTTCTACGCCAAGCTGCACAAGATGAACTTCCCGATTGAATATATTGACGTCGGCGGCGGCCTCGGGGTGGACTACGACGGCAGCCGCTCAAATTTCGACAGTTCCACGAATTACACGCTGCAGGAATATACCAACGACATCGTTTATTACATCGCCGACGTATGCAACGCCGAGCGCGTGCCGCATCCGAATATTATCAGTGAAAGCGGGCGCGCCCTGGTGGCGCATCACAGCGTGCTCATCGTGGAAGTTTTCGGCGCGATTGAAAAGATTCGCCCGGAGACATTGACGGCGTGCGGCGAGAACGAGCACGCGCTGGTGAGGGAGCTTTGCGACATTAAAAAAAACCTCGCCAAGGCGAACAAACTGGAGGCCTACCATGACGCACTGGAGCGGCGGGAGGACGCGCAGCACATGTTTACACTCGGCGTGCTGGATTTGCCGGACAAGGCGAAGATTGAAAATCTTTACTGGGAAATCAGCCGCGACGTCGTCGAGAGCTTCAAAGGCCAGCCCTATGTGCCGGAGGAAATCCGCAAGCTGGAAGACTCGCTCGGCGACCAGTATCTGTGCAATTTCTCCGTGTTCCAATCGCTGCTTGACCATTGGGCGCTGGGGCAATTGTTCCCCATCATGCCCGTTGCGCGATTGCATGAGCGTCCGACGCGCGAGGCCACGCTGGTGGATATCACGTGTGATTCGGATGGGGCGGTGAACAAGTTCATTGACCTGCGCGACGTCCGCGATACGCTGCCTTTGCACCCGCTTAATACCAACGGTAATGGAACGCCCGAGGCATATTACCTCGGATTCTTCCTGATGGGCGCCTATCAGGACATCATGGGCGATTTGCACAACTTGTTTGGCCGCGTCAACGAGGTCCACGTCTTCCTGGAACCGGACGAACCCAGCGGCTATTACATCGAGGAGATCATCGAAGGCAATACCATCATCCAATCGCTGGCCGCCGTGCAATACGACGAAAATGAATTGAAGCGCCAAATGAAGGCGCAAATGGACGAGGCGATAAAATCCGACCGCATGAAACCCTCCGAGGCGATGCGGCTGCTGGATGATTACGAAAAAGGGCTGAAGGCTTACACCTATTTGAGCTTTTAACTTTGTCGCTTTCGCCCCTGTTTTGGGGAATTTTTTCAGGACGGATGCGGTTAAACTTGTTTCTTCGTTTTTCCTGTTGCATTCTGACTTTGTTCATGCCGGAACCCGGAACCAATCCTGAACTGCTGCGCTCATTGGGGCGTCTGGCGCGCGGTTTGTCCGCTCTTTTTTGGGGGCTGCCGGCGGTGCTCATTGCTTGCGCGGAAACGGCCAAGGCGGAAATATTGCAACCGGTTGGCATCGTTCCCGCGTTGCTGGCAAATGGACTTCTATTGTTCGGGCTTTGGCAAATGGGCGAATTTCAGAAACAGGAGCGACCCTGGCGCAAGGCGCTCGACCGCGCCAAGCTCCTGGCCATCGTCAATCTGGGCCTGTGCCCGTTTTTCTACTGGCAAAACCGGATGCCGGATCAATTTTACTTCGCCGCGGCAATCGTTATTTTCGGACTTTCGTCGCTCTTGTTCCTGTTTAACCTGAACCTCGTCATCAAACAACTGGGGGCGATGCTGCCGGACGAGACCCTGCGCCACGAGACGAGGGAATTTACCGCATTCAATCGCTGGATGCTCGCGCTGTGGCTGATGTTTGTGACCGTCGCGATTTTCGCGGTGCGGTTCCATGTGCGGACGTGGTTCGACGAAGGCCACTGGCTCTGGCTGGAACGCATCGCGGTTGCGGTTTTGCTTTTCCTCGCCCTCTCGCCGCTGGCCGTCACCATGGCGCTGATCTGGAAAACCAAGGAGGCCATTTTCGAGGGCGTTTTTGGGGCGCGCGGTTGAAAACCACGCAACGCTTCTTGCCCCTGACGCGCGATTTCTGCTAACGTCACCATCCTTTATACATGAAACCATCAGCGCTATCAAAACTCGGCCGGCGCATTGCGCTGCCACCCATTTCCTGGCTCATGCAGGCCGCGCTCTCGCGTCCAAAATTGATCTCGCTTGCCGCCGGTTTTACGGACAACCCGACGTTACCCACTGAAATTTCCCGAAAACTGCTCGACGAAATTTTGCGCGCGCCGGAAACCGGCCAGCCGGCGATGCAATACGGCATCACCGCCGGCGAATACAATCTGCGCGAACTCACGGCCCGGCATCTGCAAAAACTGGACGGCGTCAACCCCGCCGCCCCCAGCCATTCGCCAGGACGGCTGATGATTACCGGCGGCTCACAGCAGTTGCTCTACATGACGCTCGAAGCGCTTTGCGATGAGGGGGACATCATCCTCGTCGAAGACCCGACCTACTTTGTCTTCCTCAGCATTCTTCAGAGCCGCGGCATCCGCGCGCGCGGCGTGAAACTGGAACGCAACGGCATTGACCTGGCACACCTGGGACCCGTGTTGCAACGGCTGAAAAAATCCGGCGGGTTGCGCCGCGTCAAAGCGCTTTACCTGGTCAGCTATTTTCAAAACCCAACCGGCGTTTCGACAAGCTTTGAAAAAAAATCCCGGATTTTGAAAATGTTGAAGTCATTCGAGGGCGCGGCGGGCCATCCAATTTATTTGCTGGAAGACGGGGCCTATCGGGAATTGCGCTTTGACGGCCCCGACATTCCCTCCGCGCTGATGGCCCCCGGCGCCACCGGGCGGGTGATTTATACGGGGACCTACAGCAAGCCGTTCGCGCCCGGCGCGCGCATTGGTTTCGGCATCCTGCCCGAGCCGCTCTTCACCGCCGTCCAGCGTGTCAAGGGCAATCACGATTTCGGCACAGCCAACCTGTTGCAACAACTTCTGGCGCGCGCTCTGGAAACGGGCCTTTACGATGAACACGTGGCCAAAATTCAGAAACGTTACCGCCAAAAGGCGCAAGTGATGAAACAAGCCCTCGCGGAACATTTTCCGCCGGAGGTCGAGATCTGGGAATCCGGCGGGGGACTGTATTTCTGGGCGCGCCTTCCCCGGAAAATTTCCGCCGGAATGAATTCCGGGGTTTTCAAGGCGGCGCTGAAAGCCGATGTATTATATGTGCCAGGCGAATTGTGCTACGCCGACGATCCGGCGCGCCGTAAACCGGCCAATGAAATGCGCATCAGTTTCGGCAGCGCGAGCGGGGAAAACATCAGCGAAGGCATCAAACGGCTCGGCAACGTGCTGAAGAAATTTATTGATTAGTGTTCTGGCCGTTTTTCACCTGTTTCACCAGCTCATTGTATTTGGCCACGATGTCATTCCGGTCTTTCACTTCGTCGTTGTATTTTTGCGCCAGATCGTTGCGCTGGACAAGGAGGTTGGTGATGGCTTCGTTTTGTTTTTCAATGCCGGCGTAAGCATCTTGTAACTTCGCCGTGAGAGTGCTCACGGCGGATTTATATTGCGCCATTTCATTCGTGAGAGACTCGTTCTGGAATTCCAATTCCACAATTTGAGCTTTTTGCGAAACCACCATTTGCTCGTTGGTCGCGGCTTCGGCCTTGATTTCTGAGATGCGCGCGTCCATCTGGGCCACTTGAAAATTCAGCGTGGCGATGGAGTTTGTGTCGCTTTGGATGGCTGAGTCGCGCTCAAAGACCATTTGGTTCAAGGCCTGGATTTCGTTGCGCTGGATCGTTTGCGCATGCCATTGATAGACGCAAAGGCCGCAGAGCGCCAGCGCCACAATTATGAAGAGATTTTGTTGGAAGTTTTTCATGGGGTTGAATGGTCTCCAGAGGCATGGACCGCAATGGCCACATTTCGGATGCCGGCACGCCGGACGAAATCCAGCACGAACATCACCGATCCGTGCGTCGCATCGTTCGCGCCCGTGATATAGACGGGCAGATTGGTATTCAGGCTGTAACGATTGGTCAGCATTGTGAATAAGGCTGGAAACGCAATGTTGGTGTCATCCATGGAGACCTGGCCGTCCTTGTTCACGTTGAGATTGACGATGTCCGGCTTTTGGCTGGAGGTGGCCAGGGTGGCCGTGGGCAAATTCGCCTTGATCGTCCGCACGATTTGCATCTGCAGGGTGATCATCATGAAGGAGGCCAGCAGAAAGAACATGATGTCAATCAGTGGAATAATTTCCAACCGCGACTTCTTTTCAGCGATGGGCGTGCGGATTTTCATTGCCCTTTGTTGTCCGTCATGAAGGCGACATTTTGGATGCCGGCGGCGCGGACGGTTTGATAGACCTTCACCATGTCGCCGTGCAGGGTATCGCGGTCGCCGCTGATATAGACCGGCAGGTTGGTGTCGGCAGCGAAGCGGTTGCTCAGAACAAGGCCGAGTTCCGCCAGGGAAATCTCCCTTTTCTCGAGCCAGACCGCGCCGGATTTGTCCACAGCGATGTTGATCATGTTCGGCCTGTAATCCTGCTGCGCTTGCGAGGCGGACGGCAGGTGAACCTTGATGTTCTCCGTGCGGCTCATTTGCAGGCTGACCATCATGAACGACGCCAGCAGAAAGAACATGATGTCAATCAGCGGGATGATGACAATCCGCGAGCGGCGTTTGGCGATGGGCGAGGGAATCTTCACCCTGAATCAATGGCTCGTGGCCTGGCCGGGGGAAGTGGGTTTGTGCAAATGAACGGTGTCGCCGGCTTTGACCCCGCCGCCGACGAGCACTTCCACGTTCGTCGCCGCCGTCTCGAGATCGAATTGCAGTTGCGCAACGCGGGCCGTAAAATAATTGAAGGGAATCAGCGAGAAAATGGCGATGGCCAAGCCACAGGCCGTGGCAATCAAGGCTTCGCCGATTCCCCCGGTGACTGCGGTCACCGACAATTCAGCGCTGCCGATGTGCAGAAAGGCGCGCATGAGGCCGGTGACGGTGCCCAGAAGCCCCAGCAGCGGCGCGAGCGTGACCAGCGTGTCCATTACGGTGAGAAAGCGCCCAGCGCGCTTCAATTCGATGCCGGCCGCCAGTTGGAGCGCGCCCAGCAACGAGCCGTGGGCGTGGCCAACGTGGGCGAGCCCATGATGAATAACACGGACCACCGGATCATCCGCGCCGGCGGCGATTTTGGCAGCGGTGGCGGGGTCCGAATTTTCGAGCGCGGCGAAAATTTGCTCGAGTCTGCGGGGGTCGCGTTTTTGGCCTTCGCGCCACCACCAGAAAGCGCGTTCGCCGACAACGGCGACGGCCACAAGGGCGCAGATCAGGATGGGCCACATGACAGGTCCGCCCTGGAGAAAGAATTGGAAGATGATATTTGCGAGCATAATGATTGTGGGGTTAGAAGTTTACTTGCAATTTGTAGATGATGGTAGTCTGGAAAATGTGCGTGTTCAGATTCGTCGGCAGATGCCAGTGGTTTTTGATGTATTCAACGGTTGTCTGGTCGAGATAAGGGAATCCGGACGATTCTTTGATATCCACCGAAACGACATTGCCCGCCGCATCACCACCGAGCAAAAGCGCGATGGTCCCTTGCTCGTCGTGCTGGATCGCCAGCGGCGGATACGGCGGCTGCGGCCGCTCGCCACCGGCGCCGGTGTTGCCGATATTTCCGATCTGTGATTCAGTCTGCAGCGGATTAAGCGGCGGGGCGGAGGCCAGCGCGGCGGGAGCAACGAGAGTGCCGATGGTCGGTACAGAAAAGCGGATGTTTGGCGCACTGGGAAGGGCGACGACAACACGCGGCTGATTGTTTTCCACGACCGGTTTTTTCTCTTCAACGGTTTTCTGCGGCGGCAGCGTGGTTGGTGCCAGAACGACTGGAACAATCTGGCGAAGGGGCGGGACGGGCTTGATGGAGATGACCCCTTCCCGCGCGCCGATGATGCCAATGAGGAGGAAAAGGATGCATATGGAATTGACCCACGCGAGCTTCTGGTTTGGATCGCGCCGCGCCGAAGGCAGCGAGAGCCGCGCCAGCTCGTCTTTCAATTCGTAGGTTGTTCGATTTGCATCCATGACGCGCGTAGTCACTCAAAAAACCGCTGTAATTCCGCCGTAGTAAGAACGGCATGGCTGATAAGCGGCGGCTGCGATGCCAACGCCCGTGCCGTTGCGAATCTCCGCCGTTTGGTTGAACAGATTCACACAGTCGAACCGAATCCTTAGCTGCTGGATATACCTGTCATGCAGGGGCCACACATATTCGATTCCCGCATCGACGTTCCAGTAAGCCGGCAGCTTGTTGAAGTTGGCAAAACCGGCGCGCAGGCCGTTGCCATAGAGAAAATCCGAGTGCAAAAGGGTGTTCTTTAAAAGTATGTAGGAGACACCACCCGAACCGGTCAATTTGCCCTGATGATCCAGTTGGAAATAATTCGTGGTCAAGTAACTTAATTCATTGTTGGGAAACTCGTTTTGCTCGGAATCAATGTCTTTTGCCTCAGTCTGAACATAAGAAAAATTCCCGTAGGCCGAAAAAGGCCCGCGCTTATAGGTGCTGCTCATTTCCGCGCCGTAAACATAGGCGCGATCATAATTGAAATTGTTCAGAATAACA
>DATJSQ010000261.1:0-21812 GCA_035503995.1 Verrucomicrobiia bacterium | reverse complement strand
TTGAATTTCGATTTCTGCTGTGTTTAGTTGGAGCGTGGCTCTGTTGTGGGCTTTCAAGTTTGATCGTCGTCAGGTCACTAATGGCGTTCGGTTTGTTTCCTTTATATGGCCGTCTTATTGGCTCGTAAATTTTCCTCGCCTCCTTCGCGCTGTCTTGCATTTGACCCTGTCGGAAACTATTTTCCCCGAATGAAATCGAAGAACGGCAAGAAGGCCAAACCCGTGGCTGATCCCGAATTGCTGAAACGCATCCAGGAACTCATCCAATACAAGGGTGGCGGCTACAACGAGGAAGACGTGGCGGACATCGTGGAAAACGCGCTGAAACTGCTCACGGAGGTGAAGGATTCCGGCGACGTGCGCATCATCAAGATCGCCCTGCGGGAATTGCGCTACGCCTTCCGCTTGTTTGCGCCGTTCATCGGCAGGCGCAAGGTGACCATCTTTGGGTCGGCGCGCACGGAGCCGGACGCGCCGGAATACAAGCAGGCGGTCGAGTTTGGCCGCAAGATTTCCGCGGCGGGCTTCATGGTCATCACCGGCGCGGGCAGCGGGATTATGCAAGCCGGGCACGAGGGCGCGGGGCCGGCGAAAAGTTTTGGCGTGAACATCCGCCTGCCCTGGGAGCAGGCGGCCAATCCCGTCATTGCCGAGGACAAAAAGCTGGTTACGTTCCGCTATTTTTTCACGCGCAAGCTGATTTTCATCCGCCATTCGGACGCCCTGGTGCTGTTCCCCGGCGGCTTTGGAACGTTCGACGAAGGCTATGAGGCGTTGACGCTCATGCAAACCGGCAAGAGCCAGTTCATGCCGCTCGTGCTGGTGGACAAGCCCGGCGGCACTTTCTGGAAAACCTGGGACCGGAACATCCGCGACCATCTGCTGCGCGACAAATTGATTTCGCCCGAAGACCTGAACCTTTACCAGATCACCGACAGCACCGACAAAGCGGTGAACATCATCACCCGCTTCTACCGGAATTTCCATTCCACGCGCTTCGTGAAGGAATTGCTCGTCGTGCGTTTGAAAACCGCGCCGGACGAATCCGCCCTGGCCGCGATGAACAAAGAATTTTCCGACATCATCGCCGCTGGAAAAATCAAAACCATCAAACCGACGCCCGAAGAAATCGCGGACAACGACCATTTGCAACTCGCGCGCATCGCCTTCAATTTCAACCGCCGCGATTACGGGCGTTTGCGGCAATTGATTGACACGCTAAACAGCGTGTGAAAGGCAGGGATGGCGCAACGCGACGAATGGAAAGATTTTTCCCATATTAAGCAAAATCAAAATGGCCAGTTGACGCCAACGGAAAAACAGAGCTGTCCTTCCAAATTCAATCTGCTTTCACGGCCTCCGCCGCTGAAGTTGGCATCTCCCATCGGCATATATTGCGCGCTGATATAAATGTCCGCAGTTCTCCCATTAACGTCTTCAACATGATACATGAACGTCCCGTTCACATAACCGCCAAAGGTCAGGTCGGTCGTTCCGAAACTGCCGATGTTGTGTGTGCTGACACTGCCGGACGTGATGATTTCATTGTATTTGAAATCGCCTGACACAATGCCAATGGCCGGGCCGGCGCCCAGAGACATGCCGGCATGACTCCCCAAGTCCCAATAAAAGGAAGGCCCCAGCCGCAGGGTATAAAGCATCACGTCCAATGTGCGCGTGCCGGTAATGGTTCCGGCTGAAAGGATCTGGCTGGACACGGACGAAGGTGTGCTGGGAATAACCGGCTCGCCTTGACCTCCAGATCCGCCTTGATATGGCGCACCGGGCACGGTGATGCCGCCGGTATCAAAAGTATAAGTTGTTTGGTTGACCGTTGCCGACATCGGATGGTTGTCAGTGATGCTGATGGGCAGCAAACCAAAACCCAATTCCCAGCCGACGCGGGCGTGTTTCCAATACCAGAGATTGTCGCCATAGGCCATTTCGAATCCGGGAAATGGCCCGCCCTTGTCGTTTGCATTGCCGGATGTGGAATATGACGTCAAACTGTGCATGGACAGGGTTTGCGCCGCCGCATCGTATTGTGAAGCGTTGTCGTATCCCCAATAACCAGTGTAGCCGCCGGCATTCCCGGTTTGATCCGCACGGACATAACCATCGTCATAAATTCCGTCGGCGGTGTTGTTGCCGGAAATGTTGAATACGCCGTTCTCGTTGAAGCTGGCGTTGATATTCATTCCAACCAACAGGCCGATGCGGAAATGGCGCGTCCAGTCGTCCGTGTCCGGGGGAATTCTAATAAATGCGCTGGAGTCAGGATTGCCCTCGAATGTTTCCGCAGACGGCGTGGGCAAAGACCCTAGAGATGATTGGGCCGAAACGCACATCGTGAATCCTGTAAACGCACAAATCAGGCATCCCGCGTGAAAGCGGGCATTTCTCATAAAGTGGAATGGTGATGTATGCATGAAATCATGGACTCAGAAACACGCGATAAAATCGCGCGCTGCTGTTGGTTGGTGCGCTCACCGTTGCGGGCGGGCCATAATCAATCCATTGCACTCGATTGGCGGGAGCTACAACGGCTGGCGGCGCAATCATGGCGTTTGAGAACGAAGCATTGTCGCTGTAGACCACCGTATAAATCCGGTTGGTGATCGCAGGCCATTCAATCAGCACATCGCCATTGGTTAATGTGACGATGCGCGAGATATTGAGGTTTGCCCCGGTGGGCGACACCGGCGGCGGAGTCCAATCGGGCAAGGGCACGGCAAACGCCTGCAACTGTCCGTTGGTAAAAGGAAAGAAACCGCGTGGACTGTATTGAAGCAACAAATTCACACTCTGCCCGACCGCCAGCGGAGCGCCGTAATAAACGAACGGGCTGCCGTTGTTTGTGCCGACGGCATTGAACAACTGGTTGGTCAGGCCGGTCACGACCACTCGCGCGGCGGGAACACCACTCGCGCCGATGTTCGACAACAAAATGGATTGTTCGGTCAGCCCGTTTTGCAGATTGATGGTCTGCGCGGAATTGGTAACCGCCACGAGCGCGCCGGGAAGATAATCAATGATAGTGATGTTGGTGCTGGCAAAATTATTGGCGGTGTTGGTGTCCAGCACACCCGCCGCACCCACGGATGCGGAAAATGTCAGGACGCCCGCATTCGTGGGCTGAACGGTGAATTGCAAATTCGTGTAGCCGCCGTCCGCCAGCATGCCCAAGTTGAAGATCAAATTGCTGCTGGCGACGGTGTAGGGTTGTTTCGCCGGGGAAACGCCTTTCAAAATCACGCCCGGCGGCAAAGTGTTCGTCAAAGTGACGTTGGAAGCGGCGTTCGGGCCGGAATTGGTGACGCTCACGCCGTAAGTCATCCAGTCATTGGTGATGACGGCCTGCACAGGACCGGTAATCGTCACGCCAAGATCGGCTTGTATCACCGCGTTGGTAACTTGAACCACCACGTTGGTGGAAGCCGTATTGGTCACCGTGATGGAGATGACAGTAATCGCGTTGGTGATGAATCCAGCCGCCGTCGGTTCGGCCGTCACGGTCAGTTGCGCGATTCCACCGGCACTGAACTGGCCGAGATCAAACAAAACTACGCTGCCATTGATCGCGTAAGAACCCTGAGTGGTGGAGGCGCTTGAAACTTCGACCGAAGCCGGCAGTGTGTTGGTCACCATCGCATCCGCCAAAGGAATTCCCGTAAAGTTGGTCACATTGATGGTGTAGGTCACCGAATTACTCACCAAAATGGAGCTTGCGGAACTGGAGGCTAACAGGCCAAAACCCTGCGCGTAGGCCCTTGCGCCGCCAATGACAAAAGCGGCCAAAAAAATCGCCAGCGCCCGGAAATTGATGGGAAACTTCATGTAAAATCAGACCCCGATTAAACGCCGCGATTCTGCAAAAGTTGTGAAGGTGTTGCAATTTCTGTTTTCCGCAATGGCGTTTATGGCGGCGGAATGCCCGCAGCTTTATTCATATTTGGTATTTGACCGTCTTCCAATATCTCGCGGTTGAAACTCGCTTTCGCCGCCAGATTAAACGATGGCCGGTCAACTGCTTTTGGCAATGAGGCGGCTAGGACCAATGATAAACGGTTTCGGCGTCGAGATATTTCCAGGCTTTTCCCTTTTTGACGCGCGGCGTGGTGCGTCCGAGATAGGAAAGGATGTGATGCGGGCTGGCTTTTTCCACGGTCAGGATAATCGGATTGATGAATTCGGCGACGAGAAAGCTGACGGCCTCCATTTTGATTTGCTCGACGGTCTGGTGGTCCCGCACAAATTCGGCGGTCTTCACGAGACGAAACTCATAGGTGCGTTTTCGATCCAGGGAAACGAAATGGAACTTGACGGCTTTGCCGCGCATGAGGTCGTCCCAATGGGCGAGCATGAAAGGATAGAGCGTGTCATCAATGACGGTGTTGGGTGGAAGGCTTTCGGCGGCGCCCGGCGGCGGCGTCAGGCCGGGGCCGTAGCTGATGATGAGTTGCTGGCGCGCGGGATTCTTCGGGTCGGGCGCAATCCGAATCGCGCCGGAAACCTGCGCCTGAAATTCCTGCATCTCGTAGGAAACGAGCCGGCCGGAATCATAAACAATTTTTTCCACGGCGGCGACGGAGCCGTTGGTGGCGATGAATTGTCGCTCGACGTGAACGATGTTGTTGGAGCGCGTGGCGGTGCGGCGGAAGGTATAGAGAACATTCTGCTCATCCGAGCCGATGGCGTAAAGCGTCGCGGTCAAAAGCTTGGGTTTGGCAAAATCAAACGGTTCGGACGATGGCGCGTTGGTCGTGTCGGCGGCAAGACCTGTTGGGGCGGCCAACAACCATGCCGCCAGCAGCGCGAGACAACACGCCATTGAAAGAAAATCGGCCTGAAACTTTTTCATCCGAAGGAATAATGCCGACGAACCCGGCTGCGGGCAACTCATGGTTTGTGTCCGAAATCCGGCTTGAACGCCTAACTCATAAATGCGGGGAATTTCCGCCATTCCGTGAGCATGGATTCTGTTTTGGAGCGCGAACCCGGCACGTTGTGCCGGGCTAATTTCCCATTGTGCCTTTGGGGCGATGCAATTTTAACGCGCCAGACCTGACGAAGGCTTGCGCGGAGTTTCGGCGGCGCATGGAAACATTCGACGGAAAATAAAAAGCCGGCGCGCTGAACCACGCCGGTTGCAACAAGCATTGAAAGATTTCAGCGGACGGACAACGCGACGTGGATCTGGTTGACGGCTTCATTGAGGTGCCTGACGACAGCTTTCTGGTCTTTGACTTCGGCTGCGCCCGCCACCCGTGCAATCAAGCCTTGGGCCTCGCGCAATTTGTCGTCGGACAAAGGCTGCGACGATTTGTCCTTGAGGTCGCCGGAGAGATCCAGGCCGAGCAGCTTGGCGGCAGCCTCGATCGCGTGCATCGCCTTTATGCGATGGCCTTTGTAATCATGGTCGCCGCTGGCCAGAATCTGGTAAGCGCGGTGCAGCATCCCGGCCTCGGCCGTGTCACCAAACGCCACGGTTTGAAATTGATTTTGGCCGGCAACGGAGCCGCCCAGGACTTCCGCCGTGGCTGGCGTGGCTGCGTGGAGATTTGCGCCATAAGCTAGAACCGATGCCAGCGCAATGAGCTTTGCGGATTTTGCGAAATGTTTTGTATTCATACGGTTGATACTGACGCAAATATAGCCCTTTAAGTTATATGACTAAAAGCATTTTTTCAACGCGCCGGACGTGGTGCAGGCGTGCGCAGAATTCCGGCAGAGACTGCCCGCTGCCTGATACTCCCCGCTCGCCGCCGTTGAAAGCGAACCTGCCTCCAGAAAAAGCGACTTCGCCGTGACCGAAGGCGGCTTCGCTTTGGCCAACTCCCAAAAGGAGGGTGTGCAATTGTATCTCAACGTCATCAACGTCAGGACGCCAAGGCACCAAGCCGCGAAACGGCCTCGGAAATTAGCCGGGGACAACGTCCCCGGTGAACGTGAAGAAAATAATACGTCCTAGAGGGACGATGGAAAATGACGGAACAATTCCGCCGTCCTTTCAGGACGGATGGTGGCCGTGCGCAAGCCCCGCGGCACGCTGTGCCGGGCTAATTTCCGGTTGTCCCTTCGGGACGAAGCGGCATCTGGATTTCGGCCACTGACTCCTGCGCCTGTCCGATACCAATGGCCAGCCGAAGTTGTGAATTTATCAGTGCGTTGGACGTGGTGAAGGGTGCGGAGAAGTTTCTCTGTCTCACAGGTCACACTTGGATAGTCAACGAACCGATTGCCAAAAATGTTTAACATAACGCCGACGTTGACAGCAACATCCCCCCACATGACAATGCAAAGATGAAAACGCATTGGGATTTGAATGAAATTATGGAAGAAAACGTGGTAGGAGGAGTTGCTGAAAAGGATGGCAAATTGTTCATCTTCATAAAAGCAGATCACGCCGGGCGTTATCACGATTTTTTAAGAGGGAAAAAAATTGATTGCACCCCACCTGACGCAATCCTCTCTAAATTGTTTGTAGTGGAATCAGATGGGAGAAAACAGTTTGCCGAAATACCATCCGTTTGTGTAATAATAGCGGATGGCACTGTTTCAGACTGGAACGCTTGGACAAATGAATGGCTTGATAAACCTTGACGTTGCAGAAAGGACATTTAACCTTCTTTCGATAATCTTGCATGGCCGGCAGAAAAATCGGCGGAAGCTTGCGACTTTTGGGACAGCTATGGGCACTTTCTGGATGTTTTGCAAGGAACGCCACAATTTGCCCCGCCTCCATTATTTTGAAAATGAGCGGTTGGCCGCAGCCCCAGCAATCTTTCGGTTCTTTCGGCATTACCAAACCTCGTCACAACATCGCTAGAAACTCCGCCTCGTCAATAATCTTCACGCTAAGCTCTTTCGCTTTGTCGAGCTTAGAACCGGCTTCTTCTCCGGCGAGGACGAAATCGGTTTTTTTGCTCACGCTGCCAGAGACTTTGCCGCCAGCGGCTTCAATCTTCGCCGTCGCCTCCTCGCGCGTCAACGTCGGCAACGTGCCGGTCAGGACAAAGGTCTTCCCGGCAAAAAGACCTTCCGGTCGGACATTATTAACTTTCTCGTTCTGTGGCTTGATGCCCAATTCGCGGATGCGGGCGAGAACTTTTTTGCCGGCGGGCGACGCGAAATAATCCAGCACGCTGGCCACCGCGACCGGGCCGACTTCCACCAGCCTGGCTTTCAAACCGCCGGCCTCCAGCCGCGATTCGATTTCGGCAATCTCCGCCTTCAATTCCGCATCACGCTTTTCGCGTTTCGCTCTATCGGCTTCGTCTTTGGGCGGATTTTTGCGCGAGCGCGGGCTGATTTCGGCGCGTTCGCCTTCCTTGGCGCCGAGATCGCGGATGTCGCGCAGGACTTGAGACTTTGCCAGCGCCTCCAGCGATTCGTGGGTGGCGGCGAGTTGCTTGGCCGTGGCTTCGCCCACGTCGGCAATCGCCAGCGCGTGAATCCAGCGGGAGAGCGGCGCGGTCTTGGCGCGCTGGAGAGCGTCGAGAATTTTCGTGGCGTTCTTTTCGCCGAACACGCGCGGCTCGTCATCCGTGCCGAGATTCAATTTGCCGAGTTGTTCCAGTTTCAAATCGAACAAATCAAGTGGTTCCTTGACGAGGCCGCGTTCAACGAGCTTTTCGGCCACGATGTCGCCGAGCGATTCGAGGTCGAGCGCCTTGCGCGCCGCGAAATACTGGACCCGCCGCGTGAGCTGCGCCGGGCAGCCCGCGATGTTCTGGCAGCGCCAGGCGACTTCTTCTTCGGTTTCGCGCGACCCGTTTTCGGAGGAAGATTTTAATTTCTCTTTCGCAATGGGGCCGCCGCACGCAGGGCATTTGCCGTGAACGTATTTGCACAAATCGAATTCCTTCGCGCCGGGCGGACGTTTGGTTTTCACCACTTCAAACACCTCCGGGATGACCATGCCGGCTTTGCGGATGACCACGGTGTCGCCGATGCGGATGTCTTTGCGGCGGATTTCGTCCTCGTTGTGGAGCGTCGCGCGCGAAATGGTCGAGCCTTGCACGAAGATTGGCTCCAGTTCCGCCACGGGCGTGAGCACGCCGGTGCGCCCGACCTGAACCGTGATGGCTTTCAAAACCGTTTCAGCGGGGGTGATCCACGGCACGGGTTTGTGAACGATGGCCCAGCCCGGCGCGCGGCTGCGTCCGGGAATTTTCGCCCAATCGTCTAGCGTGTTGACCTTGACCACAATGCCGTCAATTTCATAAGGCAATTGCCGGCGCAAATCCTTCTCCTCGTCGTAGTGCGCGACAATTTTCTCGCGATATATTTTCAAAACCTCCTCGATACCGTCGCAGACCCACCACAACTTTTGCGTGGGCAGACCGAAATCGGCGAGCTTCTCCAGCATTTCGGAATGGGTTTTGAACGAAATACCTTCGGCCGCGCCGGTTGCGTAAAACGCGGCGCGAATCGGGCGTTGCGCGACGAGTTTGGGATCGAGCTGCTTGAGCGTGCCGGCGGTGGCGTTGCGGGCGTTGGGAAAAGGTTTTTCGCCAGCGGCTTCGAGTCTCTTGTTGATGGCCTCGAATTCTTTGATCGGCATGTAAGCCTCGCCGCGAACTTCAAGCAACGCGGGCGGATTTTTGATTTTCAACTCCAGCGGGATGGCGCGGACAGTTTTGAGATTGATCGTAATGTCGTCGCCTTCGGTCCCGTCGCCACGCGTCACGCCGAGTGCGAGCTTGCCGTGGCGGTAGTGGACGCCGATGGACACGCCGTCCACTTTCGGCTCCAAAATGTATTCGACGCGATCACGGCCAAGATGTTTGCGAATCGTCGTGTCAAACGCGCGAAGTTCGGCGAGCGTGTTTTCATCCTGCGCGCGGTTGCGTTTCTCGCGGTTGGGCTCCTCGGCGCTGGTGGGATGTTCGGCGGCTTCCACCTTGTCGAGCGAGAGCATCGGCACGAGATGTTTTACACGGGCAAATTTTTCGCTGGGCGCGCCGCCGACGCGTTGCGTGGGCGATTCGGGCGTGACGAGATCGGAAAATTGCTTTTCCAATTCCTGCAATTCCTTGAAAAGCCGGTCGTATTCGCGGTCGGTGATGAGCTGCCGGCCTTCGACATAATAGGCGTGGTCGTGCCGACGGATTTCACCGGCAAGCTGCGCGTGGCGTTTTTTGGCTTCGGTGTGCGTCACGGAGAACATTTAACGCAAAGGCGCAAAGAAGCAAAGCCGCCAAGAAAGGAAAATTTTTGAGTCCTCGCGCCTTTGCGTCTTTGCGTTGAAAGGAAAAACTATTTTGACCGGGTGGCGACGGGGTTCTACGCTGAACTTGTGCACGCAAATTTAACCAACGTGTTCCGGCTGGCCGAAAAGCAGTGGCTCCGGCGCGCGCCGCTGCCGCGGTCCTACACGGATTTTTTGGGGCGAAAAATTTTCCTGTTCCTGCTCACGGCACAGGGGCTGGCGGCGTTCACGCTCATCACGCTCGGTGTCATTTTGCGGAAATCCGGCGCGGCAAAAAATGTCATCCGCCCGCGCATCCGGCAGGAAATCGCGCGCGCGGGCGTGGCGCTGCTGCCGATGTTTTTGTTCGTGGCGCTGGCGCTGGGACTTCTGGTCATCGGTCAGACCGTCTCGGCCTTGGCGAAAGTCGGCGCGACAAATTATCTCGGCGCGACGATGGTGATTGTCATTGTGCGCGAACTGGGCCCGCTGCTGGCGGCGATGCTGGTGCTGGCGCGCGTCGGTTCGGCGCACGTCATCGAACTCGGCACGGCGCGCGCGCTGGGCGAGGTCGAGGCGCTGGAGGCGCTGGGCATTGACCCGGTGCATTATCTCATCGTGCCGCGCGTCATCGGGATGGCGCTGGGTGTTTTTTCGCTGACGGTTTTTTTGATCATCGGCGCGCTGACGAGCGGCTATCTGTTTGCGTTTTTGCAGGGTGTGCCGCTGACGCCGGGCGACTATTTCAAGGAAATTGCCAGTGCGTTGAGCTGGCTGGATTTTGCGCTGCTGGCGCTGAAGACCATTGCGTTCGGATTTTTCATCGCCGTCGTGACGTGTTATCACGGACTGGCGCAGCCGCTGCGGTTGGGGGACGTTTCGCGCGTGGCGGTGCGCGCGGTCACGCAGGGCGTCATCGTGTGCGTGCTGATTGACGCGGTGTTCATCGTGTTTTATTTGCTGGCATGAACAAGAACCAAAATCTTCCGGCGATTGAAATGCGCGGCGTCACTGTCGGCGCGATGCGCGACGTGACGTTTGCGGTGGTCGAGAACGTGGACTGGTTGGCGGCGACGGGCGAATTCTGGGTCGTGGCGGGCCAGCAACAATCGGGCAAAAGCGATTTGCTGATGCTGGCCGCCGGCCTGATGCCGCCGCTGGCGGGCGATTACAGATTGTTCGGCAACGAGACGCGCCATTTCGGCGAGGCGGAACTGGCGGAGCGGCTGCGCGTCGGCTTTGTCTTTGAAGGCGGGCAATTGTTCAACCAGTTGACCATCGCGGAAAATGTCGCGTTGCCGCTGCGTTATCACGAAGACCTGACGCCGGGCGCGGCGGCGCAGAAAATGAAAGCGTTGCTGGATTTGATGGAGCTGACGCCGCTGGCCGACGTGACGCCGGCGAACGTCGCCGCGAACTGGCGTTCGCGCGCGGCGCTGGCGCGGGCGTTGGTTTTGAAACCGGAATTGCTGCTGCTCGACAATCCGCTGGCCGGCCTCGGCGCGCGTCACCGGCAATGGTGGTTGCGCTTTCTGGACCGGCTTTGGAGCGGGCACGAATTTTGCGACGGCAAGCCGGTGACAATTGTCGCCACGGCGGACGATTTGCGTCCCTGGGAAAATGCGCGGCGGAAATTCGCGTTGCTCCACGACAAAAAATTCATTCCGCTCGGTTCCTGGAACGAAGTGGTGTCGGCGAATGACATCGTGGTAAAAGAATTGCTGGCCGCGCCGCTGGAATTGGCCCCTTAATTTTAATCGCCGCCGCAGTCACAATCTGTTGCTGATTACGATCAAAATTAAGATTACGATTAAGAAAAAGATTTATGGCACTGCAAGATCTGACCCCGCAACTGCGCACGCGCTTGAGCCGCACCGAGAGCGCGGTGGGCTGGTTTGTGTTTCTGGCAACGGCGCTGCTGCTGTTCGGGTTTGGCTATTACATTTACAACACGGCGGAGCAAAAGGGCTGGTTCAAAATCAAGGCGCCGTTTCATACTTTTCTCCAAAGCTCGGCTGGTTTGAACGTGGGCGATCCGGTTTATATGATGGGCTTTCAAGTCGGGCAAATCACTTCAGTCAGCCCGATGCCGCCGCTCAACAAGCAAAACGTCGAGGTGAATTTTGAAATCGTTGACCCGTATTTTCGTTATCTCTGGACCGGCGGCTCGTATTTGAAGGTGAACTCGGCGGACTTTCTTGGCAAACGGCAGCTTGAAGTCACGCGTGGCACGAACGGCTACGCACTCGTCGTCACGCAGCCGGTCTCCGTGGAGACCATTGACGAACTGAAACAATTGGTGGCGGAAGAGCCCGGGCAGTGGCAGTTGGCGCAGGAGGTCTTCGGCGCGAAATCCAACCTGGTCTTTGGCGCTTACACCATGCTGGATGAATCCAACCTGGAGGTGCTCGAGGAAATGAATCTCCCTTCCAATTCCGTCTACGCCTACAACAACACCGTCAACCGCGACCGCATCGTGGCGTCGTGGGACGGACGGTATCATCATTACAAAATTTTCCGGCCCGGTGATGACACCGCCTGGATACACGCCGTCGAAACGCCGCCGCTTTCCGACCAGTTGCAGGCGATGGTTACGCAAGTGCAGACGGCGCTGCCGAACGTTCTCGCGCTCACGAACAAAATCGCCGCCGTGCTGGACAACACCGCCGATGCCACGTCAAATTTGAACGCCACGCTGGTCGCAACGCGGCCGACGCTCACGAATCTCACCGTCATCACCTCGGAACTGCGCGAGCCGGGCGGCCCGCTGCTCTGGGCGCTGGGCACCAACGGGAATTTGCAATTGCAAGGCTCCTTGACCAACGCGAACTCGCTGCTGGCCAGCACGGACACGAATTTGACCGCGCTGCTCGTCAATCTTTCCGGCATCACCAGCAATTTGAACGCGCAGGTGCAGGCCAATTCAAACATGCTGTCCGGCATTTCCAAAACCGTCGTGGACGCCGACGATTTCGTTCAGGGATTGAAACGGTTCTGGCTGTTCCGTTCCATGTTCAAGAAGGAAAATGCCGCGCCGAAAGAAACGAACTCGCCGCCCGTGCCTCTGCTTTCACCGGGGGCAAAGGCCATGCAAAGATAATCCGCCCTTCAAGCGGACTGGCCAAAAAGCCGGCGCAGGCGGTTGAGCAATGCCTCGGCGAAGCGTTCGTAAGGCGCGAGCGGGCGGCCGTAAATTTTTATTTCGTCCACCGTCGCCAGCGCCATGCAAAAATCCAGGTCGTGAAACGCGCGGTCGCGTTTGACGCGGCGCAGCCAGCGGGTAAGGTCGGTGACTTCCTCGATTCGACCGTCGAGGCCGGGATGAAAGGACAGGTTCCATTCGTCGTGGCGCAAATAGCCCTCGCCTTCGCCCTTCGCCTTGAACCACGGGTCGCACAACAAAATGCAGACGGATTTTCCCATGCACTCGCCGAGCCGGTAAAAAACAACGCGCGCGCCGGTTTCAAAAAAATGGTCAAACGCGATTTCCAGCGCGTCGTCGGGCGGCGGCGTGAATTTGGTCTGAAAGCCAAAAAGGAAGCCGCCCTGCTCGGCGCGCGAACGTTCGACGCAAAGATTTTCCTGAAAAATCCAGACAACCTCCGTCGCGAACCGCTGCTCGCGCAGGATTTTCTCCCAAGCCTCAAGCGCTTCGGTCAAAGTCGGGCGGCTGACGTTCGCGGGTTTGTCCATCGGCGGCTAACTGTGGCTGTTTTTGAACCAATCCGCAAATAATTTGATGCCCTGCTCGAACGGTGTCTGCGGCTGGTAGCCGAGCTTCGCGCGCGCCTTGGAAATGTCCGCGAACGTGATGGGCACGTCGCCCGGCTGCAAGGGCTGCCGGTCAATGACGGCCTTTTTGCCGAGCGCGCCTTCGAGCAATTCAATCATCCGCGCCAGCGAAACCGTCTGCGACTCGCCGAGGTTGAAAATCTCAAAGCCAAATTCCTTTTTCGTCGCGGCCATCACGCCGTCAACCGTGTCCGCAACAAACGTGTAATCGCGCGCCGCGCTGCCGTCGCCGAAAACGGGAATCGGTTTGCCGGCGGAAATCAATTTCGCGAATTTGTAAATCGCCAGATCGGGCCGCTGGCGCGGGCCATAGACGGTAAAAAAGCGCAGCATCGTCATGTCCATTTTGTATATGTGGTGATAAACGTGGCCGAGCGATTCGCCGGCGAGCTTGCTGGCGGCGTAGGGCGAAATGGCGGAAACCACCGGATCGCTCTCTGAAAACGGCACCTTGGAATTCGTTCCATAAACCGACGACGACGATGCGAGGATGATTTTTCTCACGCCGGATTTTCGGGCGGCTTCGAGGACGTTGGCCGTGCCTTCGACATTAACGCGCAGATAAAGCGCCGGCTCGGCTAGGCTCGGCCGCACGCCCGCGCGCGCCGCGAGGTGGATGACCTGATCGAACTTGACCGAGGAAAAAATTTCGTCGAGCGCGGGGGCGTTGGTAATGTCGCCGTGAACAAATTCAAACGGCTTGGCGAGCAACTGGATTTCTTTCAGGTTACGTTGCTTGAATTGCGGGTCGTAAAAAGAATTGAGGTCGTCGAAAGCCCAGACGTGGTGGCCGTCGCGCAGGAGCCGTTCGCAAACGTGCGAGCCGATGAAGCCCGCGCCGCCGGTGACGAGAAAATTCATGGCGAAACGCTAACAATCAGCGGGCGAAGTGTCGAGCGTCAGGCTTTGGCTTTTTGGCCGTAGTCGCCTTCAGCCAGGCCGCGAAAAGACAAATCCTCGTCCAGTTCCGGCCAGTGCAGGCCGAACGGCGATATCTCGATGCGATTCAATTGCGAATGTGTGCCGCGCGCGAGCCGTGGATTTGCCGCGACGGGAAAACGGATTTCCGCGCCGCTTTCCATGCGGACGACTATTTGTCCGCTCACATGAGCGGCGGCGACGGCGGTGTCAGTCAAGATGTTCATGCCACTTCTTAATTATCAGCTTTTTATTTTCTTCCGCAAGTTTTTCGGCTTTGGACAATTCGCGCAGCTTCAAGCCTTGAGACTCACGCAGCTCCACTTCCCCTTCCACCTCGAACACCGCTTCGCCGCCGCCGTAGCGGACGTGGACATGGATCGGGCGATGCTCGTTGCTGTAAAAGAAAAACTTGAATCCGTCTTTTTCAAAAATGGTCGGCATGATTGATTATTTTGAAGGTTCAAATCCGCAGACGTGCGAGCCGATGAAGCCCGCGCCACCGGTGACGAGAAAATTCATGGCGAAACGCTAACAATCAGCGGGCGAAGTGTCGAGCGTCAGGCTTGGTTCAATTTATTCCTGTCCGCCGTGTTGGCGCAGCAATTCTGCAATGGCTTGGCTGTTGGTGCCATGCATCGTCGCCAAGCGCAAAGGCGTGAAGCCTTCGACGTTCGTAACATTGACCTCGGCTCCGTGTGCCAGCAGCAATTCCGCCACGTCTGTGTTGCCATATTCCGCCGCTTTGAACAAAGGGGTATCGCGGTTGCCGTCCCTGGCATTGACATTGGCTCCGTGTGCCAGAAGCAATTCCGCCACATCTGTGTAACCCAATTGCGCCGCCCAGTGCAAAGGCGTGTAGCCGTAGATGCCCGTGGCGTTCACATCAGCTTTGTCGGTCAGCAGCAATGCCACTATGTCCTTGTGTCCCTCACCCGCCGCCCAGTGCAAAGGTGTGTCGCCGTATTGGTTTTTGCTGTTCACCAAATCAGGATTGTATTTGAGCAGCACCTTGACCTTTTCCAAGTCGCCATTTTTGGCCGCGTTATCAATCTCGCCGATTTCCGCCCTGGTTACGGGATAATGTTTCCTGCCGCAGGAAGTCAAGCCGCACAAAGCCAGTGCCGACAGCACGACGGCGGCAAGACGGAAAATTAGCGGGCGAGATACTCGACTGAAGTAAGAATTCATTTTCACGGCTGAACTGGTTGCTACGCCGATTGACGAAAAGCGTCAACTTGAAAGTTGCCGCGTCCAGCGCCGCAGCGCGAAAGAAAATTGCAGTTGGAAAAACATTCAACCACTTTCGCCAGCTCCGCCCCTCGCCCCTGCCCAATCGCGTTTCACGGATTTGCCGGCTGGCTTTCGGGCGTAAAGGCGATGCCCCGGTAGGCCATCTTCGTGCTGCCGGCCTGCGCCAGCGTCGTGACGGCGGCCATCGCGTTCGTGTCCACAATTTTCACCACGCGGTTAGATTCACGCATCCGTTGTAACCTTCCGTGGTGGTCGCGTAAACAATCGGCGCCGGCCCGCTGAAATCCGCCGTCACATCAAAACAGCCCGTTTCGCGATTCTCGGACGCGGGAATGTTCTGCGGAATGGCAAAGTTATACGCGAATTTCCACGCGCCATTCACCTTCACATATTTCTGGATGCCGGCGACGGCGTCCGCCATGTAGGCGATCGTTCCCTCCGGGTTCATGTCGAACCCGGCAATTTTTGTGTAAGGCTCCTGCGCCGCAACCACCAGCTTTAACGTCGAACCCGCCGCGCGCGGCAGCGGCGCGGGATTCCCATCCGCATCCGCAAATGAAAAAATTCCCGCCGGCACGCCGCTGACGTAACCGTCCGGCCCGTTAAGCGTGGTGTAAAGAACGTTGCCGATGATTTTCACCGCGCGCGAATTCGGAATGGCCGTGAACGCCACCGGCTCCGTCAAATCCGCCGGGTTGTAATAAACCGTCCCCGATGCGTTGCCACAGCCCCAGAAATTATTCGTGCCGTCCGTCACAATCCCGCGTGGGTTCATCTTTTCATCGCCTTGCTTGCCGTAAATCGCCGTCTGAATTTTCCCGTCCGCGTCCACCGTGCAGAAGCCACGCTCAATGTTCAGCAACGACGGCGTGCCGCTGTCCTGCAGCAGATTCACCTCGCCGTAGCCGGCAAAGACAAGCAACCGTCCGTCCGCCGACCGTGACAACATGCCTTCCGTCGCCGCATGGCCGTTGAAAAAAATCGTGTTTGTCCCGGTCGTGGGAATTTTGACGGTCAACAACGGCGCGGCGTTGAAACCATCCGTGGCGAACTCGTCAATGAAGACCGGCGATTGTTTCAGCTTCAAATCCAGCACGCCGTCACCCGCGCGCAACACCGCCAGATGCTTGGGCAGGAACTGCGCCGGCTCCGCGCCGGCGATCAGTCCGGCCAGCGCAACGGCCGCCGCCGTCAGGATTATTTTTTTCATCTGGTGTTACTCGCTTGCGGTTTTCCGGTCTCGTCTGGCAGTTGGTTGCAACACAAGGCTGGCTGCAAATTGAGACCGAACGACGTTACAAATGTATGGTCAAAAGGTGACGATGCGGTGACGATTCCTAAAAGGAAGCTGGCCGCCGGCAGATGGAAGCGGGCAAAACTTCCCCAATCCCAAACTTCTATCTTTGATTTCGTGGACTGTCAGGCCGGTCGTCTGATCCCAATTCTTCCGAGCCGGGAATTACGGTTGATGGCAAAACCATGAAAATCGCTTCGCGCAAATCTTCCAGCATAAACGGCTTGCTGACCAGCAAGTCCACGCCCCTCAGCGGATTGCCGGAAGCCTGCAACACATCGGTATGGGCCGTGACCATCAAAACGGGCACATGCGGCCGGAGTTGTTTGACGGCCAGCGCCAGCTTGTCCCCTTTCATTTCCGGCATGGCATAATCTGTGATGACCAAGTCGAAGTCCCCCCGCTCAAACAACGCCAACGCCTCCTGGGCGCTGCCGGCCGTCTGGACAATGTGCCCGTCAAATTCCAGCATCATCCTGATGGCGTCACTCACTGCGGGTTCATCGTCCACCACCAAAATTCTCCGGCCAAAATTGGCGCTTGTTGGTTTCTCCTGCACAGCCCATACGCTACTCTGGTTTTTATCAAATGCCAGATTAAATTATCAACAAAATTGCTTCCGCTGCGCTCCGCGCGGCGCGTTCCCGCGATCATGGGTTGACACCGGTTGCCAACGTGTTATAGGAAACCGCAGCAGAAGTAGGCAGGAGTATTAACCCGATATGAAAATGCCAATCCGCGGTCTGTTCACCGTCATGGTCGCCGGCTTTGCCTGCATCCTGCCCGCCAGCCATGCCCACGCCGACACCATCTATGTGGGGTGCGCGCTCGACGGCATCATCCGGCAATATGCCACCAACGGTGTCGGTTTGATTTTTGCGAGGGCTTCCTTGGGCAACCCCGCAAGGCGAGGCCTTTGATCAGGCGGGCAACCTCTATGTGGCCAACTATTACGATGGCACCATAATGAAGTTCGATACCAACGGCAACGGCTCCGTCTTTGCCACCAACCTCGACGCTCCGGAATCCATCGTCATCCAGCGCAACTCCTCCAGCATTTTCATCCCCACGCTGGCCATCAGCCGGAGCGGTGCCAACGCTGTTTAGCTGGTCCGCGGCGGCGGCCAATTACAATCTGTATTCCACCACCAACCTTGCCAACCCCGTCTGGCTTTCCGTGTCCGGCACCCTCTTCACCAACGGCGGCAATCTCGTGCTGACCAACGGCATCAGCGGCCCCGTCCGTTTCTTCCGCCTCTCCAACCCGTGACCCCCGACACTCGCGCCGCCTTCAATCCTTCAATCCTCATCCCCATTCGTAGTTCGCCATTCTCTACCGGTGCCAGTAGCGAGGCCCCGGCCCGACATAAAACTGGAACGCCGGCCCGTAATAATACGGATACGGCGGCGGATAATAGTCCGGCGGATAATAATAATTCACCCGCGGCGGTTCGGCGGGCACCTTCACCGGTTCATACTGGTTCATGTCGAAATAAATGTGCTGCGGGATGGTGTCGCGCCGCGTCCCATCGCGCCCCGTCCAGAACACCTTGATTTGCTGGAACTGGTTCGTCGCCACCGGATACGCCCGGATGATGTAATAATACGACCCGAAATCATGGAACGTCCCGTTCGGATTCCCGTAGATTTTCAGATGCAACGGCGTCTCGCCCACCAAATCCCCGTTCACCTCAATCTTCGCGCCTGGCGCCGAGGCATCCACCAACACGTTATATTCCATCGTGCCATCCGGCCCGCGCACCGCCCCCGGCGGGAACGTTTCGCAACCCGCCGCCAGCAACATCATCGCTGCGCCTGCCGCCAGAATCCAATACGTCTTCATAAGCCTCAAACCTCTCCTTTCCTTAAAACATCCTCCTCGGCCGCCAAATTTCAAATCCCAATTCAAAAACCGCCCTGCGTCGGTGGACCGAGCTTTCCTGCCAGCCACCAGCTCCATTACGGATTAGACCGCGCAGACCTGAAAAACGCTTGAAAAAAATTCCCCCTCGGGATGTCCAAATTGAGGAGAGCCAAACGTCATAATAATGGAGGCCGTGGCCTTGCCCCGGCAGGAACAACATGAACAACAAAATTTAAGCCTATGGAAACAACCTATCTTTCGCCCATTGAAAAGCCCGCCGGGCTGATGATGAAGCTCGCGTATTATTTTACGCGCAAACAATTCGGCAAGGTGCTCACGCCGCTCAAGGTCCACAGCGCGCGACTGCCCCTGGCCTTCGGCCTGTTCTACACCAGGGTCGGCAAGCTCGACCAAAAGCTGACGCTCCCGCCGGAGACGGTCATGCTCATCCGCGAACAGGTGGCGCGCCTCAACGTCTGCCTCTTTTGCATTGATATCGGCCGGGCGTTCACCATCAAGGCCTCGATGAACCAGGCCAAGTTCGATGCGCTGGAGGAATACCGCACCAGCGCCCTGTTCACCGATGCCGAACGCGCCGCGTTGGACTATGCGACCGAACTGACCAGGGAAAAGAAAGTCAGCCCGGAAACATTTGCGCGCCTCGCGGAGAATTTTTCCGAACGCGAAATCTGCGAAATCGTCTGGCTCGTGGCCAGCGAACATCTTTACAACCTCACCAACATCGGCCTGAACATCCATTCGGACATGCTCTGTGACATCACCCGGAAAAGGAAGTGACTCCGTGCCGGGAATATGCGATGCAGGGCGGACCAACTGAAACAAACCATGAAAGGAGAGAAACGATGAATGCACACAAAACTGGAAGGCTGGCCAGGCTGAAAGCGCCGGGCGGCCTGGAAAATCTCAAATTGGTCGAGGAAGATCATCCCCAACCCGGGCCGGGTGAATTGCTCGTGAGAATCCGGGCCAGTTCGTTGAATTTCCATGACGACATGGTGGTGCTGGGAAAAATTCCGTCCTCCGACGGCCGCATTCCCATGTCCGATGGCGCCGGAGAAGTGATTGCGGTCGGGGACGGTGTTGATGAGTTCAAGGCCGGAGACAACGTCGTCAGCACGTTTTTTCCCTATTGGCTGGCAGGCGAAATGACGTCGGCCACCCGGCGGGATGTGCCTGGAGACAGCGTTGACGGCTATGCCCGCGAATTTGCGTGCATGCCGGCGCACGCCTTCACGAAAGCCCCGACAGGTTACACGCATGTCGAGGCGGCGACGCTCACCTGCGCCGGAGTCACCGCTTGGAGAGGCCTGGTGGTGTGCGGCCAAGTGAAACCCGGTGACACCGTGCTGGTCCTTGGCACCGGCGGCGTATCGCTGTTCGCGTTGCAATTCGCGAAAGCCGCCGGCGCGCGCGTCATCGCCACGTCGTCCTCCGATGAGAAGCTGGAAAAACTCAAACGTCTCGGGGCCGACGCCGTCATCAATTACAAGGCCGTGCCGGAGTGGGGGCAGAAGGCAAAGGATTTGACGGACGGACGCGGTGTGGATCATGTGATTGAGGTCGGCGGACCCGGCACCCTGACGCAGTCCATAAAGGCCTGCCGGACGGGCGGGCACATCGCCCTCATCGGCGTCTTGACCGGTTTTGCGGGCGAGGTGGCGCTCCCGGAAATTTTTGTCAGACAGCTTCGCATCAGCGGCATCTTCGTTGGCAGCCGGGCCGATCAACAGGACATGATTCGGGCGATAACGGCCAATCGTTTGAAGCCCGTTGTTGACCGCAGCTTTCCGTTGACGGAAATCGTCGGTGCCTTCAAGCATTTTGAATCCCAAAAACACTTCGGCAAGGTCTGCCTCGAACTTTAGGCTCTCCCCGGTCGGCAGGGCTGAAACCGCGTTGCCGGAGTCGTGTCCCTGATTTTCCTGCGGCCAGGCTGACACGGCTCCATCGCGCGGACGCCGTTGCTTTTTCCTCAAGGAAAGAAAACTTGATGGCGCAGTCAAAGATGGCACATTGCTGGCAACATCGCATGAAAACCTTATCGCTGCTGTTCCTCACCTTGGGCCTGGCCCTGCCGGCTCTTGCCCAAACCAACAAAACCCTCGTGAACCTGGATACGAACGGCCTGGCCGTGCAAGGCTACGACCCCGTCGCCTTCTTCACGGATAACAAGCCGGTCAAGGGCAGCGCGGATTTCCAGAGCACATATCAAGGCGCCACCTATCAATTTGCTTCCGCCGAACACAAGGCGCTGTTCGACGCGAATCCCGCAAAATACGAGCCGGCCTTCGGCGGCTACTGCGCCTACGGTGTCTCCCGGGGAAAACTCGGCTCCGTCAACGTGAACGATTTTCTCATTGTTGACGGCCGGCTGCTGTTGCAACACAACGACGGCGCGCGCGACGGTTTCAACAAGGACCAGACCGGCAATCTGGCCAAGGCCGACACCAACTGGACCAATCTCGTCGAGAAAAGCGGAAAATAAAAAGCCTTCCCCGGCCACAGATGGGCACAAATGAAACGCAGATATAAAATCTGTGAAAATCCGCGTTCACCCGCCGTGCTCGCACCCGCCGCTGCGGTGAACCCTTGAAATTGATTTCAGCTTTCAGTTTTCAGCGTTTCAGCTTTTTCTTTAATCCTTGATCTGGATCGCCTTTCTGATCAATTGATCTGGGCGTGCCGCGCAAAGCCAAACCGCTCTACAGAACCAAGCCACCCAAGGCGCGTCGAGAGACGAAGGTCCAGAGACGAGAGCCAAAATCCGGGGACCATGCCACCTCGACCCTCGGCCCTCGGCCCTCGACCGCAGTTTTCCCCCACGCCCATCCCCTGCCCGCTTCCCATTTTGAATTGCGCGAAGACGGCTCCATTGCAAGCGAGTCGAAAGTCGAGAGACGAGAGACGAGCGCTGTTGGTGACCGTCCGCAAGGACCCTCGACCCTCGACTCTCGACCCTCGACGCCGGCCCTGGTCTTTTCCCGGCCCGGCCTCTGGCTCTACCACGGCAACTGCCTCGAACTGCTCGACGCCATTGCCGCCAAATATCCCGACGGCCGCTTCGACGCCATCTTTGCCGACCCGCCCTATTTCCTCTCCAACGGCGGCATCACCTGCCACGCCGGCAAAATGGTCAAGGTGGACAAGGGCGACTGGGACGTCTCCCGCGGCCCGGAGCTGACCGAGATTGCAGCCTTGATTTCCGAGCCGGTTTGCTTGGAGAAATAGGCTTTTCGCTCAAAGCGATGATGTCCTGCATGACGCCGTGCGCCACTTGCACAAAATCGCCTTTTCGCTTCGCTTTCGGTTTGTTCATTGTCCAGATTGAAAAATAATTTTGGGATTGTCTAGTTGACAAACATAAATAGTCGCAACTGATTGATTGCAAGGATTTAGTATTTTTTCAACAGGATTTCCCGCCAAGTCTAACCGCTCTGCCCTTCCGTTTTGGCAGTTTGACATAGGCCGCGCGCCGC
>DATJSQ010000260.1:0-2977 GCA_035503995.1 Verrucomicrobiia bacterium | reverse complement strand
AAGATAAAAAGTCTCAGCCAATTGGACGATGCCACGGAGGAACTGCGCGGGATCCTGCGCCGTGAACGCCACCTGCCGCCTGACGCGCCGGACAATTTTTCCATCAATCAACAGGACGAATTCTTGAAGGTCTTTCATCGCGTGGCCGGCACTCTGGCCGCCATCGGTTTGTTTATCACCGGCCTGTCGCTCTTTGTTGGCGGCATCGGCATCATGAACATCATGTTCGTCTCCGTCGCCGAACGGACCCGGGAAATCGGCGTGCGCAAGGCCATTGGCGCCAAGCGGCGAACCATCCTGTTGCAATTCCTGAT
This sequence comes from Verrucomicrobiia bacterium, assembly GCA_035503995.1. GTDB lineage: Bacteria > Verrucomicrobiota > Verrucomicrobiia > Limisphaerales > UBA11358 > UBA11358. The sequence goes on along the minus strand of DATJSQ010000260.1, from coordinate 2,663 downwards.
CGAGGCGGCCTGCATCTGCCTGATGGGCGGCCTCATTGCCCTCCTGATTGCCTGGCCCGCCACCTTGCTCCTCCGCAAAGCCATGCCCGCCACCCTGTCGCCTCTGGTCGTGTGCATCTCGCTCTTCTTTTCGGCGTTAACCGGCCTGGCCGCCGGAATTTTCCCGGCCTGGCGCGCCGCAAAAATGAATCCGGTGGATGCTTTGCGAAATGAGTAAAAAATGAATCATGAGCAAACATAGAATCCCCTTCCTCACGGAAGCTCATGAAAGCTTCCGGATGGCCATGAGCGCGCTGGCCGCCCACAAGTTACGGTCGGCATTGACTTTGTTGGGCGTGCTCATCGGCGTTTTCTCCATCATTGTCGTCATGACGGCGATCCGGGCCATGGAGAGCGACATAGACCGGCAGTTAAGTTCCCTTGGCAGCCAGACCTTTGTCATCCGTAAATGGCCGGGACTTTTTTTGGGCGCTGGCGACGATTTCGAAAAATACTGGCGGCGAAAGGACATCACCATGGCGCAGGGAAAACGGTTGCAGGAAAAAACCAGCCTTCCGGCGGCCATCGGCATGGAATCCACCTTATGGTCCGGAGAAATCAGCACCCGCTACAAAACCAGCGCGCCGGACGTGGATCTTTATGGCGATACCCCCGGCGCCTTCCCCGCCCACAATTGGATTCCCGCGGAAGGGCGGGTGCTGTTGGACGCAGACGTGGACAGCGCCCGCTATGTCTGCGTGCTGGGCGCCGCATTGGCTGAAGACATTTTTCCAAACAGTTCGCCGGTGGGGGAACAGGTCAAAATTGACGGCATTAATTACACCGTCGTCGGCGTCCTCGCCAGCCAGGGAGGCGCGCTCGGCGGAGACCAGGACAATTTTGCCGTCATTCCCCTGACCACCGCCCTGAATCGTTATGGCCGGTGGCGAAGTCTGGATGTCCTCGTGGAAGCGCGCGACCGCGCCGGCTACGAGGCCACTGTCGAGGAAGCGCGCGGGGCCATGCGTGCCATCCGCAAAGTGCCCCCCGGGCAGGATGACGATTTTGAGATTGACTCCAATGATTCATTGATCGCACAGTTTGATTCCTTCACCCGCGACGTTCGTATCGGCGCGGCGCTCATCAGTTCCATCGCATTGCTGGCCGCCGGCGTAGGCATCATGAACATCATGCTCGTGTCCGTCACCGAACGGACTCGCGAGATCGGCATTCGACGCTCCATCGGCGCAAAACGAAGAAATATCATGGTCCAATTCATCATGGAAGCCATCGTCCTGTGCGAAGTCGGCGGCGTGGCCGGCGTGGCGCTGGGGATCCTCGGCGGTGACGGCCTCGCCGGTTTGCTCAAATTGGCGCCGGTCATTCCGTTCGATTGGGTGGCCATTGGCTTGGTGACATGCTCAATCGTCGGGGTCCTCTTCGGCACCTATCCCGCCTACAAAGCCGCCCACCTCGACCCAATCGAATCTCTCCGGTATGAATAACGCCCGGCAAACGCCGTCGAAGCCCGGCGGTCCCAGTCGAATAAAAACAAAACGATATTTTTCATTGCACAATTTGGGAAGATCAACTGCATTATGATGAAGACGCCATTTTCCCCGTCATTTCCGCGAATTTCGGCGCATCAAGAATTTTCGCCATATATCGGTGGCTTTCCGCAGTCGTTTGTTGCGGTGAATAGCCCTCCTCACGGCCGCATGATTTTTTCATTTGGTGTTTGACGGCAAGCGCGGAAACAGCCAAAAGAGACCAGCCATGAAACTGAAAGACCTGTTTCTGGGCGTTTGCATCGCGGCGCTACTGGTAAGCGAGATCTTCCTATTCGTCGCCAACCAGCAAAAAAACGCCGCCCTCGACAAGATGAACGCGGCGCAACACGACGCCGATCAGGCGCGCGCGGACCTGGCGCAACTGAAGGCCACGACCGACGCACAGGTCTCCGATGACACCCGGCTCCGTGCCGAGAACCTGAGCCTGACCCGGGCGCTTTCCACGCTTCAAACGCAGATCACGACGTTGAGCAATGCCAACGTGGTCTTGTCGCTGCAATTGGGCAATGCCCAGCAGACGGCTCAACAGCAACAGGAGCAGATGCAACAAATCCAATATGATGCCGAGCAGGCTCAGGCCACTTCCGAGCGCAACGCCTGCATGAACAACCTTCGGGAAATTGACGCGGCGAAAACCGAGTGGGCGCAGGACGCCGGCAAGACCACCGGCGACACGCCCACCGAACAGGACCTCCTGCCCTATTTGACCGGAGGCATCTTCCCCGTCTGTCCTTCTGGCGGCGTTTACACCATCGGCGCCATTGGCACCCCCCCATCCTGTTCAATCCACGGCCCGTTGACGGCTCAATAACGGGACACGTTGGGACAAAGACTCAAACAGGTTCGCGCGGTGAAACCCTTGAATTTGCCCCCTGGCGCTTCGCGTTAAAGCGCCTGTGAATATCGCTTGCTGTTCCCTCTCCGTTGCCAAGCTCATGGGACCGGGCGGGCTGCCGCGGCGGTTCGTTCGGGGTTCCGCCTTCAGCCGGCTCGGAAACAACCAACCCATGCGGCTGGGGCGAGGTGCGGGTCCTGAATGGTTCGTGCGCGACGGAGCAAATTTCGTGCTTGCCCGCCTTACCGAATGATATTTATTCAATGCTTTTTGCAATT
>DATJSQ010000259.1:0-8371 GCA_035503995.1 Verrucomicrobiia bacterium | reverse complement strand
GACCGAGGACGGACAGATTGCGGTGCTGTTGGTGGACACAAGCGCGGCCCAACTCGACGACTTCATCGCGCAACGGGTGATAAACTTCAAATTCAAATTCCTGCTCGCAATAGTATCCGAGGTTTTTCGCGGCGTTCTCGCCGGTTTGGAGACGATAGGTGCCGACCACCTGCTTTGAGGGCAGGTGTTCGACCAAAAGATGGTCGCAAACAGCGTCGAAAGGGTCTTCATCCAGGCCGGTGGCGTAGGATTCCTCGAGACCTTCGTTGAGTTCCAGATTGAAGACCTCGAAGCGCAAGGTCTGCGCGGCGCGGATTTCCTCGACGCTTCGCGCGAGATGCGCGGCGTAAAGCAATGGCGAACTAATCAACAACTTGGCAGGTCGCATGCTGGTACGTTAGTTGGTTTACCCTCTCAAAATCCTGTGTCAATTCTGTGACAAATGGGTGAACTTTGGGCAATCAATGGCTTTGGGCCGCCGCGGCGCTGCGCTGCTCGAGTTGCCTTTCAAGATAGGTATCGTCGTCCGGTGAATCAAGCCAGGCTGTCAGCCAGATGTTGCCGAGCATCTGCCCGGCTTTCACCAGTTGGCTCTCGAGAAAAACTTCTCCTTCCATCCCTTTTTCGCCTTCGCCGGTGAGTTGGCCGTCCTTGTCCATCTGATAAAGCGGCTCAACCAATTTGTTTTGCTCCACGAGGTAATTGACGATGCATTCGAAGAACGCCTGCGGGTCGCTTCCACTGGCAATGCGCGTGGCCGGCTGGATTTGGCCCGCGAGCGCGTCCACATGGATTCCACCGATCTTTCTGAAATAGCCGCCGTCAATCCAGGCGTGGAACGTCTTGCGGGTGGTGTAACCCTTCGGATTGTTGGCCGGGTCCCACCCGTTGAAATACTTCGAGGTGTGCAGCGGCTGCGAACCGTCGCCGACGTAATGTCCCATCACGCCCATGACATAGACAACGTCCGCCTCGGCGTTCGCGATTTCCACCGGCGTGCCGCCATATTTCTTGAACACCTTGAGCACGGTAAAGTCGGATTCTAATTTTTCATAGTTTTCGGTGATGGCCCAGGGCAAAAATCCGGCCAGTTCGCGCGTATGATCCGCGTCGGTGTCCGGATCAATCGCGGGAAATCGTTCGGGATGCGCCAGCCTTGCCTTGACGATGTCGGCGACAAAATCGTAGCGCATCATGGGCAGGGTCTGCGGCGTGAGGTCGTAAAGCGGCAGGTCCTCCAAATCAATATAATGGTCGGGGCCGTTGAAATGCTTGAGCGGCAGGTCGGGCATGTTCCGCCACCGGTCCGGCTCGCCGGCCAGATACTCAATCCGCTCCTTCAAGGCCGGCGTCAACTCAATGCCAAAATCCGGCGGCAGCGAATCCAGCGCCATTTCATTGATGGCATGATGGGCTTCATAGTCCCAGGCGAAAAGCCTTTGGGGGATGATTTGGCAGACGGCGATAATGGCCGTCGCCACCGCGAATAGTTTGGGCTTCATAATCAATCGAACCTTCCGAATTTTACCGGAAGATAAAATCGGTGTCCATTAGAGTTCATTCGTGATTATATTTTCACGTGACCCTTGTCACCGATGAAAAATGCGCGGGCTACTTTCGGGCCGGTCATCCGGAACGACCGGCGCGAATCACGTCCACCATCGAGCGGCTGAGGGGCCAAATGGAATTGCCGCTCGAATGGAGGCTTCCAGGGGATGTTTCCAATGAACAAATCCTGCGCGCGCACGCTCCCGAATTGCCGGCGCGGCTGGAAATTCCACGGGACATTGACCCGGACACCCCCTTTTATGAAAACATTTCCCGATACGCCCGCGCGTCCGCGTCCGCCGCGCTGGACGCGCTGGCGCAAGCCCGCGCGGGCAAAAATGCGTTGGCCCTGATGCGTCCGCCCGGCCATCACGCCACTCGCGGGCGCGCCATGGGATTTTGCTATTTGAATAATGTCGCCATCGCCGTTCTCGATGCGCTGGCCACCGGGACACGGCGTGTGGCCGTTTTTGATTTTGACGTGCATCACGCCAACGGCACGGAGGATATTTTGCTCAATCGCGATGGCGCCGCGCTTTTTTCCGTCCATCAATTTCCCGCTTACCCGGGCACGGGCGCGGTCAATGTTGGTGAAAATTGTTTCAATTATCCCGTGGCCCCGTCCGCAACGCGCGAGACCTGGCTCGCCAATCTCGCCCGGGCGCTGGATGATTTGAAAAAATTTCGGCCCGACCTTATCGGCGTTTCCGCCGGGTTTGACGCCTATGCGCGCGATCCGCTCGCCTCCGGCTCGTTGCATCTCGAGGATTTTTACTGGCTCGGCCAGGAATTGCGCGGCATGAACGTCCCGTTTTTTAGCGTGCTTGAAGGCGGTTACAGCCGTGATTTGCCGGAGTTGATTTTTGCCTATCTGAAAGGCGTGGAAGGAAAATAAGGTCTCGACAATTGGAACTGAAATTCTAATCTCCGCGCGTGACCGGGGCGACAGTTCCAATTTTGATCGGCGGTTTATTTGCCTGGAGCATTTACCGCCGGGTGCGCCGCAACATCGGCCGGCAAAAATTGCGCTCGCGCCGCATCATTACTTCCATCGCGATTTTCTGCCTCGTCGGCGCCCTGCTCGTTGTCGGATCGCTGCATAATCTGAATCTGCTGTATGGTCTGGGCGGCGGATGGCTGCTGGGCGGCGCCCTGGGGTTTGTGGGATTGCGCCTGACGCGCTTTGAGACAACGGAGGAGGGACATTTCTACACCCCAAACGCTCATATCGGCGTCGCCCTGTCCCTGCTGTTGGTTGGCAGGATGATTTATCGGTTCACGGTATTGAATAGTTCGATGAGCGCGCTGCAGGCAAATCATCCTCCACCGCTGCAAAGTCCGTTGACGGATTTCATCATTGGCCTGACGTTTGGCTACTACCTCGTCTATTACGTCGGCCTTTTCGTCCATACCCATGACCGGAAGCCGGATGCCAATGCCAGTTGAAGAATGAAGAAAATGCCGATTGGCGATTGGGAAAAATCGGGACGATGAAGTGAGGGCGGGCTTTTGCTTCGCGGAAAAAGGTGCTAATCTTCGGACATGCAGGTGTTGAAAGCTTTTTTCATCGCGGCGCTCATCGTGCTGGTTTTCGCCGGAGGCCTTTGGCTCGGTTTCACCTCTCGATGGCTGAAGGGTGGCGGTTCGCATGAGGAAAATACCGCGACGGTGGTTGAACAAATCCAGACGCTGTCCGACCTGGTGACCGTCAAATACGTGGTCGAAAAAGTCGAGATTCTCGACGATGCCAAATGGTATGGCGAAAACCGGGTGCTGCTCCTCGCCCACGGAATTGTCAAAGCGGGAATTGATCTGCAACGGCTCAAGCCGGGCGACGTCACGGTGTCCGGCAAAAAAATCGTCATCAGACTCCCGCCGCCGCAAGTCACCGACGCGTATCTGGATGACAGCCAGACGCGCGTGATTGATTACACGACCGGCCTGCTGCGCGAATTCGATAAAAACCTGGAGGACACCGCCCGGGCGGATGCCGTGTCCGACATTCAGCGCGCCGCGCGCAACAACGGCATTTTGAACGACGCCGACGAGCGGGCGAAACTGGAACTGGCGTTGTTCCTGCACCAGGCGGGCTTCGAGCAGGTCGAATTTGTCGGTGGAAACCAAAGCCGCCCGTCATCGCCGGAAGGCGCCTTCCCGCTTCTCACCAATTATTGAATTTTACGGGACAAAAAATGGCGTGAGATTGGCCTGGGGCGGCAAAAAGTTTTCTTCGCCTTGCGGCCCCGATTCGTTATTCTTTGGCCGGATGAAAAAATCCAAACATCATCCTTTGGCACGGGTGTTTCCCCGTTCTCAATCCCCATTCATTCGCTCCAATCCTTTGATTCAATCCACATGAAGACGTATCCTCCCGCAGATCTCCGAAATTTCGCCGTGGTCGGCCATGCCTCCTCGGGCAAAACCATGCTGAGTGAGGCCATGCTCCGCTGCGGGGGCGTCATCCAACGCATGGGCCGCATCGCCGATGGCACCACCGTCTCCGATTATCACGTCAGCGAAAAGGCCCGGCAGATTTCCGTGTCCGCGTCCCTCCTTCACACCGAATGGACGGGCAAGAAGTTCAACATCATTGACACCCCCGGCTACCTGGATTTTATCAGCGAAGGTCTCGGCGCGCTCCGGGTCGGTGATTTTGCGCTGGTGGTCATTCACGGCCAACACGGCTTGGGCGTCGGCACCGACCGCGTCTGGGAGTATGCCACGGGCTATGGCCTGCCAAAGATGATTGTGGTCAATGCCCTGGACAAGGAGAACGTGGATTTTGACGCGGTCGTCAAAGCGGCGCAGGAGCATTTCGGGCGGCACGTTTTTCCACTGAATGTTCCGATCAACGCCGGACCCGGTTTTAACCGGGTGCTCGACGTCCTGCGCAATGAGATTGTCACCTATGCGGCGGATGCCAGCGGAAAATACACCGAGGAACCCGCCACCGGCGAATGGGAGGCCAAAGTCAAGGAGCTGCACGGCCAGTTGATTGAGCACATCGCCGAATCCGATGACGATTTGATGAATAAATTCTTCGAGCAAGGCAATCTGTCGGAGGACGAATTTCGCGCGGGCATTCATGCGGCGGTCCAGAAGGAATTGTTCATCCCGTTGTTCTGTGCCTCGGCGGAAAACAACGTCGGCGTCACGCGGCTGATGGATTTTATCGCCAAATACGGCTCGTCGCCGGTGGACCGGAAAAAAGTGAAGGCCACCGACGCCAACGGGAATGAAATCGAGGTGGCGCTTGATGGCAGCGAAACTGTGGCGTACGTCTTCAAGACCATGTCCGAGGCGCACTTCGGCGAGCTGTCGTTTTTTCGCGTTTATTCCGGCTCGGTCACCGCCGGCTCCGATTTATACAACAGCAACCGCAAGGCCAGCGAGCGCATCGGCCAGATTTACCTGCTGAATGGCCAAATAAGGGAGGCGGTCAACACCCTCGGCGCGGGCGACATCGGCGCGACGGTGAAACTCAAGGTCACGCATACCGGCGACACGCTTTGCAACCCGAAACATCCCGTGTCGCTGCCCAGGGTGAACTATCCCAAACCGAACATCCATGCCGCGCTCGTCTCCAAGGTCAAAGGCGAAGAAGACAAGGTCGCCTCCGGGCTGGCGGCCTTGCACGGCGAGGACCCGACATTCATTTACGTGGTGGACGGCGAATTGCACCAGACGATTATTTCCGCGCAGGGCGAATTGCATTTGGAAGTGGTGGCCGACCGGTTGCGCCGCCGCCACAACGTCCACGTGGAACTGGCCGAGCCGCGGGTGAAATACCGCGAAACCATCAAGGGCAAAGGCGATTCAAAATATCGCCACAAGAAACAAACCGGCGGCGCGGGGCAATTCGCCGAAGTCTGGATGCGCATCGAACCGCTCGCCCGCGACAGCGGCGTGGAATTCTCCAATTCACTGGTCGGCCAGAATGTGGACCGCGTTTTTGTGCCCTCGGTGGAGAAAGGCGTGCAACAAGCCTGCACCGAGGGAATCCTCGCCGGGTGCAAAGTGACCGACGTGAAGATTGATTTTTACGACGGCAAAATGCATCCGGTGGATTCCAAGGACATTGCGTTTCAGATTGCGGGATATTTTGCGTTCAAAGAAGCGTTCATGACGGCCAGGCCGGTCTTGCTGGAGCCGATCGAGACGGTGGAAATCCATATTCCGGAAGATTGCATGGGCAAAGTCATGGGCGATTTGTCGAGCCGGCGTGGTAAAATCCTCGGCATGGAAACCAACGGCGCTTTTCAGGTCATCAAAGCCAGTGTGCCGACCAAAGAGTTATATCATTACTCAAGCACCCTGCGCTCGTTGACCGGCGGACGCGGCGTTCATACCGAGGAATTCAGTCATTATGAGGAAATGCCGCGGGAGGCGACCGAAAAAGTGATTGCCGAGGCAAAGAAACGGAAAGAAATGGCAGACGCTCATTGAGCACGCCGATTTTTTGATGTAGCAGCGAACGTTAGTTCGCTCTGATTAAACTGAACGTTGCTTTGGCGTCCGCCTGCATCGAGCTGCACGAAAGCGGCGTCAGCACCGTTCCCCGCCAGTCGCCGCACTCCATGACCTCGCGGAATTTCCATCCGCCGCCGTCCTGCCCGGCGCTTAATGCACGAGCGCTGCTTCGCTCTTGCGAACGGCCGTGTAGAGGGCGTCCTTTAAACGGGCGCGTTTGAATTTTAATTCGTCCAACTGCTGGTCCGTCGCGTATTCGACTTCCTCCTCGATGCGGCAGATTTCGTCATCGAGTTGGTGGTATTGCTCGAACATCGCGCGAAATTTCACGTCCGCCAGTTTCAGCGAGCGGATGGTCTCGCGATGTTCGGGGAATTCCGTTACGAAGGGATGATGTATGTCCATGGGAGTGTCTCCAGTTGAAGGTTCACCTGCCGCGCCGAAACACGGCAAGCTTGTCGGTCGGTGAGGAGTTTGATTTGTCTCATGACCTAAGATGAGTCAAATAAACCCCACTTTGCCTTTTCCCGCCAGTAAAATTTTCAAAAAAATTCAGCGCCGGCCCAGCCGTTGCAGCAATTTCCCATGGATGCCCCCAAACCCGCCGTTGCTGAAGACGCATGCCACATCCCCGCCCTGGACGGTTTTGGCCACGTGCGCCACAATGGAATCCACATCCCGCAAATACGCCGCCTCCTTTTTCGCGGCAATTAAATCGCGGACCAATTGCTCCGGGTCAAGCCGTTCTTCCGCCGGGAGCTGGTCTAATCGCGCCACTTCGGAAATAACCACGGCGTCGGCATCGGCAAACGCTCCAACCAGCTCCGTCTGAAAGACTTTGCGGCGGGTGGTATTGCTGCGCGGCTCGAAGATCGCCCAGATCTTTTCACGCGGATATTTCAGGCGGAGCGCCTTAAGGGTTTCCCGGATGGCCGTGGGATGATGCCCAAAATCGTCAATTACCGTCACGCCGCCGGCGATCCCCCGCACTTCCAGCCGTCGCTTGATCCCGCGAAACGAATCAAACGCCGACTGGATTTGCTTGTTCGATAGGCCGCAATGTTTGGCCGCGCCGATGACCGCAAGCGCGTTGCGGGCATTCAGTTCCCCGACCAGATTCAAATGGAATTTGAAACTGGGAATCTCAAACTCGGTCGCCGTCGGACCGAATCGCAAATTAAAGGCGCGAACGGCATTGTCGTCACCCAGTCCGAACTTTTTTATCGGACAATGGGTGACATTCAGAAGCGGGGCCAGGTTCGGGTCGTCGCCGTTGGCAAGAAGCAGTCCGTTCCGCGGCACGAGCCGGATGAACTGCGAGAACGTCTTCTTCACCGCGTCGAGGTCTTCAAAGATGTCCGCGTGGTCAAACTCCAGGTTGTTGATGACGGCGATTTCGGGCAGGTAATGGATGAACTTGCTGCGTTTGTCGAAAAACGCCGTGTCATATTCATCGCCCTCGATGATGAACCACTGGCTGTCGGTGAAGCGCGCTCCCTGCGAAAAATTGTTGGGAATGCCGCCGATGAGAAAACCGGGGTTCAGGCCGTTGTGCTCAAAAACCCAGGCCAGGAGCGACGTCGTGGTGGTCTTGCCGTGAGTGCCCGAGACGACGATGGAGCGTTTGCCACGGATGAAAAATTCCTTGAGCAATTCCGGCAGCGAGCAATATCGCAATTTGTGGTCGAGGACGAATTCGGCCTCGGGATTGCCGCGCGAAATGGCGTTGCCAATGACGACCAAATCCGGCTTGTGGGCAAGGTTCTTTTCGGCGTAACCGTTGGTGACCTCAACCTTCTTGGCGGCGAGAAACGAGGCCATCGGTTCATAGACGTTCTGGTCCGAGCCGGTGACCGAGTAGCCCTGTTCGAGCATGGCGGCGGCGGCGGATGCCATCGCAGTGCCGCCGACACCGGTAAAATGAACGGATTTGATTTGGGAATACATGCGGTTTCAAGCGCGCGAGAGCGCATTTTCACTGACAAAGAGGTTGCGGGACCAAAATGGCGCGGGACTTTCCAGTAGCAAAATGCCGCGCAATGCCGCCAGCGACGATGCGAACCATGGACGGTGCAAAAAACGGCTTTCGCCAAAAACCCAGCGCGGCGGTGATAGGTCGAATTTCCATGCCAGCCATTCCGCCGTGGCCGCCAGATAAGCGTCTTCAATTGCTCCGAAGCGTGCGTTGGTTTTGGCGGGCAAGGGCGGTTCAGGCGCCAAAGCCGCCGCGTCGGGCTGGGCATAAAATCCGTCCAGAAAATTTCGCAAGCACAAATCGAACGATTCACCTTGCGCGGCCATTTCAGCCACTTGCGCGAGAGTTTGGGAAATCATATTTTGCCCTCCTCAAAAA
>DATJSQ010000258.1:0-10057 GCA_035503995.1 Verrucomicrobiia bacterium | reverse complement strand
CCACCAGGTGGTGACGATCGACCCGGATGACGCGAAGGATTTTGACGACGCGATCTGCTTGCAGCGGGTCTCGGCCGGGCAATGGAAATTGTGGGTGCATATCGCCGACGTGTCGCACTACGTGAAACCCGGCACGGCGCTGGACCTGGAGGCGGGCAGACGCGGCAATTCCACCTACCTGGTGGATCGGGTCATCCCGATGCTGCCGGAGGCGTTGAGCAATGAACTGTGTTCGTTGAAACCCAACGTGGACCGCTTGACGAAGTGCGTGGAGTTTTTGATATCGCGCGATGGCCGCGTGCTGGCGACGAGGTTTTATCCGGCGGTGATCCATTCGCAACGGCGGTTCGCCTACCGCGAAGTCCTGGAAATTTTGCAACGCCAACCCGCCTCCGACATCGAACGAATGTTGCATGACGCCAACGAACTGGCCCAACGCATCCGGCGGCTGCGGTTCAAGGCGGGTTCGCTCGAACTGGATTTTCCCGAAAGCAAAATCCGGCTGGATGAAAAGGGACGCATCACGCGCATCGAGAGAGTCGAGAATGACATCTCGCACCAGTTGATCGAGGAATTCATGCTGCTGGCCAATGAAGCGGTGGCCACCCGTTTGATGAACCTGAACCTGCCGGCGATTTATCGCGTGCATGAGGAACCGGACGAACGGCGGTTGCGCGAATATCGCGAGGATGTTTTGAGCCATCATATTCCCTGCGGCAATTTGAGCCGGCCCTCCGAGGCTCAAAAACTGCTCCAGAAGCTCGGCACCCTGCCCATCGGCCAGGCGCTCAAGATCGGCTTTTTGAAATCACTCATGCGGGCGCGTTATGACATAAATCCCCTCGGCCACTATGGCCTGGCAAAGAAAAAATACACGCACTTCACCTCGCCCATCCGCCGCTACGCCGACCTCGTGGTCCATCGCGCGTTATTTCAAAAAGACCAGCGCGCCGGCAAACCGCTCAAGGAAACCGCTGACCACATTTCGGACACGGAACGCAATTCTGCCGATGCCGAACGCGATAGCAAAGACGTAAAGCTGTTCGCCTTCCTCAAAGCGCAACTGGCGTCCGGCAAGCCGCAACGTTATCAGGCCCTAGTGACGGACCTGCGGAACTTCGGTTTCTTTGTGGACGTGCCTGGCCTCGCCATGAGCGGCCTCGTGCCGTTGTCCACCATCAAGGATGATTTTTATATCTACGACGAACAGCGCAACCAGCTCATTGGCCGCCGCACATGCCGGGTGATCCGCCTCGGCGACAAGTTGGAAGTTCAGGTTGCCAGGGTGGACACGGCCAAAAAGCAGGTGGATTTCCGACTGGCCGTCAAAGGCGGGGACGCCTTAACGGCACCCTTCAAACCACACCAGCACCCGGGTCAACATCCGTTTCGGGCCTCATCCGGACGGGAACGGCCGCAGCCTGACCGCAGGCGGAGACGGTGAGATAGGGGAACATCATTACGGGGAAGAACGTGCGCAAAGTCAGGAGGAACAAGCCGAACGAATCGTGCAAGACGGGCTAAAGTGGCTGGGATGGGGGGAAGCGGATCTGGAGGTGCGGGCCAAGCGAAACCCGCAGAAAGTGACTCTGGCTGTTCGATTGCGGGCCGAAACGACGGCGACGGTCAAGTGGATCGCCCACCGATTGAAGACGGGAACTTCCACGCATCTCAACCATCTGCTAAAATGCCTTGATTCCTTTGCCCGCCATTCCTCTGCCATTTTGCCTCCAATGGAATTACCGCGACTCCGGCTGGGGTTGTTTCGAAGGTATTCCAGGTTCAACTGTTTCGTCCGTCTCGGGCGGCTTGTTTTCCAGGTTCAATTGCTCCGGCGGGTTGGTGGCTAGGCCGGGTTCAACGGTCACAGGTCCCGGCGGTTTCTCAAGCGGAACACGCCGGAGTTCGTCCGCGGCCGGCAAATCTTCCAAACCGCGCAGGCCAAAATATTCCAGGAACAGCGGCGTGGTGCCGTAAGTCTGCGGGCGTCCGACCACTTCGGCCCGGCCGACCGACTCGACGAGACCGCGTTCGGTCAGCGTCTGCATGACGCCGTCCACGTTCACGCCGCGAATCTGCTCGACCTCGGCGCGGGTCATCGGCTGGCGATAGGCGATAATGGCGAGCGTTTCCAACGCGGGCTGCGAGAGGCGGGAAGGCCGGATTTTTTGGCCGACCAATGCTTTCAGCCAGGGCGCAAATTCCGGTTGAGTAACGAACTGCCATGCGCCGGCGACACAGGCCAACTGGTAGCTGCGCGCCGCCGCTTCGTGCTCGCGCGCGAGTTGCTCCAGCGCGGCGGTCAGTTCGCCTTCCCTGGTTTTGGCCAATGACTTTGCGGTCGCATCGGCATCCTCCGATTCGGCGGCGCCGGCGAGGATTTCGCGAAGCTCCTTGACGGAGAGCGGTTTCTGGGCGGAGAACAGCAATGATTCGAGAATGAATTTAAGTTCCATGAGTTGGTTGCGGACTTGAAATATCAAGTTGTGAAGCTGCGGCCGGTTCAGCCGCGGTCACCGGCGCGGCCGAGGCCGTCACCGGCTGCGCCCGGGAGACTTCAATTTCGCCAAACGGTTCCCGCTGCACGCAGACCAGTTGTTTCAGACGGATCAATTCCAGCAGCGCCAGAAACGTGCAGACGACCTCGGACCGGCCCGCGGCATTTTCAAACAGTTCGGAAAACTTGATTGCGCCGCGCTCGGAAATAATTTTAAGAATGAATTCGATTTTTTCGCCCACGGTCCATTGGTCTTCGAAAATATCACGGCCGGCGCCTTGCCGTTGCTCGAAACGCTTGAGGACGGTGTTGACGGCGTTGAGCAGGTCGAAGATGGAGACGTCCGGCCGGGGCGCGGGCGCGGCGGCTTCAAAGTCCAGTTTCGCCGGCAGGCGCGGGAAGATATTTTCCTGGCGCGCTTCGAGCGTTTGCAATTGCGCGGCAGCGTCCTTGAATTTTTTATATTCGACCAGTTGCCGGATGAGTTCCCAGCGCGGGTCTTCGCCTTCGTCCTCGCCTTCGACTTGCGCCTGTTGGTCCACCGGCAGCAACTCGCGGCTCTTGATATACATGAGCGTGGAGGCCATGACCAGAAACTCGCCGGCAATTTCCAGGTCGAGCAGCCGCATGGTGTCAATGTATTCGATAAATTGGGTGGCGAGCTTTGTGAGGTTGACCTCGTAAATGTCCACCTCGTCTTTTTTGATGAGGTAAAGCAGCAAATCGAGCGGGCCTTCAAAGACCTCGAATTGGACTTTGTATTCTTTGTATGCGGACATGGACCGGGGGGAATTCTAAAATGCGGGGACGCCGTTGGCAATCATGGAGCGCGGCCGTATAACGCAAATCTTGACGCGGGGCATTGTAAAAATTATCCTCAAAAACCGGCTGGTGGCCGTAGCTCAATGGTAGAGCCCCAGATTGTGGTTCTGGATGTTGCGGGTTCGAGTCCCGTCGACCACCCCATTTTTTTAAATTTCGAACGTGGGTTTGTCTTTTGGCTCCTCGATTCGTCCCAAGGGGATTTTATTCCAGACCCGTTCATGGACATAGAACAGAAAGACCTTGGTGAACAGCTCGACGCCGCTGATGCTCAGCGCCCATTTGATTTTGCCCGTGATGATCAACGAAATGATCATCGTGTCCACGCTGCCGGCGAGACGCCACGAAACAGCCTTGACGAGACTGCGGTAATGTTTTTCAACCATGCCGAAAGCTAAAAAAACACCGGCCCGAATTCAAACAAAGTCGGCGCTTTCTGTTTGACCGTCTTTCCCCGGGAGGCGCAATCTGAACGCATGGTTTTGCCCAATGCTTGGATGGTGCTGCCGTTCGTGTTGCTGCTGCTTTCCATGGCGGCGGCGCCCGTGCTGGTGCCTGATTGGTGGCGGCGCCATTATCCCCTGATCGCCTTGGGGCTGGGCGCCATCACCGTCGCCTATTATCTCGTGGGAATGCGCGCTTCGGTGGAAATTCTTCATCTGGCGCGCGAATATGTGAGTTTTATCGTGCTTATTGGCTCGCTTTTTGTTGTCAGCGGGGGCATTCACCTGCGCTTTTCGGGCAACGCCACGCCGCTGGCGAATACAGTCTTTCTGCTGGCCGGGGCGCTCGCGGCAAATGTTCTGGGGAGCACCGGCGCGGCCATGTTGCTCATCCGCCCGTGGATTCATGCCAACAAACAAGGTTTCCGCGCCCATCATATCGCGTTTTTTATTTTTATCATTGCCAACGTCGGCGGTTGCCTCACGCCCATCGGAAACGCGCCGCTCTTTCTGGGTTATTTGCAAGGCGTGCCGTTTTGGTGGGTGACGGAACATTGCTGGCCGGCGTGGGTGGTAGGCACCGGCCTTTTGCTGGGAATCTTTTATTCGGTGGATAAATTCCATCATTCCCGCGCGCCAAAGGCCGACGGCGAAGCCGAATCCGAAAGATGGAAATTCAGCGGTCTTTTCAACGTGTTCTTTATCGCAGTGATTATCGGCGCGGTATTCATTGAAAAACCGGTGTTTTTGCGGGAAGCCGTCATGGTGGTTGCCGCCCTGGGTTCTTATTTGATAACCCGGCGGCATTTTCGCCAAGTGCATGAAAAGAATGAATTTGACTTTCGGCCCCTCAATGAAGTCGCCGTTTTATTCGCCGGAATTTTTGCAACGATGATGCCGGCGCTGGATCTGTTGCAGGCTCACGCGCGCGACCTATTGGGCGCCAACCCGCAAGCCGGAGTCTTTTATTGGAGCACGGGCGGGCTGTCGGCGGTCCTGGACAATGCACCCACCTATTTGGGATTTTTCACCGCGCTACAGGGAATTGGGGGCGCGGAAAACGTCTCCGGTCTGCTCGCGCGAAACGGTTCGGACGTCCTGGCGGTCAGCCTCGGCGCCGTCTTCTTTGGCGCGGCAACTTATATCGGCAACAATCCGAATTTCATGATCAAAGCCATCGCCGAACGCCAAAAAGTTTCTGCGCCCGGCTTTTTGGAATTTATCTGGAAATTCACCCTGCCACTCTTGTTGCCTGTCCTGGCGGTCGTCTGGCTGATATTCTTCCATTGATTTTCCGTTACAAATGTGAAACATTTCCGCGTATCGGGCGTCTCAATCCAGGCACCTCATCGAGGGTTTGATCGGAGTGCGCACACTATACAACATTTTGTTCGCGTTTTTTTTCGTGCTGTCGTCGCCGTATTACTTCCGGCGGATGTGGCGGCGCGGCAACTGGCGTCCCGGCTTTCCTGAACGGTTTGCGCGTTATAATCCGAACCTCAAACAGGCGCTGACCAATCGCCACGTCATCTGGATGCACGCGGTCAGCGTCGGCGAGGTGAACCTCTGCACTCAATTGATTCGCGCGCTGGAAGTGCGCATGCCCAACGTCAAATTCGTCGTCTCCACCACGACCACCACGGGCATGGCCGAATTGAAAAAACATCTGCCGACGCATATCAGCAAAATTTATTATCCGATTGACCGCCGGAAGTGGGTCCGGCATGCGCTGGCGGTGATTAATCCCGAAGCCATCATTCTGGCCGAAGCGGAAATCTGGCCCAATTTTCTCTGGCGCGCGCAAGAGGTGAAGATTCCGGTTTTTTTGGCAAACGCGCGCCTCTCCGACCGCTCCTTTCGCGGGTATAAACGGTTTGGATTTTTATTTCGGCAGCTGTTCGCGTCGTTGGCCGGCGTGGGCGCGCAGAATGAAACGGACGCGGAGCGGCTGCGCCTGCTTGGCTGCCGTCCTGAAGCCATTCACGTCGTGGGCAATTTGAAATTCGACGCCGCCCGGCTGGACGAACGGTGGCCGTTGGACGTGCCGGCGTTGTTTCGGCAAATCGGGGTGCCGTCCGACGCGCCGATTCTGGTTGGTGGCAGCACGCATAACGGCGAGGAGATCATTTTGGCGGAAATCGCGCAGCGGTTGCGCGGGCAGTTCCCGAAATTGTTTCTCGTTCTGGTCCCGCGGCATTTTGAGCGCTGCGTGGAAGTGGGCCGGCAACTGCGCGCCCGCGGCGTCAATTTCGTCTATCGCAACCAGGTCGGCGCCGATTCGACATTTTTAGACGGCAAGGTGGAATGTTTGCTGGTGAACACGACCGGCGAGTTGCGATTCTTCTACGAATGTGCGACAATAGTCTTCGTCGGCAAAAGCGTAACGGCGATGGGCGGACAAAATCCGATTGAACCCGGCGCCCTGGGCAAAGCGATGGTGTTTGGGCAGAACATGCAGAACTTCGCGGAAATTGCGCGGAACTTCGTGTCAGAGAACGGGGCGGCGCAGGCGCGCGACCCGGAAATGCTGGAAAAGATCATTGCCCGATTGCTCGCGGATGGAAGCTATCGCGAGGAGATGGGGCGCAACGCGCGGCGGGTGGTGGACCAAAACCTGGGCGCGGTGCATCGGACGGTGGACATGATCGTGGAGCAATTGAAAGGGCGGGACATTTTCATTGCGCCGGGAAACTGAAAAAAAACTCGTTCGCGGCTTGACGAAGGCGAAATGAATTTTCATATTGCCGCTCGCTTTCGGCCGGTGCCGGAAGTTTAAGCGTAAGTGTATGTTGAAATCGAAGCCTGAACCCCAAGCAGCCGGTGGAGTGTCCCGGGCCGGCGTGATGAACGGCGCGGAAACCACTTTTGACCTTCCCGAAAAAATCAAGGAACTCGTCCGTCTGGCCCAGGAGCAGGGACATCTGACCTATAACGACATCAATGAGCTCCTGCCGGAGAACGGCGTCAATCCTGAGATTCTCGACGAAGTGTTTTCCAAATTGCGCGCGTTGGAAATCGAAGTCGTGGACCAGGCGGAAATTGACCGGGTCAAGGCGCCGGACGTGGATGAGGACGACACGACTCATTTGGACGCGCTGGATGATCCGGTGCGGATGTATCTAAAGCAAATGGGGCAGGTGCCCCTGCTGACGCGCGAGCAGGAAGTGGAAATTTCCAAGCGTATCGAGGCCGCGGAAAACGAGGTCCGCAAGATTGTCTATGGCCTCGGCTTTGCCGGCAAGGAGCACATCGCCCTGGCGGAAAAACTGATTACCGACCCGCCGCGCGAGCGTTTCGACCGCGTGGTTCTCGATAAGAAGGTGGACAGCCGCAACACCCACGTGGCCGCGCTGGCCCCGCTGTTGGCGCGCATCCGCGAATTGGACAAGGACGCTGACCTGAAATACAACACCTGGCGCGACGCTCACGGCAAGGACCACGGCCATCGCGCCTGGAGCGTTTTTAAACGCGCCGACCAAAAATTGCAGGCCGCATTCCCCAAATTTTTTTTCAAGCACAAAGTCATCGAAGAAATGGCGTTGGTCGCGGAAAATATCCATGACAAGCTGCAATACAGCCTGCGCGCGCTTGCGGATGCCGAGGCGCAGCGCCACTCCAGCGCTCAACAACATCTGGTCGAGGCCGAAAAGCATAAAATCCGCGCCTTGGAAGAATTTGTCCGGATGCCCCATGACGATTTTTTAGCGGTTTTTGACCGGCTCGGTGAATTTACCACGAACGCCCTCCAGGCGAAAACGGAGATGGTGGAGGCCAACCTGCGCCTGGTGATTTCCATCGCGAAAAAATACACCAACCGCGGCCTCTCCTTTCTCGATTTGATCCAGGAAGGCAATATCGGGCTGATGAAGGCGGTGGAAAAATTCGAATACCGCCGGGGCTACAAATTTTCGACGTATTCCACCTGGTGGATCCGCCAGGCCATCACCCGCGCCATCGCCGACCAGGCCCGGACCATCCGCATTCCGGTCCACATGATTGACGTGATTAACAAACTGATGCGCTCGCAAAAGCGGTTGATCCAGGATTTCGGACGCGAGCCTTCACCGGACGAAATCGCCGAGGACATGCAGATGCCGGTGGACCGGGTGCGCGCCGTTCTGAAAATGGCACAACAGCCGATTTCACTGCAATCGCCCGTCGGCGACACGGAAGACGCCAATTTCGGCGATTTTATCGAAGACAAGGGCGCCGAAAGCCCGCTCGACATGACGAGTTTCAGTTTATTGAGGGAAAAGCTGGGTGACGTGCTTTGCAGCCTGACCGAGCGGGAGCGAAAAGTTCTGGAACTGCGATTTGGGCTGGGTGACGGATGCGCCCGGACACTCGAAGAAGTCGGTTCTCAATTCAAAGTCACGCGCGAGCGCATCCGGCAAATCGAGGCCAAGGCGCTCCGCAAAATGCGCCACCCCACGCGCATCCGGCAATTGCACGGTTTTCTGGAAATCGAAAAACGCGTGATGGCTGAATAGAGAATTCTACGCGGGTTGCTGCTGGGTCAGACAATGCAGCGAGCCGAAGCCCCAGACCAAATCCACGGCATGAATGCCGACCACCGGGCGGTCGCCGAATAATTCACCCAGAATTCCGAGCGCCACCCGGTCGTTCGGGTCGTTGAAGGTGGGAACGATGACGGCGGCGTTGGCGATGTAGAAATTGGCATAGCTCGCCGGCAGGCGCCGGCCGTCAAGATAGAGCGGCGCGGGCATTGGCAACTCGACGACCCGCGGCCGGGCGCCATCTTCCAAACGCAAATCACCGATGCGTTCCCAGTTTTCCGCAAGCGGACGATAATTTTCGTCGCGCGGATTTTTTTCGCGGACCAGCACGAGCGTTTTGGCGTTCACAAACCGGCAAATATCGTCAATGTGGCCATGGGTATCATCGCCGACCGGACCCTTTGCCAGCCAAAAAATATTTTTCACCCCGAGATAATTTTTCAGCGCCGTCTCGATCTCGATTTTGCCCAGGCCTGGATTTCGGACCTGGATTTTCGGATGCAGGTAACATTGCTCCGTGGAAATCAACGTGCCACGGCCGTTTAATTCAACGCCACCGCCTTCGATGACAAGCCGGCGGCCATTGGATTCCGCGTGAAAAAGCTTTTTGCGCAGCAGCCGCGCCGCGGTTTCAGGAACCCGGGTATCCTGCCGCCAGTTATTGTATTTGGCCCAACCGTTGAAATGAAAGTGGACGATGGCAGTTTCCGTGTTTTTGACAAAAATCGGTCCGGTGTCGCGCGTCCATCCGCGATTGGTGGGATGGGTGGCAAACCGGATTTTTCGCAGGTTTAACCCCACCCGTTTAAAAATGCGGCGCGCGAAATTTTCGTCGGCTTTGTGGCGGACCAGCAGATAAATTCTCTCGCCTTCGGCAATTTTTCGCGCCATTTCGCCATAAACCCAGGGAATCGTTTCAAATTTTCCCGGCCAATCACTGGCGTTATGGGGCCATCCCAGCCAGGTCGCTTCGTGCTTTTCCCATTCGGCAGGCATGGAAAAGCCGAGTTGCGCCGGGGTAACCGTTTTGGAGGTCGGTTGCGGCATGGCGGATCACCACCCCAATACGTGCGCGAAGATCAGCGGGGCGACAATTGTCGCATCGGATTCAATGATAAACCTCGGGGTATTGATGCCGAGCTTGCCCCAGGTAATTTTTTCATTGGGCACGGCTCCACTGTAACTGCCATAGCTGGTGGTGGAATCGCTGATTTGGCAGAAGTAACCCCACAACGGCACCGCGGTGCGGCGCAAATCCTGGTGCAACATAGGCACGACGCAAATCGGGAAATCGCCGGCAATACCGCCGCCAATCTGGAACATTCCCAGGGGGCTTTTTGTCGTCGTCCGCGTGTAAAAATCGGCGAGCCAGGTCATGTATTCAATTCCGGTGCGGACGGTGTGGACATTTTTAATTGCGTCCTTTTCATTCGTTTGACCGCGAATCACGGCGGCGGCGTACATGTTGCCGAGCGTTGAATCCTCCCAGCCAGGCACGACAATGGGCAGATTTTTTTCAGCGGCCGCCAGCATCCAGGAATCTTTCGGATCAATCTGGTAATACTTTTCGTATTTGCCGCCACGCAGCACCTGATAGAAAAATTCGTGAGGGAAGAACCGTTCACCGCGCTGGTCGGCCGCGGACCAGACTTCGAGCATGGCCTTTTCCATGCGCCGCATGGCTTCGCCTTCGGGAATGCAGGTGTCCGTGACGCGGTTCATGTGGCGGTTGAGCAGGCCCTGCTCCTCCTTGGGCGAAAGCTGCCGGTAATGCGGCA
>DATJSQ010000257.1:0-5560 GCA_035503995.1 Verrucomicrobiia bacterium | reverse complement strand
TAAGAAAATGGCCAGGCTGGAAATGACCGCGTACGCCGCCATCACCGCCACGCCGCCGAGGTATTTTCCCAGCAGATATTCAAACCGGCTGACTGGCTTGGAAAGCGTCAGGCGAATCGTTCCCCTCCGGATTTCCGACGTCACCGCCGTGCTGAAAATCCAAAGCGCCACCAGATTGCCACCAAAAGAAGTGGCCGCGTAAAAGAAACTTTGGATGGCCGAAACACCTTGCTCCATGGCCTCGTTCATTTTCTTCCGGTCTTCCTCGCTCATTTTTGAAAACGCTGCGTTCGTTTGTAGGTCCGGACCGGCGTATTGTTCGGTGATGCTTTGGCGAGTCCGGCTCATCACGAAGGAAAAGAAAACCGTCATGGCCAGCGAAAACAGCATCAACGCCACCAGCAAACGCTGATGCACCAAGGCGCGAACGCTGTCGCGGGCGATGAGAAGGATGATATTCATAATTTGGGCGGCGGCTCGATGGCCGAGAAGAAGATGTTTTCCAGCGATTGCGTTTCCGCTTCGCAGCGGTCCGGTTGGATCCCGTGCCGCTGCAAAATTTGATCAATGGCTTCGCGGGTGGCTCCATCGGCGCATTTGATGGTGGTCTGGCCGCGCAGCATGGTGACCTCGGCGGCGGTTTGGGAAAGGGCCTCCAGCACCGCACCCGGAAGGTTTTTCAACACCAGCCGCGTGCTGGTTCCGGTGGAAAGTTCCTGGAGCGTTCCCACGCGCTTCAATTCGCCCTTCTCAAGGATGGCCACGCGGTCGCAGACCGATTCCACCTCGGACAGAATATGCGAACTGATGAAAATTGTTTTGCCCCGCTTCTTCAGGTCCACCAGGATTTCCCGAAACTCCTTTCGTCCGACCGGATCGAGGCTGGCGGTCGGCTCATCCAGAATCAACAAATCCGGATCGTGCAGGAGTGCCTGGGCAAAGCCCAGCCGTTGCAGCATCCCTTTCGAATATTTGGACACCGATTTTGCTTCGGCCTCTTCCAGCCGCAGCAGTTGAAGCAGTTGGGTAATCCGCGCCTGCCTGCCCGGGGCCGGCACGCCGAGCAAGGCGGCGTAAAATTCGAGCAATCCCCTTCCCGAGTAATAGTCATGCAGGTTGACCGATTCGGGCAAATATCCCAGCCGATGATGGACCCGCGAATCGGTGACTGGCAAATCGAACAAATGCGCGCGGCCGGCATCGGGTTGGATCAAGTTGAGCAGCAATAGAATGGTGGTCGTTTTTCCGGCGCCGTTGGGTCCGAGAAAACCGAATGTCTCACCTTCCTTCACTTCCAGATTCAGCCCCTTCAAGGCATTGGTTTCCGGCTGATTGCCAAAGAAGCTGGAATAGGCTTTCTTAAGGTTTTGAGTGTAAATGGCGGCCATGGATCACCTTTGTACCAGGTTCCGGACTTTTGCCTCCAGTTCGTCGCCATCCCCGGCATAACCCACCTGCAGCCACTGGATGATGCCGTTGGTATCAATCAACACCATGGTGGGGATCGCCTCGACCCCGTATTGGCCGGCCACCGCACCGTCGGAGTCCAGCAACACGTGAAAGCCATATTTTCTCTGGGTGATAAACTGGCTCACCGGGTTGGCCTCTTCCCCCTGGTCAAGGCTAAGGATCTCGAAGTTCTTGTTTTTGTTTTTGTCAAGCAGGGCCTGCAGGTCAACCATTTCCATACGGCATGGTCCGCACCAAGTCGCCCAGAAATCCAGCAACACGACCTTTTTGCCCCGATACCCTGCCAATGAAACGGTGCGGTTGGAAAGGTCCAGAAGCGAAAAATTCGGCGCCACCCGGCCCACCTTCACCCTGCCCGTCTCATGGATGGCTCCATGGCGGCCTTGCTGCAGACTCACCTTGACTTCATAATTGATCCAGATCGTCGCCGCCACAAAGAGCGCCAGTGCCGCGATTGAGAAGATCCGTGTCATGCAATGATCAAAAGAAATGACTGTTCACCTCTCTTGTTTTCCCGAGATTAGAAGGCAACCGGTCCGCCGTCAAGGCCCGTGCGGAATGAAACGGTGTCGGCCCCGATTTTATTCCAATTTGAATTCATCTTGGCCTTGGGGTTGAGGTTTCAATCTTGCGAGACCGCTGGCAGTGCGGCTCCTCCACGGCCTGTGTCATCAGCGCCACCTGCGGTTTCCCGCTCGGCATTTTGGGCAACATGGGGTGGGGCGCGCCCGCGCCCGCGCGTTCGCCCTCTGAAAATTTTAGCTGCGATTTATTGCCTTCATCGTTAATCTGAACGTTCGTCCGCGATGGCGCGGCGCATACACCAATTTGATCAATAGGAAAACTGAACCGTGGCAACCAATCCCTTGTCAGAAATTCGAAGCGGCCGCGCAGCCAAGGCGATGACCTTGCGTTCCCTCGGGCTGAACCCTTATCCCTCCCGCAGCCATCGGACCCATTACAATAAAACGATTGTCGGGGAATTCTCCGCCTACGAGGGAAAAGTGGTGACGGTGGCCGGGCGTCTGATGTCCTGGCGCAAACAAGGCGCCCTGGCGTTTGCCCATGTCCAGGACCAAACCGGCAAACTCCAATTGTTCCTGCGCCGCAATCTGGTCCTGCCGACCGACGCCCCTGCCGGCCGGCTGGGATATGCCGAAACGAATTTGCTCGATATCGGCGACATCATCGAGGCGACGGGCAAGGTGATTAAAACCGAGCGGGGTGAAATTTCGGTTTTGGTTGAAGAACTGCGGCTGTTGACCAAGGCCATCCGTCCCCTGCCCGACCAATGGGCCGGTTTGAAAGACCGCGAGCAGGTCTTGCGCAAACGTTATCTCGACACGATTCTTGAGCCTGCCTCCTTCGAGCGATTTGGCGCCATCTGCAAAATAGTCGCGGCCATCCGGTCATTTCTCAACCAGCGCGGCTTTTTGGAATTTGCCACGCCGATTATTCAACCTCAATACGGCGGCGGCACCGCCAAACCGTTCAAGACGCATGTCAACGCCCTCGGCTGCGACATGTATCTGGCAATCTCGCACGAGCTTTATTTGAAGCGGTTGATTGTGGCCGGCTACGACCGGGTCTATACCATCGGCCGTTACTTCCGCAACGAAGGCGTTGACCGCAGCCACCATCCCGAATTTTCAATGGTGGAAACCATGACCGCTTACGAGAATTACGAATACAACATGAACCTGATCGAAGACCTGTTCCGGCACGTGGCCGTGACGGTCTTCGACAAGACCACGTTCACCGTCCGCGGCCATGAGATTGACTTTGGAAAACCGTGGCGGAGGGTCAGCATGACGGAGGCGGTCAAGGAGAAGACCGGCGTGGATTTTCGCGAGTGTCGGACAGTGGATGAGGCGAACCAGCGGTTGGCCGGGCTGAACATCCACGAAAACCAGCCGAGTATCGGCGAGGCGCTCGTGAAAGCGTTTGAAACAACCGTGGAACCGGGCTTGATCCAGCCAACGTTGGTCTTTGGGCATCCGATTGAAATTTCCCCGCTGGCCAAGCCGATGGCGGAGGATCCACGCTTTGTCGAGAGATTCGAAATATTCATCGCCGGAATGGAATGCGGCGATAACTGGTCCGAACAGAACGACCCGGTCAATTTGCTGGAAACCTGGCGCAAGGCTTATCGCGCCGAGGAACGGGACGCCGGAAAATTCCACACGCTGGATTTTGATTTCATTGAAGCATTGGAATACGGCCTGCCGCCCACCACGGGCATCGGTCCGGGCATCGAGCGCATGGTAATGATTTTTACCGGACAGGAAAACATTGATGATGTCATTTTCTTTCCGATGATGCGCCCGACGATTTCGCCGTTGAATGCCGCCATTTATGGCGTGCAGGAATCGTCCGTGGCGCCGGTGGAAGACCTGGCCTTGTCGGTCGAGGATTTTGAATCGCTATGCGCGGACGGAATCATCAAGCCCTGCGCGCGCAACCTCATCGTCAAACCCCATGTTCGATTGTGGAACGGGACGACTCCAGGCGGGACGCCACGCGCCTCCGGTCATTTTGAAATCGAAGGCTTTTTCTCCAACAGCGTTTTGCAACTGGCGGGATATAAAATCACCTTCGAGAATCGGCTGCCGGAAGATCAGGAAAAGCAAAAGATTTTGGACCTTGTGAATACTTCCTTGGTGAAATTTCTTCGCGAGAAATTCCCGCAGTGCCACGTCACAGTTTCGCCGGCGACAGTCATGCGGCAGGCGGGGTGATTGAAGCCACAACCTTCAATTTCACGACTTCCTCGCGCAGGCGGAATGCGAGTTCTTTACGGCTGGCGGGAGGGGCTTCAAACGGGGCAAACCGCACGGCGGCACGAATGGTTTGCTTGCCCATCAAATTCAGCATGTGTGGAAAAAATGTGTGGTCGCCCCAATAACAAATCTCGTCGCCCGCGTCGCCGTCATTCAGGGAGTATTGGATGCAGCCGACGAAAAGCGGATGCGCGCTTTGCGCGGCCGGTTCCAGTAATGCCGATTTGAACGGCAAGACGCTTTGGCCGTTGGAACTGGTGCCTTCGGGAAATAGGACCACGAGAACGCCGGCGTCGAGGGCCTCCCCGATTTCCTTGTTCATTTCAACGACCTGCAGTTTCCGGGTGCGGTCCACGAAGAGTGTTCCGGCCATTTGCGCGCACAGTCCCAGGACCGGCCAGAATTTGACTTCGCGTTTGGCGACGAAAACAGCCGGAGTGATCGAGGAAATCACCAGAATGTCCAGATAGCTCAGGTGATTGGAAATCAGCAGCCCCCGGGACGGGATGGGGCCTGACACTTGCGGTTCCAGCCTGAACATTTTCAAGACGCGGTGCGTATGGCGGTGCAGCCAAAGGGCGCGGTCAGTCAATGCGGTTTTGCCAAAAACGCAACGGAGCAGGAAGTCCCCGAAAGCGGAACACACCAAGCCGCCAAACCAAAGCAACCGGGTGACGATGCGAAGGGGGCGCCGGCAATTCATGCGCGAATTTCAACGGCTGCGCGCGCCGGGTCAATCCATAAAACGACGGCGCGTGATTTCCGGCAGCGTTTCCAGGTCGAGCATCGTCAGAAAATCAATCGTCTTGAATTGGCGGTCGAGGGCCGGCGGTCCGCAAATTTTGGCGCCGATGCCCAAATAAGCGCGCAGCAATTTGGGGATTTTTGGCCGTTCCTCGGACAGGCAGCTCAACGGGCAATCGTATTCCAAACGGGGCTGAGTGCGGTATCGCGGGTCGGCCAGGGATTTCCTGCACAATTCCGCATAAGCCGAGGCCCCGATGGCCGGCTCCTGCGAGGTGATTGAACTGCAACCGAAAAAATAGCGCGCCCGCCGCGCGCGGGCGTAATCGGCGATGCCTTTCCAAAGCAGACCGAGTACGGACAGATTGCGGTGCTGTTGGTGGACACAAGCGCGGCCCAACTCGACGACTTCATCGCGCAACGGGTGATAAACTTCAAATTCAAATTCCTGCTCGCAATAGTATCCCAGGTTTTTCGCGGCGTTCGCGCCGGTTTGGAGACGATAGGTGCCGACCACTTGCTTTGAGGGCAGGTGTTCGACCAAAAGATGGTCGCAAACAGCGTCG
>DATJSQ010000256.1:0-8416 GCA_035503995.1 Verrucomicrobiia bacterium | reverse complement strand
GGGTTTGCCTTCCGGCGGGTGTTCCAGAATCCGGCACATGTCGTGCATGAGGGTTATTTCCCCCAGGGCTTTGTCCGGTTGGCCAAGCAGGAAGTCGCATTGTGCACGCTGCGCGAGGGTTTGTGCCACGCTGCGCATTATGATGAAATTCGGAATGGGCAGCATAAATGGCTGGGAATAGTCACCGGGTATGCGAGCGTAAGGCCGCTTCAATGCCTCCCGAATCTCATCAAAGGCCGGAACGAATTGGTCGCTCCATTTCAAATAATCCGCCGCTGCCGTGGCATGTACGCCGGTCAACACAACCCGGAACGATTTTCTGTCGGCGGCAGCTTCGATCCGCAAATGGCCGATGTTTGTGACCAGATCCTCCGGGACGAGGTCTTCGAGGTTGGCCACGGAAGGAACTGTGTCCGACTGCAAAACAACTTGTACCGGCGCCAAATTTTTCAATTGCAGCTCGGAAAACCGGAATCCGGCCGCGCCGAGAATGCCCCGGCCAACGGTCGTACGAATCAATCCCTGAAATTGTCGGGGCGCCTCAGTGGCATTGAGGTTTACGACAAATGAG
This sequence comes from Verrucomicrobiia bacterium, assembly GCA_035503995.1. Classification (GTDB taxonomy): domain Bacteria; phylum Verrucomicrobiota; class Verrucomicrobiia; order Limisphaerales; family UBA11358; genus UBA11358. The sequence goes on along the minus strand of DATJSQ010000256.1, from coordinate 7,845 downwards.
TGACTTTCGCCCGAGGTGGCGGAAGCAACTCCGGTCGGCTCAACCGTGATTTCGGCCACAACCAGCGGTCCGGTCTTGGCGGAGTCAAATACTGGAAACGAATTGGTTGAATACGTTATTCTCAGCCACGAACTGTGGAATTCCATTTCCGCTTCGGAATCCGTCTGGACTTTTTTGAACCTCAACAAGATGTTGGTGCTGGCCGTGAAAAAATTCTGGTCGTCCGGCACCGGTGGCGGAATGTATTTGCCCCAATCCAACACCACGCCTTGCGCTTCGAGTTCGCGCTGGCAATTCTCCCAGGCGCGTTCGCCGCGCCAGTCTTCCTCAGTATAAAAAATTGCGATCAGCGTCGCCAGAACGGCCAGCGCAATTAAGATCCGGCGTATGACGCGCCAATCCCGCCTGTCTTTGGATGATTCATTCATAATCGCCGGCATCACGTGACCGATACTTCAACCTGTCGTCTGCCGCTCGGTTGCGGTGAAAATCGTTTTGCTGGCAGGCCAGCCTTCGTTTCGTTCGGACCGATTAGTTCTGTCAGCAACTGTTGCTGCTGTTTCCATGCCGTGACTATTTCTTCCGGCGATGAAGATTCGGTAATTGCGGTTTGCGAATTATCGCGCAGGGAAAAATTCGCCGCCACAATCAGAATCCACACTGCTGCCAGCCCCATCCAAACCCGGCGGCATGGCCAAATCAATTCGCGCCAAAGCAATGCCGGCCAATTCAGTAAAGCGACCGAAGAACTGCGGCGCGGAAATTCGGCATCCACGGTCTCGCGCCGGAGCTTATTCAGCTTCGGCACGGCCGCTCGATGCCGTTCGAATAATATTTCGCGCGGTGTTTTCATTTGTTTTCCTCCAACAGTTTGCGCAATAACTTTCTGGCGTAATGCAATCGGGATTTCACCGTGCCGAGGGGCGTTGCGGTAATGCCGGAGATTTCCTCCAGCGAAAAATCTTCGATATAATGCAGCAGCAACACCGAGCGCTGCGGCTGGGGCAATTGATTCAACAAATTCATAAATTCGGCCTCGTCTTCCCGGCGGACCAGCAATTCGCCGGGGCTGTCTTCCAGGTCATCCGGCGAATCGGGAATTTCATCGAGTAAGATTTCTTTTGGTTTTCGCCAGGATTGGACGCACTTCTGGTGGGCGATGCTGAAGAGCCAGCTTCCGAATTTTGCATTGTCGCGCAGTCCGCCGATGTGTCGAATGGCGGCAATGAACGTCTCCTGAACGACGTCAAGGCTCGTGTGTTCGTCGCGTAAAAGGTCAAAGACATAGACATATAACGGCAATTGATACCGGCGGAACAATGCGTCCCAAGCCGCCGGATTTCCCTCGCGGGCTGGTTGCACGGGCAATTGTTCGGTTTCGGCCATCGCCGGCATTATCAAGAAGGGGAATGCGCCGGGCAAAAAAAGGTTCAATGGATTTCAATTATTTTCCAAGATTGCCAATTTCGCGTCAATGCCGCTAAATTGGCGAAATGCCATTGGTTGCCGAACAACTCAGAGCCGCGCGCGAAGCCCGAAAACTCACGATTCAGCAGGTGGCCGATTTGACCAAAATCCGCACCGACCACCTGCGCGCGCTGGAAGAGGGGAATTTCAACGCTTTTTCAGCGCCGATTTACATCCGCGGCTCGGTCAAAAATTACGCCACGATGCTCAAGCTGGACGTGCCCAAAATGATGGCAGCGCTGGACGGAGAATTGAAGGGGACGGATAAATTCAGCGAGCCGCCGCCGCTGATCGTGGAATCCAAATCATTCCTCGATCACGTGATGTTTTGGCTCTCCAAAGTCAACGCGAAGGCCATGATGATTGTTGGCGCAGTGGTGGGAATCGTCTTATTCATAATCGCCGTCGGCTTTGTGATCCACCATTATCACCGGCACAATTCCGCGCCCAATCTGCCGCCGGCGGTTTACCAACCCGGCAACGCCGGCGATACACTGCCGCTTCCGAAATAAATCGGAAATTTAAATCACCGGCGTTCCGGCTTCAGACATCACTCATATACAGCGCGCGATTCCGCCACAAATAAAGCGCCCCGGAAATTGCCGTCAACGCCACGGTCACCCAAAGCATGACAAAGGCAAACCGCGGCATCCAGGAGCGGAAGAACTCCTGCAGAGGGACGGGCCATTCGGAGCCGGCATTCACCACGAGCAAGGCGATGATGGTGACGATTTGCGATATGGTTTTGTGCTTGCCGAAATTCTCCGCCGCCAGCACCAGATTTTTTGACGCGGCCAGCAGGCGCAGCCCGGTAATGGCCAGCTCGCGCGCGACGATGACGATGACCATCCACGCGGCGACTTTGACCGGCGGCTTTGGTTCCGAATGGGTAATTTCGACAAAGAGGATGAAGGCCGAGCAGACGAGGATTTTATCGGCGAGCGGGTCCATTAAGATGCCGAAATTGGTGATGAGTCTTCGGCCGCGCGCGATTTTGCCGTCGAGGTAATCGGTGACGCCGGCGGCGCAAAAAAAGAAAAGGGCGAGGGTTTTGCCGAAGGGAATCGGCGCCAGCAAGGTCCAGACGAACATCGCCGCCAGCGCGAAACGGGAGACGGTGAGCTTGTTCGGCAAATTCATTACGCGCCGAATTTATCGAACATCCTTGCGTTGGCCTGCATGAGGCGGATCAAATATTTGGATTTGAAAATGCCGAGCGAGCCGAGGTTGGCGCCGGTTTCGGTGAAGCGCTCGAGTTTGTCCGAACCGCTGAGCGCCGAATGCAGCATGACCGGCTGCGGATGCCATGAATGGCCTTTGGCCGCGACGGGAGTGGAATGGTCGCCGGTGATGGCGAGCACGTCCGGTTTTTTTCGCAAAAAAATCGGCAGGGCGGCGTCGAAATATTCAATCGCCTTCATCTTGGCGTCGAAATCGCCGTCTTCCCCGCTCTTGTCGGTGTATTTGTAATGGATGAAAAAGAAATCGAAATTATCGTATTCGTTCAAATACAACTCAAATTGCTGCTGGATGGTCTGCGCCTCGATTTTTTTCATGCCCACAAGTTGCGCCAGTCCTTTATACATGGGATAAACGGCCAGACAGGCGGGTTTCAATTTATATCGGTCCTCAAACAGCGGAATGTGGGGCTGGTGCGCGATGCCGCGCATGAGAAATCCGTTCGCGGGTTTTTCGCCGCCCAAAACCGGCAACGCGGCCTTGTAAAAATCCGCGATCAGCGCGGCCATTTTTTTCTGGCCGGCGTTCTTTTCGTCGCGCGGATGAACGATCGGAATGGCAAACCCCTCGCGATTCGGGTCCGCGTCCGTGAGCGGCCCCTCAAGTCCCCTGCCGCGAAAGACGATGACGAAGCGATGCTCCTTGCCGGCCTTGATGATGACTTCCGTTTCGCCGATTTTTTTAATTTTTGCGGCGAGTTTGGCGCAAAGTTTCTCGCAAATTTCCGTGGCGATCCTTCCGGCGCGGCGATCGGTGACGATGCCATTTTCGTTGAGCGTGGCAAAATTCGCGCGGGCGCAAACATCGCCGGGTTTCAATTCGACGCCCAACCCGAGCGCTTCGATGACGCCGCGGCCGACCTGAAATTCGAGCGGGTCATAGCCGAACAATCCGAGGTGGCCGGGGCCGCTGCCGGGCGTGATTCCTGGCGCGGCGGGGATCATACGGCCTTGCGCGGAATCTTTGGCCAGCTTGTCGAGATTGGGCGTGGTGGCGGCCTCCAGCGGCGTCAGATAATTCTGTTGTCTGGTTGCCAGGTCGCCCAGCCCGTCAAGAACGATGAGGACGAGTTTCGCCTTTGTTTTCAGAGTCAGTTCAGAATAGAGAGAATCTAAATTCATGCCGTCAAGTTTGCCGCCGGACCTGTGATTTCGCAATGGATTTCGGAACGCTTGAATTTTTCCCGTTTTAACCGACGTTATGGTCATGGACAAGGTGGTGGCGTGTCAGACATGCGGTTTGGTTCAAGAGGTGGGTGAAGTGCCGAATGGCTGCATCATCAAATGCGCGCGTTGTAATTTCCAGATTTTTCACCGCCGGGTGGACAGCCGATTGCGCACACTGGCTTTGGCGCTGGCAGCGGGAATTCTATATTTTCCGTCAAATCTATACCCCATTGTCACCGCCGAATATCAGGGACAATTCACGCAGACGACCATCTTTCAGGGCATCAGAGCTTTGTGGCAGGATGGGCAGTATTTCATCAGCGGACTGGTTTTCTGCACGAGCATTTTTACGCCAGCCCTGAAAATCATCGGCCTCATCTTCATCACCCTCACGTTGAACTGGACGCAGTGGAAGAAGACGCGGACCTGGATTTACAAAGTCATCCAGTGGATTGATCCGTGGAACATGCTGGAAGTCTTCCTGCTGGCGATTTGCGTCTCAATGGTCGAAATGGGCGAAGTGGCGACGGTGCATCCCGGTCGCGGCGTTTTTTCCTTTGCCGCGGTGGTCGTGCTGACGTTGCTGGCAACGTATAGTTTTGATCCCCGATTGCTGTGGGATTCGCCGGAGGAAAAAAGGCACTATGAGTGAAAAAATCCACGGATTACCCAAGGCTCGCGTCGAAAAGAATTATCTCACCTGGTCGTTGTGGCTGATCCCATTGGCCGCGCTCGCCGTTTGCGCCTATTTCGTGTTGCACGACTTTGTTTTTGCCGGCCCCACCATTACGATTAACTTTGAGAATGCCGACGGTCTGCAGGCCCAAAATTCCAGGGTCATGTATCGTGGCATCAGGATCGGCGACATCGAATCACTCAAGCTGACCAAAGATCAACAAGGCGTCGCCGTCCGCGCCAAACTGGATTATTCCGCCCGGGACGTGGCCCGGCAAGGCTCGGTCTTCTGGATAGTGCGGCCCGAACTCAAACTCGGCTCCGTCAGCGGGTTGCGCACGATCGTTTCGGGCGACTACGTTACCGTGCAGCCGGGCGCCGGTCCTCGGACCAATACCTTTGTCGGCGCCGAACAAGCCCCCCTGCCCTACATCCCCTCCATTTACCTTACATTGTTGGCGGACAGTTTGGGTTCGTTGGAATTGCAATCGCCGATTTTTTATCGGGGCATCCAGGTCGGCGAAGTCGCGGGTTTCCGCCTTGCCGACAACGCGCAAAACGTGGTCGTGACGGCGCGGATTCGCGAGGACTACGCCCCGTTGGTGCGGGTGGACTCGGAATTTTGGAACGCCGGCGGCATCCACATCCATGCCGGACTTTTCAGCGGCATCGAAATTTCGGCCGAATCGGCGGAAACGGTCGTCAGCGGTGGAATCGCGTTCGCCACCCCGCCGAACTATGGGCCGGCGGCAACGAATGGCGCCGTTTTTCCACTGAACATTGAGGAACAGAGCGCATGGAAATCGTGGAATCCGGCCATCCGGCTTCAGAATGTGCCGCCGGGTAAAACGAGCAAAAACACCCTGCCCCAATTCGCGCCCGCCCAGTAACTCAGGGCGTTAGAAAATTCTCAATCGTCTTATGCATCTTCCGCAGGTCCGGCAGGTTGATATACATCATGTGGCCGGCGTCGAATTGCGCGTAAGTAATGTTGGTGCGGTATTCCGGCGCCAGTTGCATGTGATCAATCGCGTAATGCACCGTGTCAATGGGGCACACCAAATCGCAGCGGCCGCCCAGCACGAGAATTTTCATGTAGGGATTTTGGTTCATCATCGAGGCCAACTGACCCGCCGCATATGCATAGGCGTTGGGATTGCCATAATTCCACGGCTGAACGCCAGCGAGCAGTTCATAAGGCAAATCGTCCTTGAACCCCAACTCATCGTGAATGTAGCTGTTGATGGCGGCGGAAAATGGCCCCTCGGTGGCCGCGGCGGATGGATCGTAGTCCGGCACCGGCGCCGCAGGATCGTCGTCGCGTCCAGTGATGCGCGCGTCGTAAGCGCCGAGAATCAAGCCCCGGTCGTGCAACAACTGCTTTCGGAAAATCCCCGCATCAATCCGCAGATCATTGTCCTTGATCACCTGCGGTGCTAATCCGGTTAGCCGGGACAGTTCGGCGACAATTTTCTCCCTCTCTCCCGCTGGCAGGGCATCGCCCCGTTCCAGCGCCGAAACATATTCGCCCCTGGCGAATTGGCGCGATTCGGCAAGCGCATTGTCCAGGTTACTTTGCAAATCCGGTGGCAGTTTGTTGTGAAAATGCGCTGCCGCGGTGTAAGCCGGCAGATAAAGCGGATACGGCACGTCGTTTCCGGGACGGTCATCAATCGTCGAGAAATCCAAGACACCCGAGACCAAGACCAGCCCGTTCAAATACATGCCGTAGTGATCGCTCAAATAGGCCGCCAACCCGGCGGCGCGAAACACGCCGTAGCTTTCGCCGCAAAGATATTTTGGCGAAAGCCAGCGCGAATGACGGGTTGTCCAGAGGCGGATAAATTCTCCAACGGAGTTGAGGTCCGATGAATTGCCAAAAAATTCATCGGGCTTTTCATTGTCCGCCGCGCGGCTGAACCCCGTGGCCACCGGGTCAATGAAAACCAAATCGCTCGCGTCCAACAGGGAATAATGATTGTCCTCCAGGCTGAATGGCGGCGGCGGCAAGGTCCCGTTATCGTTCATTTTCACGCGGCGCGGCCCCAACGCGCCCATGTGCAGCCAGACGGAGGATGAACCGGGACCGCCGTTGAAGCAAAAAGTCACCGGCCGGGACGCCTTGTCCGATACGCCGAGGCGGGTGTAAGCCACATAAAAGATCGAGGCGCGCACCGCGCCGGTAGGCGAAAGGATGGGCAACATGCCGGTTTCAGCCTGGTAGGTCACTTGCTCACCGTCAATGGTGACGCTATTGGTCGTGAAAACCGGCTTGTGAGAGGCATCGGGAATCATTGCCACTTCAGCGCTTTTGTCCGCGCCCGGACCATTCGTATTACTCGAAGACTCGGCCGCAGATAACGAGGCGGCCGCAAGAGCCGGCAAAATCCATAGAATTGTTCTCATGGCGATATTCGTTGTGGCCTATCATGCGCCTTTATTCCCCGGGACGCAAGCGGCGATGGCGGAGGCCGCGCGTTTCCGGATTTCTATCGAAAATGGCAAAATGATTGCTTATGTTGCATCGTCTGATGGCAACGTCATCATCGCCGCTGCATGTGACGCCTGCGCCGCGCATCCAACGCGGCTGGCGGCTGTTCGTCTTTTACTCGTCCGCCCTGGCGCTCACGGGCGTGGTGTCCTTGATGTTTGCGGATCTGCTCTGGCGCAGCGGCTGGTCGGCGTCGCGCACCATGCTGCTGATCCTGTTCATCGTTTTGTTCTTCCTCATTTCCCTGGGTTGCATGCACGGCCTTTTCGGCTTCGTGCTTCTCACCTTCGGCACGCGGAAGCGGCTCACGCAGTTGAAGGATTATCATGACCAGATCATTGCCGTCAGCACCGCCATCGTCTTTCCCATCCACAATGAGGATGTCGTCCGGGCCTACGCCGGCCTGCGGGCCACGTTTGAATCCCTGAAAAAGACCGGGCAACTTGAATATTTCGATTTTTTTATTCTGAGCGATTCCACCAATCCGGACAAATGGATTGAAGAAGAGCGGCGTTGGTTTGATTTGATCCGCGAGCTGGACGCCCTGGGAAAAATTTACTACCGCCGCCGGCTCAACAATGAAAGCCGCAAGAGCGGCAACGTGCGCGATTTTCTCAATGCCTGGGGCCGCCGCTACCGTTATTTCATGGTCTGCGACGCGGACAGCGTGATGCGCGGACAGACGCTCGTGGATTTGGTGAAATTGATGGAAGCGCATCCGGCTGTGGGACTGATTCAAACCGTTCCGGCGCTCGTGAACGCCGAATCACTTTTCGGACGAATACAGCAATTTGCCAATCGCCTTTA
>DATJSQ010000255.1:0-6896 GCA_035503995.1 Verrucomicrobiia bacterium | reverse complement strand
GACGGGATATATACTGGCGCTCCAGTTTGACCTGCTTCCCGACAATTTGCGCGCTGCCGCTGCGACGCGACTCGCGGAAAACGTCGAGCGACAAGGCCATTTGACGACTGGATTTGTCGGGACGGGACTCATCTGTCCGATGCTAACGCAAATTGGCCGGTCGGATCTTGCCTGGGATTTGCTTTTGACGAACGGCTATCCTTCCTGGTTGTTTTCCGTGAAGAACGGGGCGACCACCATTTGGGAACGGTGGGACGGCTGGACGCCAGACCACGGCTTCCAGGATTCCTCGATGAATTCTTTCAATCATTACTCGCTCGGCTCAGTGGGCGCATGGCTTTATTCGGGCGCAGGAGGAATTCAACCCGATGACGCCAGTCCCGGTTACAAACATTTTTTCCTGGCGCCACAGTTCACGCCGCGGCTGGCCCGCGCCAAGGCCACGCTCGTTTCGTCCTATGGCGTCATCGCGTCAGGCTGGCGGATTAAAAATGGCCGGATTTTTTATGATGTCACGATTCCACCGAACAGTTCCGCGACGCTCATTCTTCCTGCTCCAACGCAGGACGTGCGGCAATCCGGCCGTCCCATTGGCGCGGCGGACGGCTCAACCACCCGGCTTTCGCTCGCCGCCGGAACCTATCATTTTTCGCTGCCACTCCTGCGGTAGAATGGCTTGTGGGCAAGGAAAACGGCCCATGTGGGCTTGTGATTTGCGCGGCGGATTTTTAATCTGACGCGAAATGCAAGATGATGCCATCAGGGGTTCAGGGGCGTATGAGCGTAAAATCATCTATTTACTCTGCGCGTTGGCGGCAGTCCGCGTCTTTATTTTTTCCGGCGCGTTTCCGCTCATCAACAACGTGGACGAATATGCGCACTTGGACCTGGTGGTGAAGTATTCGCATGGGGATATTCCACGAGGGGTGGAGCCAATTTCCCGTGAAGCCATGGAATACCTCGTCATCTACGGCTCGCAGGAATTTCTCTGGCCGCCCCGGACGTTTCCGGGCGGAAAGTTCCCACCGCCGCCGTGGACGCAGCCGGCGGAAAAAGTAGCTCCTCTCCTGCTGGCGCGCGAGCAAAAATGGCAGGGACCGAATCTCGAAAGCACGCAGCCGCCGTTGTATTATCTGTTGGCCGGTGTCTGGTGGCGCGTCGGTGGATGGCTCGGGTTTGAAGGCGGACGGCTCGTCTATTGGCTACGCTTTTTAAACATCTTGTTCGTCGTGCTGGTGGTCTGGATGGCGTATCGGGCGGCGCGGCTGGTTTTCCCCGATAATTCTTTCATTCCGCCCGGCGTTCCGGCGTTAGTGGCGTTTCTGCCGCAAACGGCATTTTACTCGATTGACAACGATATTCTTTCGCCGGTGTGCTTTGGCGCGGCGTTTATTTGCATTATCAAATTATGGGAGGCGGAAACCCCCGGCGTCCGACTTGGAGCCGCCACAGGATTGGCGCTGGCGGCGGTTTTTTTGACGAAGATGAGCAATTTGCCATTGCTGGCCGTCGCCTTTGCCGCCATTTTATGGAAAATTTTCCAGATGGCAAAGGCAAAGCAAATGCGCGCGGCATTGCCGGCAATGGCGGCGTTATTTTGCTGCGCTTTTTTGCCGATGGCCGCGTGGGTGGCGTGGTGCAAGATTCAATTCGGTGATTTCACCGGCTCGGCGGCAAAGGTCCGTGTTCTGGGCTGGACGGTCAAACCATTTTCCGCCTGGTGGCGCCATCCGATCTTTTCACCCGGCGGAACGTGGACTTACTTGTCCGGCCAACTGGGGACATTCTGGCAGGGGGAATTTTTGTGGCATGGCCGCGCGCTGGCCCCGCCTGGAGCCGGAGCGTTTTACACCGTCCTTTCACTGGTCATGATTGTCGCGGCATTGGCCGGGCTGCGGCCACGGCTTGGGAATGTCGGACCGATGCAATGCCGGGCGATCGGGTTCAGCTTCGCCGGCGTCGTGGCAGCGCTTGGATTTTTCGCGTTCCTGTCCATCATTTATGATTTCCACAATTGCCAGAATCCGTCGCGCGAGCACCCCTATTTTCATGCGGGGAGAATGTTTCTCGGCGCGCTGATTCCCTTTTCGCTATTGTTTGTCTTTGGAATTGACCGCGTCCTGAATCGTTTTGGGGCGGCGGCGAAATTTTTCGCGCTCGGCGGTCTGGTCTTGTTCATGTTCATCTCCGAAGTTGCGACGGATTGGCCGGTCTTTTCCAGCCCCTACAATTGGTTTCACATGTGAAGCTGATGAATTCACCCTGGCAAACCGAGTCGGTCGTTGCGCACACCGGGCTCCTGGCGCGCAGTTTGAAGCAGTTGACCGGGCGTGATTTGCTTCCGGGAAATTTTTTGGAGCTGGAATTGGCGCGAAAGGTTTTTGAAGCGCCATTTGTGGTGGTTTCGCACGGAACGGAAGCCGACCCGGTTTTGAACTATGGGAATCAAGCGGCGTTGGATCTTTGGGAGATGTCCTGGGAGGAATTCACGCGCACGCCGTCGCGGCTCACCGCCGAAGCGCCGCGGCGCGAGGAGCGCGCGGAGCTGTTGGACGCGGCGATGCGCCGCGGCTTTATTGACAACTACGCCGGCGTTCGCATTTCCAAAAACGGGCGGCGGTTTGAAATTTCGCGGGCGACGATTTGGAACCTGGTTTCTGAAACCGGCGAGCCTCGCGGCCAGGCGGCGGCGTTCTGCGAATGGAGATTTCTTTGACACTTTTTGCTGAACATGGGCCGAGTTAAAGGGTCAAAAGATCATGTCATGGAGTGGAATCACCAAAGTAACAGCGGCTGTTCTCCTGGCGGCAATCCTCGTTGCTGTCGCGCGCAATGCCATCCTGGGCCAGCCGGCAAACATTTCAAGCGGTTCAAACACCGGGACCATTTCAACCAATCAAACTATGGAAACCAGCAATGATAAAAGACCGGATGCGGCCGAATTGAAGAAAAGACTGACGGCGGAACAATTTGCGGTGACGCAACAGGCCGCCACCGAGCCGCCGTTCCACAACGAGTATTGGGACAATCATGCGCCGGGCATTTACGTGGATGTGGTTTCGGGGCAACCGTTGTTCAGTTCGCTCGACAAATTCGATTCGGGCTGCGGCTGGCCGAGTTTCACCCAACCGCTGTCAGGCACGGACGTGGTGGAGCGCGCGGACGATTCATTTGGCATGGAACGCACAGAAGTTCGTTCCAGCCTCGCCGATTCGCATCTGGGCCATGTTTTCGATGACGGCCCCGGGCCGACGCATTTGCGGTACTGCATTAATTCCGCTTCTTTGCGGTTTATCCCGGTGGACAAAATGGAAGCGGAAGGTTACGGCAAATATCTGGAGCCGTTCATCAAAGCGGGGCTTTACAAGACCAAGACGGGGCAGTAACGGCCCGACGAATCAGACCGCCGGGTTGGCTCCGGTTTCAATGGGAACAGGGCGGCTTTTTCGGCGCGCCATCAATTGAATTTTTTCATGCCGACGATTTGGGAGAATTGATTTTGCCCCGGGCGCGGGACGCGGGACGGAAGACCACGGCGATTTTTTTTAAAAACCTGGCGCGTTCCTTCCGGAATTTCGGGTCGTGGAGGGTGCGGCCGGTGATGAGGCGGGTCAATTGGGGAAAGGCGGCGGGAAACATCGTCAGCGAGCGCATGGTCAGCATGATCTGGCGCGGGTCTAATTCCCTGGACACCAGCCCGCGCGCCTGCCGTTGCCGGATGCGCTCCAACCCGCGCGCGACCGAGGAGCGCCGCTCTTTTTCATCAATGATTTTGCCGGTATGATGCAAGGCCTCCCATTCCAGCAGGCGCACCCAATCCATGTCATCGCAGGCGGCGTCGAACCAGAAGGTCAGCGTTTCGGCGGGATCGCCCGTCAAGGTGTCCCCCCAGGCCTGGCGCTGGGTGATTTTCCGGCGCAGCACGGCCTTGAACAGGCCTTCCTTGTCGCCGAAATAATGGTAGAGCATCCGCTTATTGATGGCGGCGCGCCGGGCGATCAAGTCCACGCGGGCGCCGGCAAAGCCTTTGGCGGCGAACTCCTTGAGGGCGGCGGCGAGGATTCGTTCGCGGGAGCGATGCGGATTGCGCGCCGGCGCATGGTCGGACCGGACGTTTTCAGGCATTCCAACAAGTAACCAGAGAGTTACTTATGGCGCAAGAGGATTTTTGCGGGCCTTAACCAGCCTTCGGGGTCCGCCTGGGCATGTCCCGGGTCATTTTTTCGGCGGCTTCCCGGGAGAGGCCGTGCGACACCGAAAGCCCGAAGCGTTCCTTCAGATAGCTTTCCATCGGAATCCATTCGCCCTCGTGTTTCACCTGGCCGGTCCAGGCGCAAATGGTGACGATCTGCCGAAGATGCTCGAGTCGGAGAACGATGGCAACGACAGCAATCAGCGCAATTGCCGTAACGGCAACAAACGCCAGCGAGAGAGTTTGGTCGAGGATGAACCGCTGCTCGGCTTGCTGCTGCCGCACCGCCAGCAATTCCGTCTCCTCCTCACGCATCCGGTAAAGCAGGCTGCGGAACTGATTCATCGTGTCGCGGCCCTGATCGGTGAGGGCCACTGCGTTTTCACCTGAAGGATTCTTTTTGAACGCCGCGTCCTCGGGGTTCGGCCCAAGCCGTTTGGAAATGAGTGATTGGAGATTGGCGACGTTTTGTTCTTCGGCGGGATTGTCCCGAACCAAATCCTTTAATTCCTGCACATCTTCGTTGGCGGCGGACATCGCATTGTCATACAAGGCGAAATAATCGTCCCGGCTGGTCAGCAGATAACCACGCTGGCCGGTTTCGGCGTCGGCGACATGTGCCTGGGTTTCTTCGAGCAGGTTGAGCGTCTTGTAAGTATGGGTGACCGATGTGAACGCGGTATTCACCTGGCCGTCGGCCACATGCGCCACCCAAATGGTCAGCACCAGGGCAAACACTGGCAGGAACAGCCCGAGCCAAAACACGGTCCTTCGAACTTTACCGACGGTGATCATAAATTCGATTAAAGCACGGGTCTCTCTTCGTGCCAAACCGTATTTTGCTCGAAAGCGTGCGCGATACGCAAGAGCGTTTCTTCGCCAAATGGCCTGCCAAGTAATTGCAGTCCAATTGGTAATGGCGGACTTTTTGTGAAGCCGCACGGAAGGCTTACGCCGCAAATGCCCGCGAGATTGCAGGAGATGGTGAAAATGTCCGACAGATACATTTGCAGCGGATCATCCGATTTCTCGCCAATCTTAAACGCCGCGGTGGGCGTCGTCGGCGCCACAATGGCATCCACCGTTTCAAAGGCTTTGAGAAAATCGTTGCGAATCAGCGTCCGCACGCGTTGGGCGCGCAAATAATAGGCATCATAATAGCCGCTGCTTAAAACATAGGTGCCCAGAATTATCCGGCGTTTGACCTCCGGCCCAAAACCCGCGCCGCGGGTCCTGCCGTAAAGCTCCAGCACGTCGCTTCCCTCCGCGCGCGCGCCGTACCGGACGCCGTCAAACCGCGCGAGGTTGGCCGACGCCTCGGCGGTGGCGATGATGTAATAGGTGGCGACGGCATAATCGGTATGTGGCAGGGAAATCCCGACAATTTCCGCGCCCAACCCTGAAAGCGTTTTCACCGCGGTGTCCACGGCGGCCTTCACTTCCGCATCCAGACCGCCAATCAGGTATTCTTTGGGCAGGCCGAGCCTGAGGCCGCGGATTTTTCCGTCCAATGCGCCGGCATAATCCGGCACGGGCTGCGGCACACTCGTGGAATCGCGCAAGTCGTGGCCGCTCATCACGCCGAGGATGGTTGCGGCATCGAAAACATTTTTGGTGAGCGGCCCGATTTGATCGAGCGACGACGCAAACGCGACGAGTCCGTAACGGGAAACGCGGCCGTAGGTGGGCTTCAGCCCCACGACCCCGCAGAGGGCGGCGGGTTGGCGGATGGAACCGCCGGTATCCGAACCCAGTGCGGCGATACATTCGCCGGCCGCGACCGCTGCCGCCGAGCCGCCCGACGAACCGCCGGGAATACGCGTGGGGTCCCAGGGATTGCGGGTGACGCCAAACGCCGAATTCTCCGTGGAACTGCCCATGGCAAATTCGTCCATGTTGCACCGGCCAAAGACGATGGCGCCGGCGGATTTCAATTTTTCGATGACGGTCGCATCGTAGGGCGAGATGAATTTGCCGAGGATTTTTGAGGCGCAATTGAGCGGCTGATTTCTGACGGCCAGAACGTCCTTGATGGCGATGGGGATGCCCAGGAGCGGTTTTTGCGCGCACCCGCCATCCGAGGCAATTTGTTTGTCCAAGGCGTCGGCTTGCGCGAGCGCGTCCTGGCCGTCGCAACTGATGAAGGCGTGGATTTTGCCGTCCACGCGGGCAATTTGGTCCAGGCACGACTGGACAATTTCCCGGGCGGAGATTTCGCGGCTGGCCAGTCTGGCCCTGAGTTCGGAGATGGTGAGTTGGTTGAGCATTGATATTTAACCACGGATGAACACGGACAAACGCGGATAAAAAGATTTCGAATTCGTGTTTTTTGCGTTCATTCGGGATTTAATCTGGCTTGCAAGGGACTACTCGACGATTTTGGGGACGATGAAGAGGCCGTTGGCTTTGGCCGGAGCGTTGCGCAGGGCATCTTCGTTGGAAAGGGACTCGCGGATTTCATCCGGGCGCGTGACGTTAATCATGGGGACCGCGTGGGCGGTAGGCTCGACATTTGAGACGTCGAGCTCCTTCAGTTTTTCAATGTAGCCGAGGACATTGCCGAGCTGTGCGGCCAATTTTTTTTCCTCGTCGGGCGTGAGCGAGATGCGCGCGAGATGCGCGAGATAGTGGATGTCGAATTGAGGTTCGGCCATGGGATGAGTTTTAGGTTTTGCGGGGAAAGATTCAAGTTCAACGTTTGCCG
>DATJSQ010000254.1:0-7774 GCA_035503995.1 Verrucomicrobiia bacterium | reverse complement strand
TATTTGCAAGACGTAAATCCGTCGGGGACTTCCTGGTGTGCCCCATCCACCGGCCACCGGAACCAGCTTACCAATGATTTTTATATTGTCACCAACAGCAGCAGCAGCAGCGTATCCATCGTCACCAGCAACCTTTTTTCTCTTCCGAACTTTACGAGTTCTGATCTTACCAATTCCTGGGGGCCTAGCGCCAAATTCCTCACCTGGAAGGTCGGCACCACAAATTGGGGCGTCAAGTACGCCGGATGGTCGTTTTTGACCAATGTGTCCTTTTATGATTACCGCGAAAGCAAGACGGTGCAGGCCGTGGAGATTGTTGTCAGCAATCTCGATGCCTGGATAACCAACAATGGCGTCAATGGCGGAAGCAATTGGAACTATGCGCTGACCGCTGACAACGGCCGGGGAATTGATTCGGTTTATGTCTATAACAGCGTCCCGATGACTTCCTCGCAGTTGCCGGCGGTGCGTGTGATTGGCGGGGCACAATTGCCTTACAGCCTTGTTGTCATATCCGGCACGACTTATACCAACGACGGCCTCACCATAGCCACGCCTCAGCCGATGTATGTCGCCGGCGATTACAATGTGCGACTCGCCACGGATGCGGCCGGTAGCCGACCCGGCGCAAGCAATATGGCCCATACCTACCCGGCCGCAATTCTGGCCGATGCTGTCACCGTCCTTTCCGATAGCTGGGAGGACAGTTATAATTCGGCCACATTTTTAACTGCAAGGACCCCCACATCCACGGCCATCACTGCTGCCGTCATTGAGGGGATTGTCCCTTCGAGCACGAATTATCCCCAAGTCGGCGGCGTGACCGGATATAGCGGTGGGCTGGAAAACTTCCTTCGGCTATTGGAAGACTGGAGCGGTTCAATTTCTTTGACCTACAATGGCTCAATCGCCGTACTGTTCCCAAGTCAATACGCGACAAATTTCTGGCAAACCACCGGTCATTACTACAATGCTCCCGTGCGTGTTTGGAGCTTTGATACGAATTTTGAGAATAGCGCTCTGCTTCCGGTCCTGACGCCGGATTTGATCAATTCCAATATCGCGCCGGCAATCACAATCGAGCCGACGAATGAAATTGCTTTGTGGGATGAAAGAACAAATTTTGTTGTCGCAGCCACAGGGGTGCCCGCCGTCAGTTATCAATGGAGCTTTGACGGGACCAATATTTCCGGGGCCACGAATGCCGTGCTCACGCTGGCCGACCTGCAAGCGACCAACGCCGGCAATTACACCGTGCAAGTGACGAACGTTTTCGGCTCTCTCGTGAGTTCAAATGCAACGTTGTCGCTTTATCCATCCCCTGTTCCAGCGGTGAACGGAATTTCGTTCTCTGCGACCAATGGGATGACATTTTACGTCGCCGGCGTTCCGGGATTCAATTATGCGGTGGAGGCGTCCACCAATTTGGTGGATTGGCAGACGCTCATCACCAATTTGTCGCCGTTCAGTTTTTTGGATACGAATGCGACGAACCTGCCGCGGCAGTTTTATCGGGTCGTGTATTTGCCGTAGCATTTTTTGGCAGTGTCCCAATCCCAAATCCCGACGTGATGGACGGTGGCTCCAACGTGTCCATTCGTTTCTATCGTGTGCTTGAATTCCCTAGGCAAAAATCAGCGCGAAGATCAGGAACACAAAGAGCAGGAAGATAACCGCTCCGGCTGCGCCGGTATGACCAAGCGGTCCAACAGAGGCCAGGATTATCAGCGTTTTCATCATTTTAACCCATCATCCGCTTATACAGATTTCCTTTCGTGATCTTGCAGGTTTTTTTATTTCCGCCCGCGGACGGAACATGCGCCGATGAGGAGGGGGCTGGAGATTCGCGGAGGCCTGAATACCCGAAAGGCCGGGCTTGCGCCCGGCCTTTCAACGATGAGGTTTCTTAGCCTTCGCCAAGGCGTTAGAAGTGCGGCGCGCAATCGCAAGGGCTGGATGCCACGCGCCGCGGCAAAACCTCTATGCCGTCAAACCGAACGATTTTTGCGGAGCGGGGCGAATCTGACAACTGCCCTTTGGGGCATGGCGCGCCGAATTATAATCCATTCTACCAAGGCGGGACGCTCTCAATTTTCCTGGCGGGGAAAATGTTCGGCCAGGAGGTCGCCGGCTTTTTGGATGCCGTGGATGACGCCCTGGTTAAATTCGGATTTGACTCCAATCTATCGCACCAACCGATGGCGACAATTACAAAAAGCGGCCTGGTTTGGAATAGGCTCGATGGATCCGGCCCACCCATTGAATCGAAACGTTCCCGCCGCACGCGGGCGCCACCGCATTCCGCAGCATTTGGATTTGCGAAGGCGGCGAAAATCTGGGAAGGTGTTCGCCATGTCAAAAATTCAACGCGCCCTCATTTCTGTTTCGGACAAGACCGGCCTGGTCGCCTTTGCGCAAATTTTATCGCAGGCGGGAATCGAAATGATCTCGACAGGCGGCACGGCCAAGACCCTTCGCGACGCCGGGCTGAAGGTGAAGGACGTCAGCGAACACACGGGCTTTCCCGAAATGCTCGATGGCCGGGTCAAGACCCTGCATCCCAAAGTCCACGGCGGACTGCTGTTCATCCGGGGGAATGAAAAGCACGAGGCCGCGGCGCGGGAGCACGGCATCGCGCCGATTGATCTGGTGGTGGTGAATTTGTATCCATTCGAGCAAACGGTCGCGCAGCCGGGGGCGTCGCTGCATGACGCGATCGAGAACATTGACATTGGCGGGCCTTCGATGCTGCGGAGCGCGGCGAAGAACCACGAGAGCGTGACGGTGGTGGCGGACCCGGCGGATTACGCGGAAGTAGGCCGGCAGATTTCGGAAACGGGCGGGACGGATTTGGAACTGCGGCACCGGCTGGCCGCCAAGGTTTTCGCGCGGACGGCGGCTTATGACGGGGCGATTGCGTCTTATTTGGGGGCGGCGTTCAAAACACCCGCCGGGGAACTGCCGGCGGCGCTGACGATTTTTGCGCCGTTGGCGCAACCGCTGCGTTATGGGGAAAACCCGCACCAATCGGCGGCGCTCTACGGGCGTTTCAAGGAATTTTTCCAACAACTCCACGGCAAGGAGCTTTCGTACAACAATATTCTGGATTTGACGGCGGCGGCGAATTTGATAGCTGAATTTAAGAATGAAGCGCCGACGCTGGCGATTCTGAAGCACACCAATCCCTGCGGCGTGGGGCGGGGCGCCGACCTGCGGGAGGCGTGGGACAAGGCGCTGGCCACCGACCGGCAGGCGCCCTTCGGCGGGATCATTGCGGTGAACCAGAGACTTGACGGACCTTGCGCCGCGGGCATCGCGGAAATCTTCAGCGAAGTGATCGTGGCGCCGGAATTTTCGGCGGAGGCGCTGGAGCTATTGCAGAAGAGGAAGAATTTACGGCTGCTGAGGATTCTGCCAAGGCCCCGGGCGGCGGCTTCGTTTGATTTGCGGAGCGTGGGGGCGGATTCCTTTTTGGCGCAGCAACGGGATTTGAAAACGGCGGCGCGGGCCGATTTGAACGTGGTGACGAAACGGCAGCCCACCGAGGATGAATGGCAGGCGATGCTCTTTGGCTGGCGGGTGGTGAAGCACGTGAAATCGAACGCGATTGTCTATGCGACGGCGGACCGGACCCTGGGAATCGGCGCGGGACAAATGAGCCGGGTGGACGCGAGCCGGATTGCGGTCTGGAAAGCGGGGGAAGCCAAGTTGCCGCTCAGGGGAAGCGTCGTTTGCAGCGACGCGTTCTTTCCGTTCGCCGATGGGCTGATGGCGGCGGCGGACGCGGGCGCGACGGCGGCGATACAGCCAGGGGGTTCTGTGAAGGACGCGGAGGTGATTGCGGCGGCGGATGAGCGGGGGATGGCGATGGCTTTCACCGGCACACGCCATTTCCGGCATTAACATCTTTCAATTCCCCATCGGCTTGACCGCGGAACGACGGGGACTGGCGGGCATGTAAAAGGTGTTCACCGGATCGGGACGGGCGGGATCAAAGCCTTTGAAATCGTTGACAATGTCCTTCGCCAGCGGCAAATGATTCTGGCGGATGCCGTCCAGGACGCACTTGGCCAGTTCATAACTGCCGTAATTGTCGTGATGCGTGCCGTCCACGAAGGCCCGGCTCAGATTGGTTCCGAGGGCCTTGTAAAAGACGAGGCTCAAGGCGTTCAGGTCAATCAGCGGGCAGCGCTCCTCCCGCGCCACCTGGCGCACGGCTTCCGGGTAGCCTTCCAGCGTAGGCCCGTTCACGCCGGCTTTGCGCTCCATCGAGGTGATGAGCACCGGTGTGCCGCCCAGGGCGCGCGTTTCGGCGACGATCCCCTTCAAATCCGCCCGATATTGTTCGAGCGCGTCCGGCTTTTTGCTCTTCATGTCGTTGTGACCGAATTGGACGAACAAGTAATCACCCGGTTTCATGAGGCTGAATACTTTTTTGAACCGGTTGCCGGCCAGGGAATCGGCCACCGTCTCACCGGACTCGGCGTGGTTGGCGACGGCGATATCCGGCTTGAAGAAAACCGGCAGCATCTGGCCCCAACTGTTCCACGGCTCGAATGGCTGGTCGCACACGGTGGAATCGCCCAGGATAAACAGCGTGGGCACGTCGGCCTTTCGGATCGTCAGCGCGCGGAGACACGGGCATGAGTCGTTGAATTCCAACGTCAGTTTGTCGTCCCAGTCCCACCATTCGTCGGTCTTTTCGCGTGGCTTCAAGCGGACCACACCGTCGCCGGCAATTTGCGGCCGGCGCAGATTCACAATAAATGTCCGCCTGACAAATTGGCCGGGCGCGGTTTGAACGTGATACAGCATCAGCCGCCGCGATTCAGCTTTGATGGTGGTGGTGGAGGGGCCGTTCTGCTCACCGAGCGTGGCGGTGACCCGGTAATTGCCCTCCGGCAATTTGACGGAAAAATAAAACGGGGATGCACTGGTGATGCAGCCATTGGTAGCGACGAGGTTTGCTCCCGGCTCGAATCCATAGCCAGTGTTGGTGGAATAGAAATCCGCCGTTGAAACGGAAATGACGCCGGGCGATGGCGGACCGCCGAAATTAAACCTTTGGACGGACGGCGCGGCGTGAAGGCGGACGGCGGCGAGAAGGAAAGCAAATAACGATGCCGCGGCCACGGTGCGGCGACCGCGACGGCAAGCAAACGCAGCTTTCGAGTATTGCAAGAAGAATCGCCGCGTGATCTCTCTTTGAATTTCCACTTTACGGGGACAGCGGAGTCAAAGTGTATTGGGCCGCCGACGGACGCGCGGCGGCGTATTGTTCGCGTACGAAACCCGCCTTTTGCGCTTCCAACGCGGCAATGAGAGCATTCGCGGCCTGTTGCACTGCCGGGTCGTCGTCAAATGACAGTTGGGTCTGGATGCCGCGCCAGGCAAAAAACCTCCAGGACACCTGTTGCCAGACCAAATCCAGGACGTGATAACTCTGTTGCAACATCGGGGTCCGATATTGCGCCAAGTTGATTCCCGCGCCCAATGCGTCGGCGGAGAAATCGCCCACCGTCTCGCCGTTGATATCGAGCCGATATTTTCCGGATGGCAATCCGGTGACCTGCAGGGGTTCCTGGTCCAGCGCGGCGTAAAAGCCCGAATCGGCCACGATCATTTCGGTGGCGGCATTTGTCTGGTACCAATTGACCTGGGGGGCGGGGGTGAAAAACGTGAGAGAACCCCAGTCCCGTTCGGTCGGCGGAAACTGCTGCCAATCGTCATGCAGGGCGAGGATCGGAAAAGGCAGGCATTGGTCATTTTGCGTCCAGGAAACCACTCCGTTCACCGTTTTGATATCGCTTACGGCCGTGTTTTCCGCATGGACGGCGCTATTGTGGGCCGCGTCAATCGTCACCGCAGTTACCGTGGCGGGCGCATTCCACGCCTGCAGGATTCCCTGAGCCATGACCAGTTCGCCGGCCGCCGACGGATGAACCCGGCCGGGAATGACGTCGTGCGCCAGTTGCGGGTTTTGCGCCTCCGCCTTTTTCATCACGTCCACCAGCGGCTGGTTCAGGTCCACGCAAGTCAAATCATGCTCGGCTGCCAGTTGCCGCACAAACGCCGAGTAACGCAGCAAGACTCCGTTGTAGCCGCCCGGAAATCCCGGCGGTTCCGTGACGTCGTCATAAGGCGACGGTTCGATCAGCACAATGCGCACGCCGGGCAGATGTTGTTGGAGCGATTCAATGATATGTTCGTAGCCATTGGTGTAGGTGGCGAAAATGTCCGGGTCGAACGCCCGGTAACTCGCGTCATTCATGCCGAGCATGATTGTCACGACGTTTGGCTTGAAAGGAAATACGTCCCGCTCGAGCCGCAGATCAATTCCGCCCGCCCAGCCGCCGGTGACTTTGTCGCCGCCGACGCCGGAATTGACGAAGTCCACATGCAAGTTTGGAAACCGGGTGCGCACGTAGGTTTCGATATCCATGCCATAAAACCGCTGTTCGGTGATGCTGTCGCCGTAAAAGCAGACGGTGTCGCCGTCTTTGAGGTAAAACGCATTTTGCCCATCGTCGGCCCGCCCTGGCACGGGCATCAGCAGGCAACCGATGGCGGCGGCACAGAGCGAAAGTCTTTTGCAGACGCGTTGTGGTGAAATGACGGCTTTGACAATGACATACATCTTCATGGTGCGGCAGAACGGTTGTGGTTTGGTTTGTAATTTCGCTGGCGCCATCGTGCCGGTGTTTTCCATTGGATTGCAAGACAGATTTAAACGTTCATTTTCCACGCCGGGACGGCCGGGTGTATTTGTCAAACGTGTCCAGCACCGGCAATGAATTTCCGTTGTCATCAAAGAAGCCGCGCGAGTTCAAGCCGCTGCGGCCCGACACCGCCGGTTCCCACCAGAAGACGCCGACGCCGCGGCCATCGGGCGTGTTCATCACCACATCGGCCACTGCATCGAGAAACGCGGCCTGGCCTTCGGGTGTTTCAGGGAAGGGCATGGCGCGCCCCGCCGTTTCGTTGGAAGGACGCCAATGGTAGGCAGTTTCCACCACGATAATGTCTTTGTGATAGCGCTCCGCGGCGAAGGCGAGATTTTCCCGCAAGTCCAGCAGCGAACCATGCCACCACGGATAATAGGAAAAGCCGATGACATCATACCGGATACGGAATCGGTCCAGGTTGTCGTAAAAATGAACACTCAGACATATTCGCAAGCTTTTCCACAGGCAACTTTTATCCGATCAGCGTCCTTACCGGGGCGCGTCCCGGACTGCGGTCTGCAATTGCGGGACAGTTTTTCTTTTGCCGACGAACTGCTGTTGGAAGCCCTCCATTTCCGGCTTCGACCGAGCCGTTGATTTTGTCCTCACCTTTCACTGACCAACCGGCCTTGCGGCGGCTCGAATTCGATAGAAATTCTGCAATTTGGCAGTTCGCGCGGCTATATCAGAGCGTCCAGTTAATATCGCAAGCTCGTTTGCGGCTTGAGCCATGATCAAGGCATTTGAGTATTGGTCGGCGTTGGCATACGCGACCGAAAGTGTTTCAATGACGGTCGGTTGTCTCCACTTGCTCAGCTTTGCTGCTTTCATTGCAAGGTCCACGGCTTTATTGCCGTTGCGCATCGCTGGATTGTCGGCCGTCGAGAGAATCCATGCCAGGCCATTAAGAGCTTCAACATTGTCAGCGTCCAAATCCAGAGCTTTATTGTAGCATTCAATGGCTGTTTCATTTTCCCCTTTGATTTGAAACTGTCGGGCCAGTTGAATTTGCTCCGCCGCTTTGGAGACATCAGGTGAAACCGAATTTT
>DATJSQ010000253.1:0-4829 GCA_035503995.1 Verrucomicrobiia bacterium | reverse complement strand
CGCGAGAGCGCAAGCTTCCGTCAATAAATGGCAACCCACCGGCAGCGGAATGTTGGTCCAACCCCTATTCTTAATGCGCATGAGCGAAGCTGATGTCATTATGGAAAGAGACGGGATTGACACGGAAACCGTGTTGGTGGCCGAAAAACCGCAAATAAGGGCGCTGGTCTTTCCGCCGGTTCCCCTCTGGAAACTGGCATTGGCGGTCGTGGGTCCGGGCCTGGTGGTGATGCTGGCCGACACAGACGCGGGCAGTGCCATCGTTGCGGCACAAAGTGGCGCGCAATGGGGTTATCGTTTGTTGCTGCTGCAAGTATTGCTGATGCCCATTCTCTATGTGGTGCAGGAATTGACGGTCCGACTGGGATTGGTCACGCGCAAAGGACATGGAGAACTGATTGCCGAGCGTTTCGGCAAGGGGTGGGCATGGTTGTCTGTCAGCACCCTGCTGGTGTCTTGCGTGGGAGCCATACTGACAGAATTTTCCGGCATTGCGGGGGTTGGAATGCTTTTTGGCGTTGCGCCGTGGATCAGCATCTCATTGGCAGTGATTTTTCTGGCGGTGGTGGCGACGACCGGCAGCTATCGGCGGGTGGAACTGGTGGCGATGATGATCGGCCTGTTTGAACTGGCCTTCGTGGCGGTTGCCGTGGTGTCGCATCCCAGCGGAACGGCGATGCTTCAAGGAATTGCAAACATGCCGCTGGGGGACCGGCAATATCTATTTCTGCTGGCCGGGAACGTTGGGGCGGTCATCATGCCGTGGATGATATTCTATCAACAATCGGCCGTGGTGGACAAAAGGCTGGATATTTCCCAGATCAAGCCCGCCCGGTGGGACACGGCGATTGGCGCAGTGGTTACGCAAGTCATCATGGCGGCGATTCTGATTCTTGCCGCCACGACTATCGGCGCCAAGCATCCCAATGCTTCGTTGGACACGGTGCAGCGGATCGCCGACGCTTTGATTCCCTTTCTCGGCTCTTTTTGGGGCAAGGTGATTTTCGCGCTTGGCATGTTGGGCGCGGCCCTGGTGGCGACCATTGTCGTTTCGCTTACGGCGGCGTGGGGACTCGGTGAAGTGGCCGGTTACAAACGCTCGCTGGTGGACCATCCTTTCGAAGCCCCATGGTTTTATGGCATCTACGTGGGCAGTCTGCTGATTGGAGGGGGCATTGTGCTTTCCGGCATCAACCTGGTGAAGCTCGCCATCAGCGTCAATGTAATGAACGCCTTATTACTGCCCATCGTCCTGGGTTTCTTATTCCTGCTGGCGCGTAAAGCGCTTCCGGAAGCATGGCGACTCAAGGGATGGTATGCCTGGCTCGTGGGTTTCATTGTGGTGTTCACGGCAGGTTTGGGCGTGTATGCGGGAATCGTGGGAATATGGTGAAGGACGCGCCTGATAATCCCGCCGTCGTCAGGCGCGCCGGCAAATGGCCCAAGGCGGTGTTCACGACCAAGCGGGGCATCACGGCAGAGGAATACGCGGTCATTGACTTGGCTTCGCGCTTCGCATAAAGAGACGGCGCATGCCAACCGATTCCGGCTTACCGCAACCCGGCTTGAAGCGCGCTTTGGGGCTTTCGGCGCTCATCATTTACGGCATCATTCTCATCCAACCCACGGCGCCCATGCCATTGTTCGGCGCGGCGGCGGTGGCGGGCAAGGGGCACGTGGTCACGGCCATCCTCATCGGCATGGTGGCGATGCTGTTTACGGCGATCAGTTACGGCCGCATGGCCAATGCCTATCCGAATGCCGGCTCGGCGTACGCCTACGTGAGCCGCGAAATTCATCCGGCGCTGGGTTACTTCGTCGGCTGGAGCATCATTTTCGACTACGTGATGAATCCGATCATCTGCGTGATTTGGATTGCCGGGGCGGCGATGACATTTCTGCCGCAAATTTCGAATCACACGGAAGCGATTTGCATCAATGCGTTGTTCATCGTTTTCTTCACGGTTCTTTTCACGCTGATGAACCTGCGCGGCATCAAGGCGAGCGCGCGGACCAATGGAATGATCACCGTCGGCCTGAGCGTGGTCATTGTTTTGTTTCTCGGGGCGGCGGCGCGTTATTTGTGGCTGAACCCGCCGGCCGGCGTGACGGACTGGACGCGCCCATTTTATGATCCGCAGACGTTTTCGCTTCACAATGTCTCGAACGGCGCGGCGCTGGCGGTGCTGACGTACATCGGGTTTGACGGCGTTTCCACGCTGTCGGAAGAGGCGCACAATCCGCGCCGGAATATTTTGCTGGCGACGGTGCTGGTGTGCGTGATTACCGGCGTGCTGGCGTCGGTGGAGGTGTATTTTGCGCAACTGATCTGGCCGGGCACAAATTATCCCGATGAAGACAATGCATTTTCCTACGTGGCGGGAAAGGCGGCGGGTCCGTGGCTCTTTACGACGGTGAATGCCGCGCTGCTGATTGCGTCCATCGGCTCCGGCGCGGGCGCGCATCTGGGCGCGGGACGGTTGCTTTACAGCATGGGACGCGACAATGCGATTCCGCGAAAATTTTTCGGCGCAATCAATCCGCGCACGCGAATACCGAGCAACAACATCATCCTGATAGGCGTTGTGACGCTGGCGGCCGCGTTGTCGCTGAAGGCGATACAGGAGTTTAAACACGTGGACGCTTACGGTTTTGGATGTGTGTTGCTAAACTTCGGAGCGCTGTTTGCGTTCATGGGCGTGAACGTGGCGGCCTTTCTGCATTATTTTGCGCGGAGCGAGAGAAAGTTGTTTTGGAATTTCGTTTCGCCGCTGACGGGTTTCCTTGTTTGCGCGTACCTTTGGGGAAGCCTTGGCAAATGGGCGATCATCGCCGGCTTTTGCTGGCTGGCGACGGGCATTATTTATGGCGCGTGGCGCACATCATTTTTTACGGAGCCGATTCAGTTTGCGGGTGACGGCGCCGGGGAATCGAAGGAGGCGATCATAATTTCGCCACCCGGTCCGTGACAATGGTTTCAAATTTCACATTCCAGCCGCGCAATTTCAGTTCCGGCGTTTTGCCATCGGGGAAATTCGCGTGGAACGTTTTGGCCGTGTGCGGCGGGAGCGAAATGTAATTGTCGTCCCAGAAAACCGGCGTCAGCGATTGCTGTGATTTCCCGCCGACAATCCGCATCTCGATGAAGAACGCCAGCGAATCGCCGGTGTTGGTCAGAGTGACTTCGGCGTTTGCACCGGGAGCGGCCGCGGCGGACGGGTTGTCAATCCCAAAGTGAACGCGGGCCTGGACGGTGGCTTCGGGCATTTGGTTGAGCGCGGTGAAATCGGCGAAGGATTTGTTCGGCGTGACGTACCACTCCGTTTTGTCTTCGTCGAGAACGTCGGGTTTGGTCGAGAGCCAATAAAAATTATCAGCATCGGCCCGCGGCCCGGAATCGGCGATTGATTTTAAATCAAGAAAATAGACGGGCGTTTGGGGCTGGAGACGTGAAAGGTCGAAAATTTTCCGCGAGCCATAGGCCAGGCTGTGGTTCGTCACGGTTTGTTCGAGGATTTTTTTTGAGTTCAAATCGTAAACCGTAACGGTCGTCCGACAGTTGCCAAAATCCCTTCCGGTCTGGTTGACGAGGTAAACGCCCTGGTCGCCGTAGTTATAAATGACGGCAACGGGCGCCGCGCCTTTCTTCGCGCCAAAGAACGCGCCGCCGGGCACGAGATAGTAATCGTAAAGCTGCCAGTAAATTTTGGGCCAGGATGGATTGAGCATCCATTGGATAATGCCGGTGGTGCGGGGCAGATTGGCGGCGAAGGCCTCGTACATGGCGCGGATGCCCTCGTAATTTGCCGCCTGGGTTTTGAAGGCAAATTCGTCGGCGCTGGAAACCCGGCCGTAACGACATTGGAAGGCGGTCAAATAGCGTGTCATCTGTGCGAATTCGTGGCGGCCACAGTGAAAATTCCAAACGGCGCCGATCGGCCAAAGGTCCTGCGCGGGAATCATCCGTTTCAACGATTCCAGCGGCGGCGGTTCTGGGCCGGGGCCGGTTTCGGTGTTGAAACCGAAAGCGCCGCCGTTTTTAGTGTCGAGATACCAATAATCCGGGGTGACATAATCGTAAGGGCCGTTCATTTTTACGCCGGAAGGCCCGCTGACTTCGCTGGAATCGTCGCCACAGGTTTTCAACACGGGGCGCGTTGGATCAATTTGCGCGAGGAGCGCGTCGTATTTTTTTTCCAGTTCCGGGCGCGGCAATTTGTCGCTGCCGACGACCCACATCAAAATGGCGGGATGATTTCGCAGCCACAAAACCTGGTCGTTCAGATAATTGGTCGCGAGCGCCATGTCGGCGTCGGATTTAAAACCGCCGAAATTGTCGCAATTCTTGCCGAGGTAATCCTTCCATTCCCATTGGCAACTGAAACCGGCCATGACGAAGAGGCCGTTTTCGTCGGCAAGGTCATAGAGGCGCTGGCTGCTGCCCCAGATGCCCTCGAGGCGAATGGTGTTGAGGTTCATGGCTTTCGCGTAATGAATTTGGGCCTCCAGATTTGTTTTATTCTCGCGCAACAGCAATTCATCCGCCCAGCCACCGCCGCGAAGGAGAATTTTTTTTCCGTTCACGCTGTAGCCGCGATAACCCTCGGGGGTGATGTAATCGCGCACTTCGCGAATGCCAAACCGCGTTTGTGTGGAATCGGAAACATCGCCGTCAACGGAGACCGTGAGCTTCAGGGGATAAAGATGCGGCTCGCCCAGTTCCCACGGCCACCACAATTGCGCGTGCTGGAAATTCAATTGCGGGTTTTGTTCCGGCGTCAAATTCACCGGGCGGTCTTCGTCGGGGCGCAGTTTGAAAACCTGGCTGA
>DATJSQ010000252.1:0-9352 GCA_035503995.1 Verrucomicrobiia bacterium | reverse complement strand
AATTTGCCAATCGCCTTTACGCGCCCGTTTTCATTGCGGGCCTGAATTACTGGGCGTTCGACGTGGGAAATTATTGGGGGCACAATGCAATTATCCGCACTGAACCGTTCATGCAGTTTTGCGATTTGCCGCGGCTTCCCGGACGCCGCCCGCTCGGCGGCCAGATTTTGAGCCATGATTTTGTGGAAGCAGCGCTGCTGGTACGTGAAAACTGGGAAGCCTGGTTTGCCTACGACCTGGAAGGCAGTTACGAGGAAGCGCCGCAGGCGATGATTGAAAATGCGCAGCGCGACCGTCGCTGGTGTCAGGGGAATCTCCAGCACAGCCTGGTGCTTTTTGCGAAAGGGCTGCGCGGGGTAAGCCGTTTGCATTTGCTCCTGGGCATTTTCGGCTACCTGGCCGGCCCGCTCTGGCTCGCCTTTTTGCTCACGTTCGACTGGATTCGTTGGTACCACAAATACACCGGGCTCTCGGATTTGCCGCTGGTGCGGGCGCACGTCATTCATCTAAGCGGACGGGCGCACGCGTTGCTCATCTTCACCATTTGCATGATCGTCCTGATGTTGCCGAAATTTCTGTCTCTGATTGATTTGGCGCGCAATCCGACGCGCCGACGCGCCTTTGGCGGCCTGGCCCGCGCCTCGGCCGGTGTTGTGGGCGAGACCGTGTTTTCCACGCTGCATGCGCCGCTGCAAATGCTTTGGCACACGCGGTTTGTCATCACCAATCTTCTTGGCGGCGGCGTTGGTTGGTCGTCGCAAAAACGCGCGGCCGACGGCACGAGCTGGTGGTACGCCCTTCAACGGCATTGGGGACACACGATGATTGGCCTGATTTGGGGCATTTTCATGTGGCGGCTGGAACCGGAATTGTTCTGGTGGTTCACGCCCGTGCTGGCCGGAATGGCCCTTTCCATTCCGCTGAGTGTCTTCACCAGCCGCCGCCATCTGGGCGCGCGCGCCCGCGCGCTCGGCTTGTTTCTGACGCCGGAAGAAGTCGCTCCGCCGTCCGAGCTTGTCTCCCTTCGCGCGCAAATGAAAATCCACGAATTGACTGGCGACGTCTTCCCCGGGTTTCCGCACGCGGGAATTGCGGAAGCCGTGCTTGATCCCTATGTCAACGCCATCCACGTCTCTCTGCTGCGCGAGAAACAATTGAACCCGGCCTACGCCGAACAATTTGCGCAACTGGGCGTCGGCACGGAAATGGTCCGGGTGCTCGGCGAAAAATTACTGGCCGAGGGTCCGCAGAAATTGACCCCCGATGAACGGCTGCTGGTCCTGGCCGACCAACGCGTGATGGTGTGGCTTCACCAGCAGGCGTGGCTGCGCGCCGGCGAAACACTCGCGTCCTGGTGGCGCGCCGCCATTCAAAACTTCAGTCGAGAACAAACTTGATTATGCCCGTCATCGAAGTCACCCACTTGACGAAAATGTTTCGCACGTACAAAAAGCAGCCCGGATTTTCCGGCGCCGTCCGGGGCCTCTTTCATCGGCAATACGAAAGAACCATCGCCGTCAACGAAGTCAGCTTCAAAATTGAACCCGGTGAGCTGGTCGGGTTTCTCGGTCCGAACGGCGCGGGGAAAACCACCACATTGAAAATGCTCGCCGGCCTGCTCTATCCCACCGGCGGGGCGGCGAAAGTCCTCGGCTACACGCCGTGGGAACGCAACGACGGTTATCGCCGCCAGTTCGCGCTCGTGCTGGGCCAGAAAAACCAGCTTTGGTGGGACCTCCCCGCGCGCGAATCGCTGGAACTGAACGCGAAAATCTACGGCATCCCCAAAGACCGGTTTGAGCGAACGGTTGCCGAATTGACGGAGCTGCTCGCCGTCAAAGAAAAATTGAACGTCAGCGTCCGCGAGCTTTCGCTGGGCGAACGCATGAAAATGGAACTCATCGCCTCCCTGCTGCACCAGCCCAAGGTCCTCTTTCTGGACGAGCCGACCATTGGCCTTGATGTCGTTTCACAAAAAACCGTCCGTGAATTCATCCGCCGCCATAACGCCGAACAAAAAACCACGATTTTGCTCACCAGCCATTATATGGCGGACATTCAGGCGCTCTGCGAGCGCGTCATCATCATTGACCATGGGAAAATTTTCTTCGACGGCAAATTGAATGAAATCGTTGACCGGTTCGCCGATTTCAAGCTGGTGACCATTCAATGCGAGCGCGCGAATCAATTTCCGCCCGGGCAATTGAGCCGCTACGGCGAAATCCATGAGCAAACCGCCGGCGCCATCACGTTCAAAGTCAAACGTGATCGCGTCATTTCCGTCTGCAAATCCGTGCTCGATGACTTGCCGGTGAGCGATATTGATATTCAGGAAGTGCCGATCGAGGACGTCATCCGGCAGATTTTTGCGAGATAAAATGGCCGTTTGCTAATCGCAAGGCACCGTCCGACTGGCCGCCCAATCGCGCGTTTCCCGGACCTTTTCCGCCATCACCACCGAGAGCGGGCGCGTCTGTTGAATTTCCGCCAGCAAATCCGTCTGCGTGAGATTGTGCTGGCGCGCCCGCGCCGAATACATCGCCGAGACAATCGCCTGCTCGATTTCCGAGCCGGAAAATCCCTTGGCCGCCTCAACGAGCGCGTCCAGGTCAAATTGCGCCGGGTCGAAGGAGCGTTTCAGCAGATGAATTTGGAAAATCGCGCGGCGATTCGCCGGTGAAGGCAAATCCACAAAAAAAATTTCATCAAACCGGCCCTTGCGCACGAGTTCCGGCGGCAATCGCATGATGTCATTGGCTGTGGCGACGACGAATACCGGTTTTTTTCGCTCGGCCATCCAGGTCAGAAAAGTCCCCAGCATCCGGCGCGAAAGGCCATCGTCGTCATCCTGGATGGCGACGCCCTTCTCGACTTCATCCATCCACAAAACGCAGGGCGACATGATTTCGGCCGTTTCAAATGCCTTGCGCAAATTGCGCTCGGTCTCGCCGTAGTATTTGTTGTACAGCACGCCAAAATCGAGCCGCAATAGCGGCACGTCGAAAATTCCCGCGGTCGCCTTGGCGACGAGGCTCTTGCCGCACCCCTGGACGCCGAGGAGGAGCACGCCGCGCGGTGCGTCCAATCGCGTGTCACTTTCGTCGAGAAAGAAGGCCTTGCGCATTTCCAGCCAGCTTC
Organism: Verrucomicrobiia bacterium; assembly: GCA_035503995.1. Classification (GTDB taxonomy): domain Bacteria; phylum Verrucomicrobiota; class Verrucomicrobiia; order Limisphaerales; family UBA11358; genus UBA11358. The sequence continues at coordinate 6,214 of DATJSQ010000252.1, read as the reverse complement.
GCAACCGCGCCATCCCCCCGATCTCGCTGAACTTCGTCGTTTCGTATTCGAAGGTCAGCACACTGTCGCGTTCGAGCAGTTCATATTTCGCGCGCATCACTTCAGGCATTTCCGATTCGGAAATGACGCCGTCATCGTTGATGGCTTTGTGCGCGAGGCGGCGGGCGTCGGTAGCCGTGAGGCCCACGAGGTTGCGCACGAGTGTGTCGAGCGCCTTGTTGGTCGTCTGGACGTCGCGTTTGCCGTGACTGGCGCCCCAATCGCCAGCCACGTCATAGACAATCGCCCGGATTTCATCGGGAGTCGGCAGCGGCAGCCGAAAGCGCGCGGTGAACGACCCCAATTCTTCCGGAATTTTCAGCGCAAATCCGACCAGCGCCACGGTGGAATAATGCTTTGGATAGGACAGCGCAATGTCCTTGAGATAACGCACGTGGACCGCGTCCTCCAGATAGGGATGAAAGTCCAGCAGCACAAAAACGCAATTGAACGAGGAATTTTTGATATAGTTTAAAACCTCGTCCGATTTCATGATCGTTTGCGACGGCTGATCGGCCGGGTCAAATGCCTGCAACCCGTCCGTGATGGTCCACCGAAATGCCTTGAGTTGAAATTTTTTTGCGATTTCGCGGATCATCGCGACGATTTGCGGTTCTTCATTGCTTTCCATCGCGATCAGCGGCGTCCGCGAGCGGATAATGGCCTCCAGATCGCGCAACGGACTTTCCGTCAGCACGGCATTGGCCGAGGCCAGTGATACCGTCGGTATATTCAAGGTGCCTTAAACTCGCGTAATTTTTCATGGGTTCAAGGAAAAAATCTGGATTCGGCGGGATGAAAGCATTAAAAGGCGGCGTGGATTTGTTTCTACAAGCCGCCATTGACGAGGCCAGACTGGGGTTGGCCGAGGGGGGAATTCCCATCGGCTCGGTACTGGTTTGCGACGGCAAAATCATCGGGCGCGGCCACAACCAGCGCGTTCAACACGGCAGCGTGATTCATCATGCGGAGATGAATTGCCTCGAAAACGCGGGCCGGCTGACGGCCGAGACCTATTCGCGCTGCATTTTGTATTCGACGCTTTCGCCCTGCCCGATGTGCAGCGGCGCGGCGTTGCTCTATAAAATCCCGCGCCTCGTAATCGGTGAAAATGTGACGTTCCAAGGGCCGGAAGATTATGTCCGCTCGCAAGGTGTACAAGTGGAAGTGTTGCAAGACCCGGCATGCATCCAACTCATGCGCGATTTCATCAAAGCCAGGCCGGAGCTTTGGAATGAGGATATTGGGGTGTGACTGCGACGTTGCAATAATGGAAATGATTGAAGTATGCTTTGCTTATGAAATGCCCGAAGTGCGATAGTTACCTTCAACAGCAATAGGACCGGGGCGTGGAAGTTGCAGCCTGTCCGAATTGCAAGGGGATGTGGCTGACACCCGCCGAATTGGATCAATTGGAAAACGAAGCCTTTAGCAACGAGGCCGATAAAGGTTCGCTCTACGTCACCAGTTATGACACCCAGTTCAAATGCCCGGTCTGTTCCGCGGCACTTAAAGAGTTTGATTACCGTTTTTTCGATTTGCAAGTTGAGTGTTGTCCCGAACACGGCTACTGGCTGGACAAGGACGAAGACGAAAAAATCCTAGAAATAATGCGCGGTGAAGAGGCGCGGATAGAACGAAAGTTTGGCACAGAAGATTCCTGGGCCAGATACGCCCACCATCTGCGTTCACCATCATTTTTCGCAAAGGTCAAGGAGCTCTTCCGCCGCTGAATCATCAAAGCCAGGCGGCAACTTTGGAATGAGGATATTGTGGTGTGATTACGCCGCTTCCGCGTCCTGCTTGCGGCGGACAATCGGCTTGTTCTCGCCGCGCACAACCGCCGCGGTAATTTTCACATGCACAATGTCGGCGACTTCGGGCACATCGAACATCAAATCCAGCATCAACCGCTCAATCAGCCCGCGCAAGGCGCGGGCGCCGGTGCCTTTTTTCAGCGCTTGGGACGCCAATTCGCGCAACGCGTCGGATGTGAATTCCAATTCGACCCCTTCCATCGCCATTAACTTGGCAAATTGCTTGGTCAGCGCATTTTTTGGCTCCGTCAAAATCGAAATCAACTGCTCTTCGGTCAACTCCGCCAGCGTCGTGACCACTGGCAGGCGCCCGATGAACTCGGGAATGAACCCGAAGTTAAGCAAGTCTTCCGGCTCGGCCCGCTGGAGAATTTCCACGCGTCCAGCATGGGCGTGTTCCTGTGAGGCGTCAACCGCGCCAAACCCCATCACATTCCTACCCAACCGGCGTTGAATGACCCGCTCCAGCCCCACAAATGCGCCGCCGCAGATGAACAGGATGTTCGTCGTGTCCACGCGAATGTATTCCTGTTGCGGATGCTTGCGACCGCCCTGCGGCGGCACGTTGCAGACAGTGCCTTCGAGGATTTTCAGCAGCGCCTGTTGTACGCCTTCCCCGCTCACGTCGCGCGTAATGGACGGCCCCTCGGCCTTGCGCGCAATTTTGTCAATCTCGTCAATATAGACAATGCCGCGTTGCGCCCGTTTCACGTCGAAATCGGCGTTTTGCAGCAGGCGCAAGACAATATTCTCAACGTCTTCGCCCACGTAGCCCGCTTCGGTCAACGTCGTGGCATCGGCGATGGCAAAGGGAACATCCAGAACCTTGGCCAGTGTGCGGGCGAGCAATGTTTTGCCCGAACCCGTGGGGCCAATCATGAGGATATTGCTCTTTTCAATCTCCACGTCGGCATGTTTCCGGGAGGACAAGTTTTCGTCGGCGTCGGCGGGATGTTCCGGCTGGATGCGCTTGTAATGGTTGTGGACGGCCACGGCGAGTGTTTTCTTGGCGTGGTCCTGGCCGACGCAATACAGGTCAAGTTGCCGTTTGATTTCCATCGGTTTGGGCACGGAAAATTTCGGCTGCCTCTTCTGGTTTTGCAGTTGCAGTTCGCGGTCGAGGACATTTTTGCAAAGAATGATGCAATTGTCGCAGATATAAACGCCGGGGCCGGCGATGAGTTTGCGCACTTCCGCATGGGATTTTCCGCAGAAACTGCACATCGTGATGTTATTCGGTCTTGCCATGTAATTAAAAATTAAGCTTCCAATGGCGGCCTGTAAAACCGTCCATTGCCTGTTGCGAACAGACTTTACACCACATTCAAAAAATTTCCACTGCGGGAAGAACTTTTTTTGCAAAATTTTTCCAAAGTGATAAAACGCCGGAATTTTTAAATTCCGGCTTTTTGCAAGAATAGATATATCAAAGAATATATCAAACAATGACCGACGTTTTGTCCACCGCCCCGGCGATTTCGCGGCGCGACTGGACCACATGGTCCACCAGGCCATAGGTCTTGGCTTCGTCGGATGACATGAAACGGTCGCGGTCGGTGTCCTTCTCGATTTCGTCGAGGGTGCGGCCGGAATGCTTGGCGAGAATGGCATTGAGCCGGTCTTTCAGGCGCAGAATTTCCTTGGCCTGGATGCTGATGTCGGTGGCCTGGCCCTGCACCCCGCCCCAGGGCTGATGGATCATGATGCGCGCATTGGGCAGCGCATAACGCTTGCCCTTGGTGCCCGCCGCCAGCAGGACCGCGCCCATGCTGGCCGCCTGGCCCACGCAGTAAGTGTTCACGTCGCAGGTGAGATATTGGATGGTATCGTAAATCGCCAGGCCCGCCGTGACGCTGCCGCCCGGCGAATTGATATACAGATGCACGTCCTTTTTGGAGTCGGACATCTGGAGAAACAACAGTTGCGCGATGATGATGTTGGAAACCGTGTCATCCACCGGCGTGCCGAGAAAAATGATGCGGTCAACCAGGAGGCGCGAATAGATGTCCCAAGTCCGCTCGCCGCGTCCGGTTTGTTCAACCACAATGGGTACGAGAAAATTTTGCATGTCTTTATGAATACTTCATTTGCGTGGAAAGGTAAAGTGGAGGACGCAAAATAAATCCGCAGAGGGGAAGGAAATCAGCCGGATTCCTGCCGCGCCGAAATAGTTATTCACCGCTTGACCTTTTATCGGGCAACGGATTAAATGGGGGGCGATACTAGGCAAATTCATGTTTGCGCAACTAAAAAGCCTGTTCTCCAATGACATTGGCATAGATCTCGGGACCGCTAATTCCCTCGTCTATGTGCGAGACCGTGGAATCGTTCTGCGCGAACCTTCTGTGGTGGCCATCCAGGCGGGCACGACCAATGTGCTCGCCGTCGGCGAAGAAGCCAAACGGATGCTGGGCCGCACGCCCGGCAACATCGTGGCGATCCGGCCGATGAAAGACGGCGTCATCGCCGACTTCGAAATCACCGAGGCAATGCTGAGGCATTTCATCCAGAAGGTTCATCACCGCAAATTGATTGCGCCGCGCGTGGTCGTGGCCATTCCTTCGGGAATCACGGAAGTGGAGAAACGGGCGGTCAAAGATTCCGCAATGCATGCGGGAGCGCGCGACGTCATTCTCATTGACCAGCCGATGGCTTCGGCAATTGGCGTCGGACTGCCGGTCCATGAACCGGCGGGCAACATGATCGTGGATATCGGCGGCGGGACTTGCGAAATTGCAATCATCTCGCTGGCCGGCATCGTCTTCAGCCGCAGCCTGAGGGTGGGCGGAGACGAGTTTGACGAAACGATCGTGGCGCACATGAAACGGGCCTACAACATGATGATAGGTGAACGCACCGCAGAAGAAATCAAAATCCGCATCGGCTCCGCTTTTCCGCTGGAACAGGAATTAACCATGGATGTCAAAGGCCGCGATTTAAGCACCGGCCTGCCCAAGACATTGACCATCCGCTCCGAGGAAGTCCGCGAAGCGTTGCAGGAACCGCTCTCGAGCATTTTGGAATCCATCCGCCTGACTCTTGAACGTTGCCCACCCGAACTAGCCGCGGACCTTGTGGACCGCGGACTGGTGATGGCCGGCGGCGGCTCATTGTTGCGCGGCATTGACCGGCTTGTCGCCGAGGAAACCAGCCTGCCAGTCCATCTGGCGGATGATCCCATGAGCGCCGTCGCTGAAGGCACCGGCCGCGTTTTGCAGGAAATTGAGTTCCTCAAACGCGTCGCGGCCACGACCAAGTATTGATTCTTCCCGGAGTTCGCCTGCGGGCGGCTGATCGCCGCATAGCAGGATGTTCAGAAAAAAACATTACGTCGCGCTCGGCTCGGTGATGCTGGCAGCAGTGCTGGTTTTGAACCTGCCGGAGCATAACGCCTTACGGGTGAAAGGCGCCTTGAGCGTCCTTTTCCTGCCCCTCTTTGGCCTGGCCGGCGGCCTCCAACAGCTTCCCGGCAAAACGCTTGACCGCCTGACGCCGCGCAGCGAACTCCTCAGGGAAATTGACGAACTTCGCCGCCAAAACCAGGAATTGCTCGTCCGCCAACAGCAGGCCGACGCTGTCCTGGCGGAGAATAACGAACTGCGGGCACAGCTTGGCTGGCAGCGGCAACAGCCGTGGAGATTGAAACTGGCCCATGTCGTCCTGCGCGACCCGGCAAATTGGTGGCGTACCGTTCAAATTGATCTGGGCACGCGTGATGGCGTGCAGGAAAATTGTCCCGTCCTTACCTGCGATGGCTTGGTGGGGCGTGTTTCGGTCGCCGGATTGGTTCGCTCGCAAGTGGTTTTGCTTGGAGATCCCGATTGCCGCGTTTCGGCGCTGGTGGAAGACCCCGCCCGCGACATCGGTGTTTTGAGCGCGAGCGGACCGCTCGACAATTCGCTGGCGGAGCTGACGTATCTTTCCGGCGCCGCCAACCTGAAATCTGGCGAACAAGTCGTCAGCAGCGGGTTGGGCGGGGTTTTCCCGGCGGGAATTCCCATCGGCCAGGTCGTGGATTCACAACAGGAGGATTTCGGGCTTTATACTTCGGCGCGCGTCAAATTGTCCGCCAACCTCGGCGCGCTCGGCCAGGTCTGGGTGCTTTTGCCATGAGCTGTTTCAATCCCATTTTGATCCTGACCGCCGCGTTCCTCGCGGTGTTCGGCGAGGCCGCGTTTTCGTTGCCGCACCGTTTGCTGGGCACCCAGATTGATCTTCTGCCTGCGCTGATGATTTACGCCGCACTGAATGCGGACATCATCACGGTATCGCTCCTGGCGGTGCTAGGCGGATTGTGGTTCGATTCGCTTTCGGCCAATCCCCTCGGCATTTCCATACTGCCGCTGTATGCGGTTGGC
>DATJSQ010000251.1:0-4257 GCA_035503995.1 Verrucomicrobiia bacterium | reverse complement strand
CGGGTCGTCAAATTTCCGGAAGGGCGGCGTGCAAAACGTTGGCGAACGTTCCGTCGTGTCCGTCAGCACGTCAATGCCGAAGCCGTCCGCGAAATAATTGCACTTGCCGCCGGCACGATATGCCGACTCCTCCAACGCGACGATTTTTGCCAATGCCGCAATGGTTTTCGGCGATTTCAAATTTTCATGAAGTTCCTCCAGTTTTTCCAGAAATTCTCGCGGCGCCGTTCGGCCGTTCTCGCCGCGCGCCTCCCGCGCAACCGCCTCAAATATTGCCAGCATCACGCAAAGCTGGATGCTCGTCGCCTGCATCCGCGTCGAGCCGGCTATGGCCATCGGCCCGGTCGTCAGATTTATTTTCTCAATCCGCGAATCGCGGATGACTTCGCGGCTGCGCTCGACGTGCTCGCAAAGGACCTCGTCGGGGTTGTTATAGACGAAATAGACTTTGGCCCCTGCCGCGATGCCGGCCCAGGCCGTTCCAATCACAAAAGACGTTTCACCGCCTTCGGTGATGGCAAAGACCACGTCACGATTTGAAACCCCCAGGTCGTTGAGTTGCTTCTTCCCGAACGCCCCAATGTCCTCGAATCCTTCCACCGATTTGATCAGCGCAAAATCGCCGCCGGACATCACACTCAAGGTGCGGTCCTCCCAATCGCCATCCTTCTGCCGATGCCAGAAATCGCGCCAGATGGAATCCAGCAGGATGCTCAACCGCCCCGTGGCGCCGCAACCCGTGAAAAAGATCCTTCCGCCCGCTTTCAACGCCCCCAAAATCGTTTTGGCGATTTCTCCCGCCCTTTCCGATTCGACAAAGTCGCGGAATTTGCGGACGACGTCGCCGTCCACCTCAAATAGCGCGTTAAGCGCCGCAGGAATGTCACGGGCCGCAATTTCGCTGAGATTCGCCGTGACCGGATGCGACGCTTCGGTCGCCAGCACGCCAAGTTTGAATTGCCCGGCGATTTTTAGAAATTCCTCGGAACGTTTTTTGGAATCGGCGCTCACAGTTTATCCGTAAAGATTTGCCAGGGCGTCACCCAATCCGGAAAATTGGAACTGAAAACCCCCGTCCAACAGGCGTTTTGGCTCGGCGCGGCAACCAGCCAATGCCAATGAGGCTTCGCTGTTCATCAGTCGCGCCCCGAGCTTTACCGCGAATTCGGGCGCGGGCGGACTCCAGGGACGGTGCAGCGCGCGGCGCAATTCACCCATGAATTCGTCGTTGGTCACGGGTTTTGGAGCGACGGCATTGAAGGTTCCCGACCAGTCCCCGTTTTCTATTGCCCCGCGGAAAATTTGCGCCAAATCCGGAAAATGAATCCAACTGATGAATTGGCGGCCGCTCCCGGCCCGGCCGCCGAGAAACCAGCGCGTCAGCTTTTCAAGGACCGGCAAGGCCCCCCCGTCACGGCCCAGGACAAATCCGATTCGCAACAACACCTTTCGGGTGTTCGGCGTTTTGGTGGAATGGAAGGCGTCTTCCCATTTCTGGCAAATTTCGGCGAGCGCGTCGTTCCCTGGCGGTGAATTTTCGTCGCAAATCATTTCGCCCGCATCGCCATAAAAGCCAATGGCGCTCGCCTGCGCCCAGGCGCGGGGCGGACGGTTGACCCGTTCCAGCGCCGCGCCGATTGCCCGGACTGAATCAACGCGGGATGCGGTTAATTCGCGTACATTCTCCGGCGTGTGAGGGCAATTGATGTTCTTTCCGGTCAAATTGACCACCCCTTCCGCGCCTTCCAGAAATCCCGTCCATTCGCCCGGATTTTTGCCGTCCCAAGCTGCTTCCCTTGCCCCGTCGCCTCGCGGTTTTGGCGCGCGAGTCAGGATGATGACCTCGTATTTCTGGGAGAGAAACTTCGCGGTAAGCGCGCCACCAATGAAGCCGCTGCCGCCGGCCAGAACGATGCGTTTTCGGTCCTCGTTCACACGTGTGGATTCAGTTTTGGGACCGGCCGATGTAAAAGCGGATTGCGCTCAAAGTTCGAATTTTCCAGGTCGCCAAGCCATTCGCGAATTAGCTCCAGGGCTGTGGCCAGGTTCAAGTCCTGATGCCGATGGGGATACTTTTCCAGGTTCGTCCGGGCCAGCTTGAACAGCGCCGCCGCGGGCCGCGGACGGTGTTTCTGCAGGTGGACAAATGCGCCGGCCAATTGAATGAGGCCCTTGTAGAATGCGCCGTTGGCGCCGTATTTATCCTTGAGCCAGAGATGTTCGAGCACGTCGTGCGCCTCGTAAAATTTCTGTTGGTTGAACAATTCAAAATAGCCGCTGTAATGGGGGTCAAGCGCGCCGGCGTAAAATTGTCCGGCCATGGCGGCGATGCGTTTTCCCTTGGTGCTCATGTCGCTAAAATAAACGCCAACGGCTGGCCGCTAAAGGCTAAAGTAACCCATCCCCTCCTGCCCCGGTGGGTAAAACATCCAGAGCGCGGATGGAATGTCCGCGAGGTTTTGGACTGCGCCAGCCCTCTGGCGCTTTTCCACCGTATCCCCAGATGCCATCCTGCCAACCTGCCAGCTTTGGAATTAATTGAAATGAGCCAATGTTTTCAATGATTCTGCGCGATTGTGCAAAATCGCGCGTCGTCATTGATGATTATACGAATTTCGTTTTTCTCTCTTCCCTTTGTTGCTTTGTTCCTTTCTTGTTCAAAATCCGTTCCGGTCCCCGTTTTCCTTTTGTGCGTTTCGCGCATTTTCACGGCCGATGAATCTGTGTCCATCCGTGGTTAATTTTATAGTTTTGTCGAATTCGCGCGTGCCGGGTCGTAGCATCTGAGCGAAGACCGGTCCCTTCGCGTCATTTCGCGTAAGCGCTTTCTCCTTTTCCCGCCGGCCAGCCCCAAGGAACGCGACTTCGACCACAGAAGACACCAGCCCCGTACTCAACATTGAACCAGTCACTTGCGAAAATAAATGAGTTATTCTAATCACTTCAGCCGCCATGAAATCCGCAACCATCACAGCCTGAATGCCTTAACAGGCACAAACGGGTGCGTTTTACCTTATTTCAGCTTATTTCAGCTTCTTTTAGCATTTCAAAATCACCGCCGTCGCGCTCCGCCACAATCTTGGGCTTGAGGCGACGGACTCGATTTGAGACTCTGCCGCCATGTCAAAACCAGCTCTGGGACGCGGCTTGGGCGCGTTGATCGGCGGCACGCCACTGGCGCCGTCCGCCTCGGCTCCGGTGGCCCAACCGCATTCGGATCCCCTCCCCTCACGCGCCGACCATGACCGCGTGCGGCGGGTGCCGTTGGACAAAATCCGCCCTTCCGCGTTGCAACCGCGCAAGGAATTTACCTCCGATTCATTGCGGGAACTGGCCGATTCGATCCGTGAACAAGGCATTGTCCAGCCGCTGATTGTGCGGGAGCGCGACGGAATGTTTGAATTGATCGCCGGTGAACGCCGCTGGCGCGCCGCGCAACTGCTGAATTTGCCGGAAGTGCCGGTCATCACCCGCGAGGCAGACGACCGATCCGTCCTTGAGTTGGCGCTCATCGAAAATTTACAGCGCGAAAACTTGAATCCCATTGAAGAAGCGCATGGCTATTCGCAATTGGCCGGGCAATTTCAACTCACGCAGGAGGAAATTTCGGCAAAGGTCGGCAAGAGCCGGGCGGTGGTGGCCAATGCGATGCGCCTTCTGAAACTTCCCAAGCCTGTGCAGGATTTCATCCGCGAAGGCCGGCTTTCCGTCGGGCACGCGAAGGTTATCCTTGGGATCGCCGATGAGAAGAGCCAAAAGTTGGCCGCCGAGCGCGTCATCAAGGATGGTTTGAATGTGAGGCAAACGGAAGGATTGGCCGCTAAATTGTTGAATCGGAACGCCGGGAAAAGTGTCCAACCTGAAAGCATTTCCGCTCCCGCGGGTGACCCGCACGTGGCTGATTTGGAGGCGAAGTTGCGCGACTTGTTTGCCACAAAGGTGCAATTGAAATACAGCCAGGGGAAAGGCGCGCTGGAAATCTCGTTTTTCAGCGAGGGCGAACTGGAGAGAATATTGCAGATTCTTGGCATCAGTTCGGAGTAAGCGCCTCATGCTCGTCCTCATTCTCAATTTTTATTACCGCGGGAGGACGAGGAGTGAAATCGCAAAATGATCTTAGAAGTAACAAAATACGGAAATCCCGTTCTCCGGCAAAAGGGCGCAACGATTGAGCGCGTCACGCCGGAAATCAAGAAACTCATCTCGGACATGTTCGAGACGATGCGTGCGAATCATGGCGTGGGACTGGCGGCGCAG
>DATJSQ010000250.1:0-7446 GCA_035503995.1 Verrucomicrobiia bacterium | reverse complement strand
ATCGCCCCTGGATACTCCACCCGTAGTTTTCGTGCCATGCGTCAAATTCTGCCCAGCCGGCATCCCATCGTCAACCCTGAATACTACGATATTAGGAACCGACCCATCCTGCGAAATAATTTTGCGTTCGTCATCCACAGTTTAAAACAGTTTAAAACTTCATGTGGAAAAGCAAAGGACATTTCAACTATCGCTAACAACACGATGTTCCAAAAGACCCTCCGAAAATTAAACCGGATCTGTAAGCCAACGGCGCGAACTTTTTTTCGCAGTCGGTTTTCGACTTAATTTTTCTCGTTGTCATCATCAAAAATGCAGCTAAAATTCCGACAGACGGGCCATTAATGTCCTTCGGAGTATTTGATTCGTTACAATGAACAAGCCATCCGCGCATATTGGCTTCCTCGACTACTTCCGGGGGGTTGCCATCTTAAGCGTTTTCCTTTTTCACAGTCTCGATGCGTCTTTCCATCACAGCAGCCTGCCGTGGCATGGCTGGCTTCCTGACTTCTCGGTCTCGAAAGCGTTCCTTTTTCTACTCCCAGTGACTATAGGTTGGGCTGGAGTCGCCATTTTCTTCGTGATTAGCGGCTTTTGCATCCATTACAGCTTTTATCAACAAGGAGGCAATTGGCGGGCGTTTTTCATCCGACGATTTTTTCGTATTTACCCGCCATATTTCTTTGTTGTTCTATTGTTTGCACTGCTTTATTTATCAAATGGCTTGAATTTCTCGCATCAGTATGTGGATTGGTATCAAGTGATTATGCATTTGTTGTTAATCCACAATTTTGACCCCTTATCCTATCAGGCTATCAGTCCGTCGTTTTGGAGCATCGCCATTGAAGTGCAATTGTATTTGATTTATCCGTTGCTGCTGATGTTGGTTGCAAGATTTGGTTGGAGGCGGACCCTGATTTTAGTTGCAACGTGTGAGTTTTTGATAAGGGGCATTGAAAGCTTGGTTATCATGAAAATGGGGACCGACGATTTGGACAAAATGTGGCAAGTGTCGAGAGTTACTTACTTGCTTGACGCTTCGCCGTTTGCTTATTGGTTCAGTTGGTCGCTCGGCGCCAGCATTGCCGATGCCTTTCTAAACGGACGCCCGCTGCCGTTGGCAAAATCTTCGCTTGCCTTCTGGTCTGCGCTTGTCTTCGGGAGTCATTGCATAAAACCGTTGACTCCATTTTTCTTTACGATTGTGGCAGTCTGGACGGCGACCGCCATTAGCAAACTTCTAATCCAAAATAGAACAATTCCTGTTCCATCATTTTGCTTGAGCCATCTTCGCCTGACAGGAATCTGGAGTTACAGCATCTATCTCCTTCATCAGTCTCTGATTGTCATGGGGCTTGGCGCTTTGCTGGTGATTTGTCCTGCGGCCAAAAACGATGCCTTGTTGCGATTCGGATTTTGTTTGGTTCTTTGGTTCGCAATAATGCCAATCGGCAATTTGTGGTATCGGATTTGCGAACTACCGAGCATCGCGTGCGGAAAACGAATCGCTTGCCCACGACCACCAACCGGCAAGTCGCCCAACTGACGCGGCTCAACTGGAAGAAGGCCTGCCAGCAACTCAAGCTGGCCGCTTGACCTCTTACGCAATTTTCTTGCCACAACAGCGGGGTCGCTCCTTCACCGCTTACCTTATTTGTTAATTCGACAACGGCACAGCGGGCGGGAAAGCGGAAACCGCGGATGACCCAAATACACTAAAGAAATTCTGTGGTGAATACCAACAGGTTTCCGTTAAGATCGGGTTTCCTCCGTGAGATTCAAAAGCGCCAGGGGACTGGCGCACTTCAAAAGCTGGCGCGAATTTCGCCGGCCTTAACCACGGAATTTAACCGCTGATGACGCGGATAATCGCGAATGGGATCAAAGGCAGAAAATCGTTCTGGACGGAGCATTGCGCATTGCGTCGCAAGCGAATAATCAGTTGAAATCCTTTAAACCGCGCAATTGATTTGGTCTCAAGCCACCTGCTTGACTTTCATCGCACACAGGCGACTGTTACACGGGAGGTGCAATGAATGCTTCGAGCGGAAATGGTTTTTTTAATGGGCCGGTTTCTTCGGCGACAAATTATTTGTCGGAGGGGCTGACGCATGTGTTCGGCCCGCAAATCCAGGGCGCCATCTATGGCCAAATCACCTGGGCAGATTTAATTGTTGCGGCGATTCCAATTTTATCAGTAGCGGCGCTCAACGTGGCGCTGTCGTTCGTCTTCCGCCGCCAGGCGGACCGGTCCCACCCTCTCGACTGGCGCAAGCATCTCTTTGGCAACCTCGGCGGTCCCGTTTACCTCCTCCTCTGGATCGGTGGAATCTATCTGGGCATCGCGCCGCTCCTGCTGAAATTGTGGTCCGGCGTTTATCTGAACGATGCCGAACATATTCTTGACGAATTTTTCGGCGCGGTGGTGTTTATCGCCTCGTTGTGGCTTTCCTTCCGGCTCGCCCGCGCGGTGGAAGGCCGCGTGACCGTTTGGGCCGGGAAAATTTCCAGTCGGGCCGCTAAATTTCTTGTGCCACTCTTGGGCCGAAGCTTGCGGGTATTTCTGCCGGTCCTCGTGGTGGTTTTTGCCCTGCCCGCCTTCTTCCCCGCTGCCGATGAACCCGTTTTCGCCCGCGTCAGCAGTATCTTGATCATTCTCGCCGTCGCCTGGGTGTTGTTTCAGGCCGTTGATTTGGGGCAGAAATCGTTGCTGGCCGGATATGACATCACGACGGCGGACAACTTGCAGGCGCGAAAAATCCATACCCAATTCCACCTCATTGGCCGGACGCTGCACGTCTTGATTGGTATTTGCACCGTTGCCTCCATCTTAATGCTGTTCCAGGAGGTGCGCCACGTCGGAGCCAGTATGTTCGCATCCGCCGGCATTGTCGGCATCATCGCCGGCATCGCCGCCCAAAAGACCCTCGCCAACTTTTTCGCCGGCTTTCAAATCGCCCTCGCCCAACCCATGCGCCAGGACGACGTCGTCATCGTCGAAGGCGAATGGGGCCGGATTGAGGAAATCACGCTCACCTACGTGGTCGTGCATGTTTGGGACGACACCCGGTTGGTCTTGCCATTGACCTATTTCATTGAAAAGCCGTTTCAGAACTGGACGCGCGCGTCGGCGCAATTGCTCGGTTCGGTGTTTGTTTTTGTGGACTATACCTTTCCTGTGGACGAAGCGCGGAAGGCGCTCAAGGAAATCGTCGAACGCCAGCCGCTGTGGGATAAACGCTTTTGGAACCTGCAGGTCAGTGACGCGGATGAAAAAACGATGCAATTGCGCGTGCTGGCGACGGCGGCCGATTCGTCCAAAGCGTGGAATTTGCGTTGCGAGATCCGCGAGCAATTCATCGCCTATATTCAAAAAAATTATCCGCAATGCCTGCCCCGCGTCCGTGCGGACCTGGATCAGACCGGAATTAAGGGCAGTCCGCAAAACAACGGCGTGAACCGCGTCGAGCGCCCGATCAAATTAAAAGCCCGGTCCGCCCGCTAGCACGGGTCCACTAATTCCATCGCCGTCAAATCAGCCCCTTGCGTCAAATTTTTTCGCCGCAATGCTCGCGTTATGGCCGCCGAAGCCGAATGAATTGTTGATGATGGCGTTGATCTTCATCTCGCGCGCCGTGTTGGGCACGTAATCCAAATCGCATTCCGGATCGGGAGTTTGATAGTTGATGGTCGGCGGCGCTATGCCGTGCTTGATGGCCAGCGCGCAGACACTCATTTCCACCGCGCCCGCCGCGCCCAGCATGTGCCCGGTGGCGCCTTTGGTGGAACTGACGGCGAGATGCTTGGCCTGCGCGCCAAAAACCGTCTTGATCGCCTGCGTTTCGCAAGCGTCACCTTGCGGCGTGGAGGTGCCGTGGGCGTTGATGTACGAGACCTCCTCCGGTTTCAACCCGCTTTGGCGCATCGCCATTTTCATGCAGCGCGCCGCGCCCTCGCCATCGGGTGAGGGGGCCGTCAAATGATAGGCGTCCGCGGTGTTGCCGTAGCCGACGATTTCGCAATAAATCTTTGCGCCGCGCCTTTTGGCGCGTCCCAATTCCTCCAGCACAATCACGCCGGCGCCCTCGCCCATCACAAATCCGTCGCGGTCCTTGTCAAAGGGCCGCGAGGCGTGCTTCGGATCGTCATTGCGTGTGCTCATGGCTCTCATGGCGCAAAAGCCGCCGATTCCAATGGGCACGACGGCCGCTTCGGCTCCGCCGGCGAACATCACCTGCGCGTCGCCCATTTTCACCGCGCGCCACGCCTCGCCGATGGCGTGATTCGCCGTGGCGCAGGCGGAGCAGGTGGCAAAATTCGGGCCGCGCAGATTTTTATACATCGAGAACAGTCCCGAGGCCATGTTGCTGATGAGCATGGGAATCATGAACGGCGAGAGCCGTCCCGGCCCGCGCTCGATCAGAATGGTGTGCTGTTGCACGGTGGTTTCCAGTCCGCCGATGCCCGAACCGATGATGCAGCCGATTTCATCGCCGTTTTCTTTGGCCAGATCGAGGCCCGAATCCACCAGGGCCTGGTGTCCGGCATAGACGCCAAATTGCGAGTAGCGGTCCGTCCGGCGGATTTCTTTCGGCGATGGAAACGCCGGCGCCGGATCAAAATGTTTCACCTGTCCGGCGATTTGGGTGTCAAAGGGCGAGGCGTCGAATGAGGTGATCTTGTCAATGCCGCATTGGCCCGCGACAAGATTTTTCCAGAATGATTCAACGTCATTGCCGATCGGGGTTACGACTCCCAGGCCGGTGACAACCACACGGCGTTCTGTCCAGTTCGTTGGCATAAAAAATCAAAGGGCAGCTCAAGCTGTATTCAGCCAAGCTGCCCCGGTGCGCATAAAGTCACAAACTATTTTTGGTTCTCCTCGATGTATTTCACGACGTCTCCGACCGTGAGAAGTTTCTCAGCCTGCTCATCAGGCACTTCAATGCCGAATTCCTCTTCCAGCGCCATGATCAGCTCGACCGTGTCGAGCGAATCGGCCCCGAGGTCCTCGATGAACTTCGCGTCCGGCGTCACTTGGTCGGGTTTGACGCCGAGTTGTTCGACGATAATGTCCTTTACACGTTGGTCAATAGGTTTGTCAGCCATAATTTGCAATGTTCCTAGCCGTGAATCCGAAACTCGTCAAGCATTGAATGAAAAAATTTAACATTTAAGCCCGGCTGATACACGGCGAATGTGCCAAATGTTGAAAACCGGCTTTTTTCAACTTTAACGATTTACATCACCATTCCGCCGTCAACCGTCAACACTTGTCCCGTAATATAACGTGCTTGGGGGCTTGCCAGGAACAAGGCTGCTTCGGCAATATCCTCCACTGTGCCAAATTTGCCCATCGGGATTTGCTTCAAGATGTTGGCCTTGAGATCGTCGTTCACCTTCGCCGTCATGTCCGTTTCGATGAACCCCGGGGCGATGGCGTTGACGGTGACGCCGCGCGAGGCCAATTCGCGCGCGACGGATTGCGTGAACCCGATCAGGCCCGCCTTGCTCGCTGCGTAATTGGCTTGGCCGGGGTTCCCGATGAGACCGATGACCGACGAAATGTTGATGATGCGCCCGGCCCGTTGTTTCGCAAACACCCGAAAGAATGCCTTCGTCAAAAGAAAAGCCCCCTTCAGGTTCGTATCCAACACCGCGTCCCAATCCGCATCGCTCATGCGCATCAACAAGCCATCCCGGGTGACCCCGGCGTTGTTGATGAGAATGTCCACCTTCCCGCAGTCCGCCAGAATCTTTTCCGCCGCCGTGGTGACGGCGTTGGAATCGGCAACATCCACCGCGAACGCCCAGGCTTTGCGGCCCAGGGCACGGATTTCGTTGGCCACTTTCTCCGAATTTTCAGCCGTGCGCGAAATGCAGATGACGTCCGCGCCGGCGTTCGCAAATTTCAGGGCGATGGCGCGGCCGATTCCGCGTCCGGCGCCGGTGACGACGGCAATCTGGTTGGCGAGCTGGGGGGACATGGCATTTACGATTTACGATTTATGATTGTGGCTGGAATTTTCAAAATTAACAGAATTTTTGATGGTGCCTTGATTTGAAATTTTCATTTTCTCGCCTTCTCAATTTGAATTGTTGCCAATTTCATGATGTCGGAGCGAATGCAGGATGGAGGTATTTTTTGCCACGGCTTATTTCAACGCGGTCGCCGTGGCGTTGAGGCTGGCGGCATCCGCCACATTCAGCATCTGGACCGACTTGTCAATTCGTTTCATAAACCCGCTCAGGGCCGTGCCCGGCCCCAGCTCAATGAAGCGGGTGAATCCGTGCATCAGCAGATAACGCATCGAGTTTTCCCAAAGCACGGATGAGGTCACCTGCTCCACCAGCCGCGCGGAAATGTCCGGGCCATGCGGTTGCGCCGTGACGTTGGAAATGACCGGGACCGCCGGCGGGGAGATTTTTATTTTGGCCAGTTCCTGTTGCAGCCTGGCCTGTGCCCCGGCCATCAACGGCGAATGATACGCGCCGGCCACGACCAGCGGAATCGCGCGCCTGGCGCCCTTCGCTTTGGCCAATTCGACGGCCTTCGAGATGCGTTCCGATTCGCCGGAAATAACGAGTTGACCGGGACAATTCAAGTTGGCCAGCGTCACGCCGGCTTCCGCGCATACCTCGCGCGCAGGCGCTTCGTCCAATCCAATCACGGCCGCCATCCCGCCGCGGTTCGCATCGCAGGCTTCATGCATGAATTTTCCGCGCTGGCGGGCGATGCGCAGGCCGTCCTCAAAACTCATCGCGCCCGCCACCGTCAACGCCGTAAATTCGCCGAGCGATAATCCGGCCGTCGCGTCAAATTTCAGGTGCGGAACCTGTTCCTTGAGCAATTCGAAGCAAACCCAGCTTGTCAGGAAGATTCCCGGCTGTGCGTTTTCGGTTTTGGTAAGGTCGGCTTCCGGGCCGTTGAAACAAATCGCCGACAGATCGTAACCGAGCGCGGCGTCCGCGCGGTCGAACCATTCGCACGCCAATGGAAACTGTTCGGCCAAATCCCTTCCCATGCCGACGACCTGTGCTCCTTGGCCGGCGAATAACAATGCGGTTTTGCTCATGAAAGGCCAAAGAGAACACGAATTGGGCTGAGGGTGCAACCGCGAATTGACGCGAGTAAACGCCAATGACGTCAGCAGTCGGTGGTCAGCGGCGGGGCCAGACGCCCAACTCAATCAACTGCCGGGTGGCTGCTTCGGCCCAGCCACGGTTTGCGGCGGGACTCGCCGGACTGGGATGCAGAATTTGCCCGGCCTTGATACTTAAACCATCGGCAATCCCTTTTCCGCGTTCTGCCGCCCAATCGCCCACGCCAATCAGCCATTCGGGTTCGAGAATTTCCAATACGCGCCGCAAATGCGCGTCGCAAATTTCCAACAAAGGCCTCCTTTCCGACGGCGGCAATTTGTCGGGCGTGCGGTTCAACCCGCT
>DATJSQ010000249.1:0-4297 GCA_035503995.1 Verrucomicrobiia bacterium | reverse complement strand
TCATCCCGGGCGCCCGCAGTTGGATGATCGTCGCGATGAAATTCACGGCGCCCAGCAGCGACGAATTAATCAGCATCACCATCCCCAAGATCCAAAACAATTGCCCGTGGGTCGGAACGGATGTCGCCAGCGGCGAATAGGACGTCCACCCCGCCTGCGCCGCCCCCCCGGGAATGAAAAAGCTCACAAACATGATCACCCCGCCCAGAAAGTAGGCCTGATAGCTCGCCATGTTGACGCGCGGAAACGCCATGTCCGGCGCTCCAATCATCATCGGCACCACGTAATTGCCGAAGGCCGCGAACGCCAGCGGCACGATCGCCAGAAAGACCATGATCGTCCCGTGCATCGCCCCGAATGAATTGTAAAGTTCCGGCGATATGATCCCGCCGGCCGCCGGATTGCCGAGGATTTTTTCAAGCAGCCAACCAATCCCCAGCGGCACCGGCTCGCTCGGATGCGCAATTTGCCAGCGCATCAGCAGCATCAGGAAAAATCCGAACAGCATGAAACACAGCGCCGTGAATCCGTATTGAATGCCGATGATTTTGTGGTCGCTCGAAAATACGTAACCGCGCCAAAAACCCGGGTCATGATGCTCGTGGCCGTGCTCGTGCTCCTCGTGCCCGTGCTCCTCAGGCTCGCGATAGGGCGGAAATTGTTCGACAGTGGCGTCCATAATTTATTTCGTTTTGTCCAGGCAAAGAATCGCGAGCAATACCGGCAAATATACAATTGATGCCAGAAACAATTGCCGCGCGCGCCCCAGTGTCAACTGCCTCGAAAACTGCACCGCGCAAAACAAAAATCCCGCGCTCAACACCACCGCCCCGGCCAGATAAACCGGGCCTGCCATCTTGAACAGAAAAGGACAGAGGCTCACGATGAACAGCGCCAGGGCGTGGCTCACGGTTTGTTGCGCCGTGCGACGGCCTCCGTCCGCGATGTTCGGCAACATCACGAACCCAGCCTTCGCATAGTCGTCGCGGTACATCCACGCGATCGCAAAAAAGTGCGGGATTTGCCAGAAGGCCAGAATGGCGAAGAGCGCCCAGCCTTCACCGCTCAATTCATTTCGCGCGCCCGCCCAACCCATCAGCGGCGGCAATGCCCCGGGAATCGCCCCAATCGCCGTATTCAGCCACGTCACCCGCTTCAGCGGCGTGTAGATGAATAGATAACTCACCAGCGTCACCGCCCCAATCACGCTCGTCAGCAAATTCACCGCCATCGCCAGATAAATCAAACCCGCAACCGAACTGACGCCGCCGAATACCGCCACCGTCGTTGGCTGTAACCGTCCCGACGGCAGCGGACGGTCCTGCGTCCGCCGCATTTTGGCGTCGTGCTCGCGCTCCAGCAGTTGGTTCAAAGCCGCCGCGCCGCCCGCCACCAGCGCCGTGCCGGCAAGCGTGTTGAATAACAGCAGGAAATCCATCGGCCCGCGCCAGCCCGCATAAAATCCCACCGCGGTGGTCAGCAAAACCAGCGTCGTCAGTCGCGCCTTGACCAGGTCCGAGAAAACCGCCGTCAAACTCTTTTCACCGACGGCTTCATTGATGATTTCTAAGGAAAATTCTTTCATTGTTTATTCGCGGCCAGATTTCCAAACGCTCCAAATGTCTCATTTTGCGCCACGGGCGATTTTGCCGAACGGCAAAACGCGACCAGGCACCACAGCGCGCCCGTCACCAGGCACAGCGCGCCGACCAGCAGATGCAGCGTGGCGACATCGGCGGCCTTGTTGGACAATACCGTCCACGCGCCCAGCCCGATTTGCCCCGCAATCAGCGCCGACCAGAACAGGGCGAATTTCGTCAATCCATCGCGCCTCCCCAGTTGCCGCCAGGCCGCGACCGCGCAGACCGTGACGCATATAAAGATGGCCAGCGCGCAGAGCCGATGCACCATCTGCAAAATCACGTCAAAGGCGGTGATCGGATTTATATTCGTAATTTCAATCCGCTCCGCATTGTATCGTTGGATCGCATCCGGGCTGGTGTCCGGCCAGAGTTGCCCGTGGGCAAGGGGAAAATCGGAAATGGACAGCCCGGCATGCTGCCCGCGCATCGTTGCCCCGAGCATCAACTGAAGGAAAATCAGAAGGGTCGTTGCCAGCACCAGCATCCTCAAATTCGCCGGAACATTCACCTTTTTCTCTTCGGATATCTTATGCCAGATTCCGCTCGTGAACAGTGCGATCGAACACATCAAGACAAAAAATGTCTGCCCCACCACGCCGTGGACGATGCCAAGATTGGCGTTGATCAACACCACGCGCAGTCCCCCGAGTACTCCCTGGACGACGACGAGCACAAAAGCCGCAACGCCGAGCCATTTCATCCATTGCCGTCGGTCTTTCTTCCAAAGCCAGACCGCCAGGATGGTGGTCATCAAGCCGACCCCGGACGCCCAGAGACGGTGGGTGTGCTCATAGAAAATTCCCCCGGTCCATTTCGAAAATGGAAACAGAAACATATTGTAGCCGTAACTGTTCGGCCAGTCAGGGACCGACATCCCGGCCTCATGGCTGGTCACCAGTCCGCCCGCGCCGAGCAACAAAAATGTCGCCGCGGCCGTCAGCACCGCAAAGCGGCCCAACCAGCAGTTGCTTTTTTCCTTTCCTTTATTGTCCATTTACAAAAATAAAATCGCCACGATGCGAATTGATGGTCATCAATCTACTTCACGTGAAACGTAAAATTCACCGTCACGTCCTTGTCCGCAACCTCGACCGGCTGGACCTGCTCACCCAGTTTCCGGTGGTCGGCAACAACGGTATAATTGCCCGGCGGCACATTTTTAATGACGAATTTGCCGTCCGGGCCGCTAAGGCAATAATACGGATTATCAAAAATGCTGGCCCAGGCGAACATCCAGGGATGCACGTCGCATTGAAATTTCATGAACATCTCCGGCTTGGGAAAACTGTAACTCAAATCCGCGGCGCCGGGCGCTTGCGCGTCGTTATGTTCGGGATTCCCTACCTTGGACGTCGTATGGACGTTGTGGATGCAATTGTCGGAATTCCTCACCAGCAGCGTCTGGCCCGTTTCGAGCGTGAAAATTTGTGGCGAATAAAGGCAGCCTTTTTGGTCCAGCACCGCGGGTGCCATGCTCGCGCCAGTGGATTTGCCCGTGATTTCATTCGTGTTCGCGTCCTTGAGCGAAACCACCACGTCCCCAAAACCGCCGTTGGTCCCCACCACGTAAAAATGCGTCGTCGGCGCCGTCTGATACAAACTCCCGCAATACGGATCGCTCATGATCGGCGTGATGGGAATTTCCGCCGGCGGCGTGCCCACCAGCGTGACCGTGCCGACAATGTCCGCCGCGCGCAAAGCCGTCGAAACGGCCAGAGCGAAAATCACGAAGGTTGAGCCACCTAACAAACGAAAAATCATAAATCGCGCGTGAGAATTTAACATCGAGAAAACGGGGGTCAAGAGATTTGTGAAATTTTTCACAAGCCCGCGGCAACCCCCGGTTCGGGTTTGGCAATTTTCGTCGAACATTTCGTGCGGAGACGTGGGCAAAGAAAGGCGAGGCCGCGCCATCAACGCTCGGTCCAATGGCTTGACCGCTCCCGCCACGCTCATCCAGTCGGGCAAACCGCTAAAGCCGCCACCGCCTCCAGCGACTCCGCGGCGTGAACCGGTTCACGCCCTTGACTTCGGAACTCCTTGCCAATCAGGAAACGGACAATGCGGCACAACCAGGGACGCAATTTGGCCGGCTCCCGCAGTTCCCGCAGTTGTTTCCAGGCGGTCACGAACGTTTCCTGGGCCAGGTCCTCGCTCTGGCTCACACTGCCGGTGGCGCAATACGCCACCGAGGAAATCAAAGTCTGATACCGTTCAACGATCCGGCGGATGGCCTCCCGGTTTCCGGCCAGACTTTCGGCCACCAACTCGGCATCGTTGATTTCCGCCGCGTACATTGCTTCGGTTGTCATCATATCACCCTTTAAACACCCGAAAAGCGCCAAAACGTGACAAACTTTTTCGCCAAAGCTCGACGGATTGAAAGCCCGCATTGTTCCCCGCTTCGACGATTTCAGCCTTCAGCCTTCAGCATTTTCTTCCGTGCGTGCCAGGTCGTAGCATCTGAGCGAAGACTGGTCCCTCCGCGCCAATTCGCGTCAAAGCTTTTTCACGTATTTCGTGCCTTCCGCGGTTAATCCATCGCCCTACCCGAAACGCGCCTTGATGAAAATTCCCCAATGGAAGATTACGAACAGCGGTCCGCCGTCAAGGTTGAACCGGCAGCCTGAGTCCCGCTTTGATTATGATGCCTC
>DATJSQ010000248.1:0-6352 GCA_035503995.1 Verrucomicrobiia bacterium | reverse complement strand
ATCGCACGTTCTGGCGGCGATGGGATACAAGCCAGCGCAAGCCTTGCGGGCGGTGCGATTCAGCGCGGGGTGGGAGACCAGTGAAGGCGATTGGGAGGCGCTGGTAAAAGCATTGGCAAAAATCCACGGCGAGTTGCATCCGGCCAAGGGATAGGGGAGAGAATTCCCCGAAGAAATTCGCGCATTGAACCCATGAACCTCCAATTTTTCGTAAGCCATTGAATGATAACGACGAGCAATTTTTGGTTCATGGGGAGGGTTCACGGGAGGGGTCAATCTGGAACTGGCGGAACGGGCGCCGGTTTGTTATGGTTGGCGGGATGGAAAGCAAGCGATTGGAAACAAAAGTCGGCCTCTTTGTCTTTTTGGGGCTGGTGTTGGCGGGAGTATTGCTGATTCAATTCAGCAAAGGCACCAGCATTTTCCACGGGACCTATACGCTGCGGCTGCACTCGAGCAATGTCAGCGGGCTTAAACCGCATGCCTCGGTCCTGCTGGCCGGCGTGCAAGTGGGCAGCGTTTCCGAGATCCGGCTCGCGCCCGATGGAACGAATGTGACGATCCTCCTGGACATTTACAAACAATACAACAGAATTTACAATGATGCGGAATTTGTCATTGAACAGGCGGGATTTCTCGGCGACGAGTACGTGGCGATCATCCCGACGCTGAATCAGGGGGAGATTTTGACCAACAACGCGGTGGTTGAATGTCAGCCGCCGTTTAATATGCAGGAGGTGGCGCGATCGGCGGCGGGATTCGTGGAGCGGATAGATGAAACGGCGAAGAAGCTGGACGACTCGGTTTCGCAATTGCAGCGGGTGGTGCTGAACGAACAGACGCTGACGAACTTTTCCATCGCGGTGCATAACATGCGCGCGGTGTCGGAAGACGCGATGGGCACGGTAGGCGACATCAACAAGTTCATTGCGACGAATGGCGGGGAGGCAACCCTGGCCCTAAGCAACCTGTTTTTTTTCTCGAAACAATTGACGCAACTGGCCGGTTCGGCTGATATTCTGCTGGCGACCAACGGTGTGGAAATCACCGCCGCCATGAGAAATATCAAATCGGCAACCGAAACATTGACGAACCTGATGACCGGAATGCAGTCCGGCAAAGGGTTGGCGGGGACGGTCTTGCAAAGTCCGGAACTTTCGTCGAACGTGCAGGCCATTGCGGGGAATCTTGCGGAAGCCTCGAGCAATCTGAACCGATTTGGGTTATGGCATTTACTCTGGAGCCATGAGCCGCCGCCAACGAACGGGGCACCCGCCCAATCGGTGCCGGCGAGCGTGTTATCCCCCAGGGAATTGGAGCAACAACAACCATGAATCCACTTTGGGTCATCCGCATATTATTTTTGGGCCTTTGCACGGCGGGCGGCTACGCCTTGAGCCAGGTCCGGCCGGAATTTGTAGACATACCGCACAGCGGAATGGTGGGGATGATGATGGGGTTCGGCTTTGGGGGACTGCTGATCGCGGTGGACGAAATGCTCAAGGGCTTCTCGTTGCGGGCCTTTTCGGCGATAACCTTTGGATTGCTGTTGGGCTGGGCGGTCGCTTTTCTAATTGACCGGTCCGGGCTGTTTGAGAACGCGGAGGACACCCAGCAATGGCTCATCCGCCTGGGATTGTTCCTGGCGTTTGGATATATCGGCATGGTGCTGGCCATGCGCAGCAACAAGGAGGATTTTTCGTTGATCATCCCTTATGTGCGGTTTTCGCCGCAGAGCAAACCGGACAATTTGCTGTTGCTGGACACGAGCGTGATCATTGACGGGCGGATCGCTGATTTAATTGAAACCCGATTGCTGGAAGGCCTCATCGTGGTGCCGCGATTTGTTCTGCGGGAGCTTCAGCAAATTGCCGATTCCGCGGATGCGATCCGGCGGGCGCGGGGCCGGCGCGGATTGGAAATGCTGAATCGCATCCAACGCAGTTCCAACATTGAAGTGAGGATCCATGACGGGGATTTTCCGGATGAAAAGGAAGTGGACGCCAAGCTGGTGCGACTGGCGCGCAACCTGAACGCCAAACTTTTCACCAATGACTACAACCTGGCCAAGGTTGCGGGGTTGCAAAAGATCAACTGCATCAATCTCCACGAAGTTGCCAAGAGCTTGAAGACCATCCTGCTACCCGGCGAGGTATTGCAGTTGAAGATCGTGCGGGAAGGCAAGGACAAGGGCCAAGGCATCGGCTATTTGCCCGACGGCACCATGGTGGTGGTCGGCAACGCGCAGCAGCACATCGGCCACCAAGTGGAGGCCGAAGTGCAAACCCTGCTGCAAACGGGGGCGGGGATCATTGTGTTTGCCGAATTGCGAAACGCTTCCAAGACGGACACCGCGTTTGTGGCAAGATGATTTGTTCCCGCGGGGGAACTGATGGCGCGATCCGCGATGGTGTCAGCAGCGTGGGAACGGATAGGACGGATGGGACTTATGACGCACCCGTGGAGCATTTTCTTTTCAAGGGCTTTGGGGATGTTTTGAACGCCGCATATTTCCACGCTGGACCTTGGCGGCGACTTTCAAGCGTAGGGCGTTCAAGCGAATGAACCCGGTGGCATCGTCCTGGTTGTAGGCTTTGGTGGGGTCGGCTTCCATGGTGGCGATATGGGGATTATACAGGCTCCGCGGCGATTTGCGCCCGGCGACCATAATATTGCCTTTGTATAATTTCACGCGGACGGTCCCGGTGACATATTTCTGTGATTGTTCGACCAATTCCTGCAAGGCGAGCCGTTCCGGCGCAAACCAATAGCCATAATAAACCAATTCCGCGTAACGCGGAATAAGGGAGTCGCGCAGGTGCATCACTTCGCGGTCCATCGTGAGCGATTCCATCTGCCGATGGGCGAAATGCAAAATGGCGCCACCGGGGGTTTCATAGACGCCGCGGGACTTCATGCCCACGTAGCGGTTTTCCACCATGTCCACGCGGCCGACACCGTGTTTGCCGCCCAATTTATTGAGCGCGAGCATGACGCGGAGCGGGGACAGCCGTTTGCCGTTCACGGCGATGCAATCACCTCTTTCAAATTCCAGTTCCACACACTCGGGCCGGTTGGGGGCGTCTTCGGGAAAGACCGAAAGGGTGGTAAAATAATTGCGGTTTTTCAGATCAAATGAGTCGAACCAGGGGTCTTCGAGGATGCCGGCTTCATAGGAAATGTGCAGGAGGTTGCGGTCCATCGAGAAGGGTTTCTTCGCGCTGGCCTTTACGGGAATCCTGTGTTTAGCGCAATAATCAATCATCTCCTGGCGGCCGGGGAACTGGCTGCGGTAGGAAGCGTCGCGCCACGGGGCGATGACCTGCAAATCGGGCTCCAGGATGGCGGCGGTGAGTTCAAAACGGACCTGATCGTTGCCCTTGCCGGTGGCGCCGTGGGCAATGGCATCGGCTTTTTCCAGCCGCGCAATTTCCACCATGCGCTTGGCGATGAGGGGGCGGGCGATGCTGGTGCCGAGAAAATACTGGCCCTCATAAATCGCGCCGGCACGAATCATCGGAAAGATAAAATCGCGGGCGAATTCATCCTGCAAATCGTCAATGTAAATTCTCTCGGCGCCGGTTTTTTTTGCCTTGGCGGCGAGGCCGGTCAGTTCGTCTTCCTGGCCGATGTTGGCGCAGAAGGCAATCATTTTGGCGTGGTAATTTTGTTTGATCCACGAAAGCAGCACCGAGGTGTCGAGGCCGCCTGAGTAAGCGAGAACAATTTTCATGCGACGCCATTAAATGCGAAAGGCCGGCGAAAGCAAAGAGGAAACCCGCCGGTGGCTGCGTTTGGACGGCTCAAGCGTCATTCTTTTTGAAGTTGGGCAGGAATGCGGTGAGCAGGCCGATCAACGGCAGAAAGGAACAGACATTGACGACGAACAAAACACCGGCGGCGTCGGCGAGTTTTCCGAGGACGGCGGAAGCAATGCCAGCCAAGCCGAAAGCGAGGCCGAAGAATAGCCCGGCAATGGCGCCGACCTTTCCCGGAAGCAGCTCGGTGGCATAAACCAGGATGGCGGGAAAGGCGGAAGCGAGGATGAGGCCGTTGATGATGCTCAATCCCACCGTCCAAAACAGATTTGCGTGCGGCAGGAGCAGGGCGAAGGGAGCCATGCCGAGGATGGAAATCCAAATCACCCGTTTGCGTCCGATTTTATCGCCGAGGTGGCCGCCGGCGATGGCGCCGGCGGCGACCGCGAAGAGGAAGAGGAAGAGGTCAATCTGCGACTGAGCGACGCTCAGACCGAACTTCCGGATGAGATAGAACGTGTAGTAATTGGTCATGGAGGCGAGGTAGAAAAATTTTGAGAACATCAAGCAAAGCAGGATGAAGAGCACGAACGGAACTTTTTCGCGGGGCACGGGATGACGAAGTTCAGGGGGAGACTTTTGGGAGCGCTGGTCGTGGAGATGCTGTTGATACCATCGGCCCAAGCGTCCGAGGATGATCATGCCGGCGAGGGCGAGGAGGGTGAACCAGAGGATGTGGATGCGTCCATAGCGGACGACGACTTCGGCAGCGAGCAGCGGACCAAGCGAACTGCCGGCATTGCCGCCGACCTGGAACAGCGACTGGGCGAAGCCGTGACGGCCGCCCGAGGCGAGGCGCGCCATACGTGAGGACTCGGGATGGAAGATGGCCGAGCCCATACCGACCATGGCGGCAGCGATGAGCACGGTGTGATAATTGGGGGCGAGCGCGAGGGCGGCCAACCCGGACAGGGTGAGGCCCATGCCAACGACCAGGGAGTAAGGTTTGGGGTGATGATCGGTGTAATAGCCCACGACGGGCTGAAAGACAGACCCGACCATCTGAAACGTGAGCGTGATCAAGCCAATTTGCGTGAAAGTGAGGTTGAACGAAACTTTCAGCAGAGGGTAAATCGCGGGAATAAGCGCCTGCATGGAATCGTTAAGGAGATGGCAGGCACTCAGGGCAATCAGGATGCCGAGCGTCGAATTGCGCACGGTCGTCGCGGGCGCGGGAATTGTTGCAGTTTGACTTTGTCCACTCATGGCGGTGTTGGTTAAAAAAAGCCCTGCTTCGTTTTGGAAGCAGGGCGCAGGAGATTCGGTGGATTAGTCCTATTTGCTCTGCTCACCGGGAGGCCGGGTTACAATAGCCGCCAGACGTTTGTTCACGATGAAGCCAACGGAGCGAAGGGAGATCGCCCCGGAACGCCGGCGAATGGCGTCGGTTTTTGGCAGGGCCAGATAATCGCACAGCAACATTGCGCAGAGAAGCTAATGGCACCATGAAGAATGTCAAATGGAAAACGATGGTCCGTGAAAACCGCCTACGGTTCCATCCAGTTGGTCATGACGTTGTAGCCGAACGTCATGTCGGCGGGATCGAAGTATTTGTACCACTTGGAATGGCCGTCGGCGAACATGACATTTTGGCCTTTGCTGTGGACTTGCCAGTATTCCGTCATGGAGGGGTCCCCGGCCCCGCCCACACAGTTCTGGGTGAAATCGTCTTTGTCGGCATCCAACGGATCAAAAAGGATGGGCCCGTCCTTGGTACCGGCGGTGTCGCCGCCCAGAACGTAGGCTGAAGGAAACAAAATTTTGGCGCCGTTGACCGGGGCATAAGCGCCCGCCTCGATATAGGCGGCATTGCAGCCGTTGAAATAATTGAATGGCCCCTCGTATTGCGGCCCCAAGAGCACGTTGGCCGGGCAATTATAGACGTTTGTATTTCCGACTCCGGGATAAATCTGTTCGAGCCAACTTGGTTTTTGGGTTGTCGGATCCACTGCGCCCCAATAAATATCGCCGCCAGATTCAGGGTAGAACTCCGAATTTTCGTCGGCAAAAATTCTCATGCCGATGCCGATTTGGTGGAGGTTGGACAAACATTTGGCGGTCCAGGCGCGCTGTCTGGCTGATGATAGCGCCGGAAGAAGCAACGCGGCGAGGATGGCGATGACGGCAATGACGACCAGCAATTCAATCAGGGTAAAGCCGTGGCAACGCCGATCCAAATGGCGGCCGATGCGCCGGTGGAGAGGTTTTTGCCGATCGGGTTTCATCGGTTTATGATGATACTGACACGGCCGGGGTAAAACAGTTACAAAGAAAGTGAAAAATTATAATAACGACGATGCGATTTTGCCCCCGGGAGGAAAAGAATGGGAGACCGAATGAAACGGATGGGGGCAGGAGGATAGCAGGTCAAGGGACATTTCGCCCTCGGGGTCTCAACCGGTTTTTGTAAATTTCTCGAAAATTTTATCGGCCTCTTCGAGGGTCTCCTTGGAACCGATGTCATACCAAGTTCCTGGAACGCGCCAGGTGTAAAAGGGCACGCGGGGATAAAGCCATTGCACCAGCCGTCCCGG
>DATJSQ010000247.1:0-6128 GCA_035503995.1 Verrucomicrobiia bacterium | reverse complement strand
AGTCGGCGAAGGCGGCGGAAGATTTTCTCACGCAGGAAAAGTTGCCGGTGGCCATCCTGGTGAACGACGAAACGGCCGGCGCGGCGGAAAAGTTGGCGGCGGACTTGCGGGCGGCCAATGCCGGCTTGATTTTCGGGAGTTCAACCGAACTTAAGCCGGACATTTCGGTCTCCGTGAGCGCCGAGGCAGAAAGGAAATTTATGCGCAATCCCTACGGAACCATTTCCACGAACCAGATTGTCGGGGCCGCCACCAATGATTTTCTGCCCTACATTGACCACACCACCGAGGCGGACCTCGTGCGCGAAAAAATCAAGGACGGCGACCAGGACGCGGACTTCGCCCCGCCGTCCGCCACCGCGCCGCAGGAGCCGTTTATCCGCGATCCGGTGCTGGCGCGCGGCGTGGATTTCATCAAGGGTCTGGCGGTTTTGCGACTGTCACATTCCTGAATCCTGATTTCGGGTTGACGATCGGCGTCTGACGATTCACCTTGAATCTTTGCGCGGGATGAAAACCATCTTATTTATATGCACCGGCAACGTATGCCGCAGCCCGATGGCGGAGGGATTTTTCCGGAAGGCCAACGGCGGCGGTGAATTCCGCATTTTGTCGGCGGGCCTGGGCGCGATGGATGGCCAGCCGCCGACGCCGCATTCGGTCAACGCGATGAAGGAAATTGGCATTGATATTTCCGCGCAACGCAGCCGCGCGCTGACCGTTGATCTGGTCCGCCAGGCTGATTATATTTTTGGCATGACCCATGCCCATGTGGACACCATCGGGCTGTTGTATCCGGCGGCGGCGGAGAAAACTTTTTTGCTGCGTGAATTTGATGAATCGCTCGACCCGTATGAAAAAGACATTCCCGACCCCATCGGCAGCCCGTACGAAGTCTATGTGCATTGCCGCGAACAAATCGAACAAGGCATCACGTCACTCTTAAAATTTATGGAAGAACACGCAATCCTCACGGCGCCCGGCGCCAAAATCTCCTTCGTCAATTTTGCCGTCGGCGCGGACCACGGCGGATATGAGCTGAAGGAAATTCTCAAGGCCCATCTTCTGTCGCGCGGACTGACGCTCAGGGATTTTGGCGCCACGACGAAGGACCCGGCGGACGATTATCCCGATTTCGCCCAGCCGGCGGCGCAAGCCATCGCGGACGGCGCGGCCGAGCTGGGGCTGCTCTGCTGCACCAGCGGCGTGGGAATTTGCATCACCGCCAATAAATTTCCCGGCGTGCGCGCCGGCCAGGCGTTCCACGAAAAAGACGCCGACTTGATGCGCCGGCACAACGACGTGAACGTCCTGTGTCTTGCCGGCGATACCAACCCCGACCTGGCAAGGAAAATTCTCGACGCATTTATCGCCGGTAAATTTGAAGGGGGGCGTCACGAGCGCCGTGTCAGCAAATTGGATGTCCGCCTCGGGCCGGTGCAATTGCGGTTGCGCAACGTGGACCCTGAGGTGGCGGAAGCCATCCAGCGCGAGAAGTTGCGCCAGCAGGAAAACATTGAATTGATCGCGAGCGAAAATTTTGTCAGTCCGGCCGTGTTGGAGGCGCAAGGCTCGGCGCTCACCAACAAATATGCCGAGGGGTATCCGCGCAAACGCTGGTATGGCGGTTGCGAAAACATTGATATCATCGAACAACTGGCCATTGACCGCGCGAAGAAAATCTTCGGCGCGGAGCACGCCAACGTCCAGCCCCATTCGGGGAGCCAGGCGAACATGGCCGTTTATTTCGCCGTCCTGAAACCCGGCGACAAGATGCTGACGATGGACCTGTCGCACGGCGGGCATTTGACTCATGGGAACAAGGCCAATTTCTCGGGCAAGTTTTTTGAGATCGTCCATTACGGCGTTCGCCCGGGCGATGAGCGGATAGATTATGACCAACTCGCGCAGATGGCCCGCGAGCACAAACCCCGGATGATCACCGTGGGCGCAAGCGCGTATCCCCGGGTGATTGATTTCAAGCGGATGGGTGAAATCGCCCGCGAAGTCGGCGCCTGGTTGCTGGCGGACATCGCGCACATTGCGGGACTCGTCGCGACCGGCCTTCATCCCAGTCCGGTCGAGCACGCTGATTTTGTCACCACGACGACTCACAAGACGTTGCGGGGCCCCCGTGGAGGCTTGATTTTGTGCCGCGGGAAATTTGCCAGGGAGATTGATTCGCAGGTTTTTCCGGGCATCCAGGGTGGCCCGCTCGAACACGTCATCGCCGCGAAAGCCGTTTGTTTCCACGAGGCGATGCAGCCGGCGTTCAAACAGTATCAGCGGCAAATTGTGAACAACGCGGCGGCGCTGGCCGACGGGATGAAGCGCAACGGCTATCGCCTGGTGAGCGGCGGCACGGACAATCACCTGATGCTGGTGGACGTGGGCGCCAGGAATTTGACCGGCAAAGATTGCCAGATTGCGCTGGATGAAGCGGGGATTACGGTCAACAAAAACACGATTCCGTTCGAGACGCGTTCGCCGTTTCAGGCCAGCGGGATCCGGCTGGGCGCCCCGGCGGTGACGACGCGCGGAATGAGGGAGGCGGAAATGGCCGCCATCGCCGACATGATTTCGGAAGTGTTAATGGATATTAAGTCGCTTGACATTGCGGCCAAAGTGCGCCAACGTGTCCGTGAGTTGACTGCGAAATTTCCCTTGCCGTATTGAGAACACACGCTCAAACGCCAGGCCAAAAATAATAATCCAATTTGAACTAATCCGGTCGGCCGCCGTCGAATGCCTGACGGCCCCGCGCCGCGGGAAACCCAGCCAGCCGGAACTATTTTGTTTATGCCACGAGTTTCTACAAAAAAGACCCGCGCCAAAGCCGCTGATCGCGGGCCGGCGGTGAAGACGCCGGAATTGAAGAACGGCAAGGACGCGATACCGCCGGCGGAAGCCGTTGAACCCCCGCCAGTCCCTGAAGCGGCCGAACCCGAGCCGTCCTTGCAGCCGCCTTCCACGCCGATCGAACCCACCGGCGACGCGGAAGAAACGGCCAAAGCCGAACTTCCTGAAGAGAAGGAGCGACGCGGCTTTCATCGCGACAAAATCGCCTCATCGTTGAACATCGCCAAATTGCAGGCAATGAACATGACCGAATTAAACGGGATGGCCCGCGAACTGGGCGTGGAGAATTTCGGCACCATGCGCAAGCATGAGGTCATTTTTCACATCCTCCAAAAAAATGCCGAGCGCGCCGGCGTTTTGTTTTCCGAGGGCGTGCTCGAAGTGCTTCCGGAAGGCTTCGGTTTTTTGCGCTCCCAAAGCTTCAACTATCTGCCCTGCCCGGAGGATATTTACATCTCGCCGTCGCAAATCCGGCGGTTCGATCTCCAGACGGGGAACCTGATTGCCGGGCAGATCCGTCCGCCAAAGGAGAAGGAAAAATTTTTCGCCCTGCTCAAAGTCGAAGCGGTGGATGGCGAAGACCCGGACAAGGCCAAGGAAAAGACGCTCTTTGACAACCTGACGCCGTTGTTTCCGAACAAGCGTTTTATCTTGGAAACGGCCGCCGAGGAATTGAGCACGCGCGTTTTGGATTTGGTTTGCCCGATCGGCAAGGGCACGCGCGGCCTCATCGTCGCGCCGCCACGCACCGGCAAGACGGTTCTGATGCAAAAAGTCGCCAACGCGATTTTGAAAAATAACCCGGAAGCGTACCTGTTTATCCTGCTGATTGACGAACGGCCCGAGGAAGTCACCGACATGGAGCGCAGTTGCAAAGGCGCGGAAGTAATATCCTCCACCTTTGACGAACCGCCGGAGCGCCACGTGCAGGTCGCCGAAATGGTCATTGAGAAAGCCCGCCGCATGGTCGAGCACAAACGCGACGTCGTGATTTTGCTCGACTCCATTACGCGTCTGGCCCGCGCCTACAACACCATCCAGCCCCATTCCGGGAAGATTCTATCGGGCGGCGTGGACGCCAACGCGTTGCACAAGCCCAAACGGTTTTTCGGCGCGGCGCGCAACGTGGAGGAAGGCGGGTCGCTGACCATCATGGCGACGGCGCTGGTGGACACCGGTTCGCGCATGGATGAAGTGATTTTCGAGGAATTCAAAGGCACCGGCAACATGGAGGTGCATTTGGACCGCGCGCTGGTTGACCGCCGCATTTTCCCCAGCATCAATATCGAGCGCTCCGGAACCCGCAAGGAGGAATTGCTCTATCACCCGGACGAATACAATCGCGTCGTGATTCTGCGCCGGGCCCTCACGGGCGTGCCGCCGGTGGAAGCAATGGAATTGATGTTGAACAAGCTGAAAAAGACCAAGAGCAACATCGAGTTCCTGCTGCAGATGAGCGTGGGTTGAATATTACTTTTACTTTGCTTCCAGATTCGCGAAGGGATTGTTCACAAAGGCCGCCGGTTTGTGTTCCGGAGATTTATGCCCGCCCGGCGCATGAATTTTCTGTTTTGCGGGCGGCTGCGGCGTGACAGGCTCCTTTTTTTCCGGCGAGGGATTTTCCGCCCCCTGGTTTGGGTTTTTGGCGCGTTTGGCGCGCGGCAACGGACTGACCATGGCGTTGATGCCTTTGCCAATGAGCTTTGGCTCGAAATCCCGATGGCCATAGGGCGCGATTTTTTCCAGAAAATCCTTCATCACCTCGAAGCCAATTTCCGTGTGGGCCATTTCGCGTCCCCGGAATTTCAGCGCGACTTTCACCTTCATGTCCTCGCAGAGGAATTGAATGGCGTGGCTGATTTTGATGCCGAGGTCATGAGGGTCAATGCGCGGGCTTAACTGGACTTCCTTGACGGTCGTGGCGTGCTGGTGCTTTCGGGATTCCTTTTCGCGTTTGGCCTGTTCGTAGCGGAATTTTCCGAAATCCACGAGCCGGCAAACGGGCGGACTGGCGTTCGGCGAAATCTCGACGAGATCCACTCCATGCTGCCGCGCCATCGTGAGGGCTTCGTTCAGCGGAAAGACGCCAAGTTGTTTGTCGTCCTTGATGACCCGGACTTCGCGGGCGCGGATTTTGCCGTTGACCCGGACAAAGGAAGAAGACTGCGAATGGCGTGGAGAAAAAGGGCGGCTCAAGACACCCTCGTTGGTTGTGGCATGGCGATAATTTTTAGCATCAAAGAATTGCCGTTGGGCAATCCAAATTACGCTCGTTAGATAGGCTTTTTCCGGGGGAAACGCAAGTTAAATTTGCGCAACAGAGTGATCACGAGAAGGCCGCCACAACGCCGCGCCGGGGAAAATATGAATGACGCGGTGTTTGAGGCGGTTGTCTTCCGGGTGTCAGATACGAGAAATGTTATTTTCTAAAGGCCCATTTTTTCATTAAAATGGATGGAGCATTGAAGTGTCTCCAAACGCATGAATCTTAAATCGAAGAAAATAGGGCCTTTGAAAGGCGCCGGGGGCGCATTTTCGATGTTGATCAAGCCCGCTCCGACACTTCCGGCAGAATCAAATAAACGTTGGGTAATTCCTGCTGTTTGTATCTTTTTGGCCGCAATTACACTGGCTGTCTTCGGGCAGACGTTGCGATATGGATTCGTCAATTATGACGACAATGTTTATGTCTATGAGAACCCCACAGTCGCCGGCGGTCTGACGCTGAAAGGGATTGCCTCGGCATTCAGGATTGGAACAACCGACAACTGGGTCCCCCTGACGACGATCTCCCATATGCTGGACTGCCAGTGCTACGGGCTTGATGCGGGCGGACATCATCTGACCAATGTTCTGCTGCACATGGCCTCGGTTATCATTCTGTTTCTGGTGTTGTGGCGGATGACCGGAGCGGTCTGGCGCAACGCCTTCGTGGCGGCGGTCTTTGCCGTTCATCCGTTGCACGTGGAGTCGGTGGCGTGGGTGGCGGAACGCAAGGACGTCCTGAGCGGGTTGTTCTTCATGTTGACGCTGGCGGCGTATGTCCATTATGTGCGCCGTCCGGCGTCGGTCCCGCGCTATTTGATGGTTTTGCTCCTTTTCGCTCTCGGGTTGATGTCCAAGCCGATGCTGGTGACGCTGCCATTTGTCCTGCTGCTGCTGGACTACTGGCCGTTGGGAAGGCTGAATCCTTCCGGATTTGGAATCCAGGAACTGCGAAGTTTGGTTCTCGAAAAGACCCCATTTTTTGCCCTCACGATCGCAGCGTG
>DATJSQ010000246.1:0-2016 GCA_035503995.1 Verrucomicrobiia bacterium | reverse complement strand
TATCTGATGCCCTTCATGGAAGCGGAAAAGAAATCCAGCGGCGCCACCAGCAGGAATGCGGGTAAAATCCTGATGGCCACCGTGAAGGGTGACGTCCATGACATCGGCAAAAATATCGTTGGCGTGGTGCTTGCCTGCAACAATTACGAGGTCATTGACCTCGGCGTGATGGTGCCGTGTGACAAAATCCTGCAAACCGCCCGCGACGAACGGGTGGACGTGATCGGATTAAGCGGGTTGATTACGCCGTCGCTCGATGAGATGGCGCACGTGGCCCGGGAGATGGAACGCGAAGGGTTGCGTTTGCCGCTGCTGATTGGCGGGGCGACGACAAGCAAGGCCCATACCGCGGTAAAAATCGCGCCGGGCTATCGCGAGCCGGTGGTCCATGTCCTCGACGCATCGCGCGCGGTGCCGGTGGTCAGCAATCTAATCAGCGCCGAAAACAAACCGGTCTTTGCGGCGCGGGTGCGCGAGGAATACGAGCGCATCCGCTCGCAACACGCCGTGCAGGCGGCGAGACTTGTTTCAATTGAAGAAGCCCGAGTCAACGCGCCGAAATTGAAGTTCGAAGATTTGCCAAAGCCGGACTTTGTTGGCGTTCGGGTTCTTTCCGCGGAAGCAGAGGCCGGTCATTCCAACGAAAAAATTGGAGCCGACTCACGTCGGCTGCCACGAATTTCGTTGGAGGATCTGGTTCCTTTCATTGATTGGACGCCATTTTTTCACACCTGGGAATTGCGCGGCGTGTATCCAAAAATCTTGCAGCACGAAAAGCACGGAGAAGAGGCGCGCAAACTGTTTGCCGACGCGCGGAAATTGCTGGAAAAAATCGTCGCGGATAAACTGATCCAGCCGCGCGGCGTTTATGGTTTTTTCCCGGCAAACCGCGTCGGCGATGACGTTGAACTTTACAGCGGCGAATCACGCAACCAGGTTTTGGCGACCTTCCATTTTCTGCGGCAGCAAATCGCCAAGGACGACGGCACGCCTAATTGGTGTCTGGCGGATTTTGTCGCGGCGAAAGCGTCAGAGGATTATCTGGGCGCTTTTGCCGTCACCAGCGGGCACGGCCTTGAGGCCCTCGTCAAAAAATTCAAGGCGGAGCATGACGATTACAATGCAATCATGGCCGAGGCGTTGGCGGATCGTCTGGCCGAAGCGTTCGCGGAGTTTTTGCACAAGCGGGCGCGGGAAGAATGGGGCTACGGCAACGCCGAGAAACTGACGACCGATGATTTGATTCAGGAAAAATACCGCGGCATCCGGCCGGCGGCAGGCTACCCAGCGTGTCCGGACCATACCGAGAAGAAAATCCTTTGGGAAGTGTTGGACGTTGAGAAAAACGCGGGCATCAAACTGACCGAGAATTTTGCCATGTGGCCGGGCAGTTCGGTGAGCGGACTTTATTTTGCGCACCCGGAATCGAAGTATTTCGCCGTGGGTAAACTCGGTCGCGACCAACTGCTGGATTATCATCTGCGCAAAGGACTGACATTGCAGGAAGTCGAACGCTGGCTGGGACCTTATTTGAATTATGAGCCGGCCAAAGTGGAGCGGGTCGCCTGCGCCTGCGGCCTTGCTCATTAGTAAGTTCGGTTCCCTCTTCCTTCAACGGGGAGATTTCCCCGAAAAATTCGCGCATTGAACCCCTGAACCCGCCGCCGATGGCTGGACATCCATGCGACAGTTGGTATCCGCACGCTGCTTGTCGCGCCGAAGCGCAGCGAAGGCGGATCCCCTCTCCGCTCCCATCGGATGGGAGGGGAGAGGGTCAGGGTGAGGTGAGGGTCCCCATGGTTCATGGAGAGGATGTTTCACCGTTCCACCGTCCAAATCCACCGTGGCGACCGTCCGGCGCAACGCCGAATCACGTTCGGATGGTTCTGTAGAATGAACCACGGTTCGAGGCTGGTCAAAAATCAGCAGCTGGTCTGGAACATTTCCTGCGACGAACAGTCAGTGTGCTGATTTGTGAAAGCGCAAACAGAAAGAGAAAATCGCAATAAAATAGGC
>DATJSQ010000245.1:0-3747 GCA_035503995.1 Verrucomicrobiia bacterium | reverse complement strand
CCGATCTTCATTGATCCCGCCCCATTTGCGCCGGTAATAGGCGAAGTTGTTTTGATGCGTGCGCGCGTTTTTCTCGCGCAGCACCGGGTCGGAATTCACCGTGCATGACCCGGTCATCCCCTCCTCACCGTGGACCGCATGGATGTCGGAAACTGTGTATCGCTCGGCGCGATAGGACCAGTCGCTGTCCTCCAGATAGGCCGGGCAAATGTTTTGGGAATCAATCCAATGGATCGTTTCGCACAATGACCAGTGTCTCGACCGGAAAATCAATGGACCGAATGCGCGTGATACGCCGGCGAAAGATTCTTGGGATGCCCAAGCAAATAGTTTCCGGCCCATGCTCCCACCACTCCAAATGCGATGCCTCGCGATTACCGAACGCTCTCTACACCAATTGCGGATGGACCTTTTCGGGATTGACGCCGAGGTCCTGGATGGCTTGCGCCACCGTTTCACGTCCGATGAGATTTTTCTCCGCCAAAGCGTAGAGGGTCCCAATGACCGTGCTCTCCGCGTCCACCTCAAAAAATCTCCGCAATCGAGTCCGGGTGTCGCTGCGGCCAAAGCCGTCTGTCCCCAGCGTGAATAATCCGCCGGGGACCCACGGCGCAATTTGGTCAGGCACGGCTCGGATGTTGTCGGAAACGGCAACAAAGGCGCCCTGCTCGCCTGCAAGGAGAGTTTCCAAATAGGACCTCCTCGGCGGCTCAGTCGGGTGCAGCATGTTCCAGCGCCGGCAACGGACGGCGTCGGTCCGCAAAAGCTTGTAGCTGGTGGCGCTCCAGACGTCCGCGCTGACGTTGTAACGTTCGGCAAGGATTTGCTGGGCGCGCAAAGCGGAATTGATTATGGGTCCGCTGCCAAAAATATGCGCTTTGCATTGCTTGCCGTCCGGGCCGGCCTTGAATTTATACAAGCCTTTGAGAATCCCGTCCGTCACCCCGCCGGGCATTGGCGGTTGCGCATAGTTGTCGTTGTAGAGCGAAAGATAATAGAAAATGTCCTCGCCCTCGGCATACATCCGCCGCAATCCGTCGGCGACGATGATGGCAATTTCATAACCGAAAGCCGGGTCGTATGGCAGGCATGTGGGAATGGCGGCCGTAAAAAGCAGGCTATGGCCATCCTGATGCTGCAGGCCTTCGCCATTCAACGACGTGCGTCCGGCGGTGGCGCCCAACAAAAATCCCCTGGCGCGAATATCGCCCGCCAGCCAGAACAAATCGCCGGTGCGTTGCGGGCCGAACATTGAGTAATAAATGTAAAAAGGTATCATCGGCACGCCGTGAGTGGCATAGCTGGTGCCGGCCGCGATGAACGACGCCATGGAACCGGCTTCAGTGATTCCTTCCTCGAGAATTTGCCCGTCCTTCGCCTCGTGATAGTAAAGGAGAGAGGTCTTGTCCACCGGCTCGTAAAGCTGGCCTTTTGACGAATAAATTCCAATTTCGCAGAACAGCGCGTCCAGGCCGAAGGTCCGCGCTTCGTCGGGAATAATCGGCACCAGGTTTTTGTTGACCCCTTTGTGCCGGAGCAACGTGCGCAATAAACTCCCAAACGCCGTCGTCGTCGAAATCTCCGTGGTCGAACCTTTGAAAAAGTCGGCAAAATAATCCGGCGTTGGCACTTCCAGCTTGATGTCCTTGGCGGTCCGGGCCGGCAGGAAGCCCCCGAGCGCCTTGCGCCGTTCCAACAGGTATTGGATTTCCATGCTGTCGGGGTTCGGACGGTAAAACGGCGTTTCGGCAATGACATCATCCGTGACCGGGATTTCAAAGCGTTCGCGAAATTCGCGAAGTTCCTTTTCATTCAGCTTTTTCTGTTGATGCGTGATGTTGCGGCCTTCGCCGGCTTCACCAAGCCCGTAGCCTTTTACCGTCTTGGCCAGGATTACGGTCGGCCGACCTTGGTGACCAAACGCCGCTTCGTAGGCGGCATAAACTTTGCGCGTGTCATGGCCGCCGCGCAGTAATTTGCGAATCTGGTCATCCGTCAGATGATTCACCAATTCGAGCAATTCGGGATATTTGCCGAAGAAATGTCTGCGCGTGTAGCTGCCAGGCTCGACGGAGTACTTTTGAAAATCGCCATCCACGCATTCCTCCATCCGCTTGAGCAACAGACCGCTTTTATCGCGCGCAAACAGCGGGTCCCAATCACTGCCCCAGATGAGTTTGATGACGTTCCAGCCCGCGCCGCGGAAAAGTCCCTCAAGCTCCTGAATGATTTTTCCATTGCCGCGGACGGGTCCGTCAAGCCGTTGCAGATTGCAGTTGATCACCCAGATTAGATTATCAAGTTTTTCGCGGGCGCCGAGGGTGATGGCGCCGAGCGTCTCGGGTTCATCGCACTCGCCGTCGCCGAGGAACGCCCAGACTTTGGGTTCAGTCTTCCAATTCGCAAGACCGCGCGCCCGCAAATAATGGTTAAACCGCGCCTGGTAGAGCGACACAATCGGCCCAAGCCCCATCGAGACGGTGGGAAACTGCCAGAAATCCGGCATCAAATACGGGTGCGGATAGGAGGATAACCCGCCGCCATCGGCGAGTTCCTGGCGGAAATTTTGCAAATGCCGTTCATCCAGACGGCCTTCCAGAAATGCTCGGGCATAGATCCCCGGCGAGGCATGGCCTTGAAAGAAAACCAGGTCGCCGGAGAAATTTTCAGACGCCCCGCGGAAAAAATGATTGAACCCCACCTCGTAAAGCGTCGCCGCCGAGGCATAGGTGGAAATGTGCCCGCCGACGTTGGTCGTGGAATTGGCCTTGACGACCATGGCCATGGCGTTCCAGCGCATCAAGCTTTTGATCCGCCGCTCGATGTCGCGGTTTCCCGGATAGGGCGGTTGCGCGTCCGCCGGAATGGTATTGATATACGGGGTGGTGACCGCCGCCTCCGGGCGCGGGGCGGCGCGCAGTTGGCCGGCGAGCTTCTCGAGCATTTCGGCCGTGCGCTGCGGCCCCTGGGTTTCCAGGGCGCGGTCAAATACGGATTGCAACGAGTCCCCCCCGGCATCGCCGTTGGAATTACGGGCTCCAGCCTGTGAGGAAGTGTAAATATCTTTCGTCTCCACGTTCACAATGTTTCAATTTTCCACAAAGCGCCTGTGAGCGCCAAAGATATTAGAGCGGATTTTTGCGCCGAACACCAGTGAAAATTGAAGTTCAAAAACGGTTGACGGCGGCTCATCCTGGGTAATCCTTGAGGTATGACGAAAACAAAAATCATTAGTTTCAAGGCGCCCATGCGAATCTTCCGCGCCCTGCCCGGCCCGCACCAGGGCCGCAGCCGCTTCATCATCGCGGCGCTGGAAGAAAAGCTTCGCCGGCGCGAGGAGGCCTGGCAGCCGGCCACCGAGCGCGGACGGCGGCTGAAGGCGATTCTGGACAGGGGCGCGGCCGAACGCGGCGAGCCATTGGACGCCGACGGCATTGCGCGTGAATTGCAGGAGCGGCGAGGGAGGTTTCATTGAAAACCTTCCTTGATTCGGGCGCGCTGCTTTCCGCCTGGAAGCGCGGCGAACTCCATGACGCGGCGGTTGGAGTTTTGGATGACGGTTCCCGCGGGTTCGTGACTTGTGACAATGTAAAGCTGGAATTGCTCCCCAAACCCGTCTTTGAAAAACGCCATTCGGAAGCCGAATTTTATAACGAGCTGTTTTCCGGGGCCGCGGCTTGCGTACCGTTCAGCGAAGCTCTTGGCAAGGCAGCCATGACGCTGGCACGGAAACACGGACTGCCGGCC
>DATJSQ010000244.1:0-16737 GCA_035503995.1 Verrucomicrobiia bacterium | reverse complement strand
TACTTGGATGGCCTGATTGATGAGGCGCGAATCCATTCCGGAGTGGACGACGCCAACTGGACATGGGCCAGCTACGAGACGGTGGCTCAAAACTCGTCATTTGAAACTTATTCCGCCGTGGCTTCCTCGACCGTCACCTTGACCATTCAACGGTCCGGCAACCAAGTCATCCTTACTTGGCCGCAAGGCACCTTGCAATCGGCCACGCAGGTGGCCGGCCCATACAACGACGTGCCTGACGCGACGTCGCCTTACACCAATGCGGTGTCGGGGACGCAACAACAATTCTATCGCGTCGAGGTCCAGTAAAACATCGTGATCACAGTGTTGGCGGGGATGCGATGCAGCGTCCCCGCCAACCAGGAAAAATGCAAAATAACGCCAGCAATCGCAAAATGAGCACCCCATGTCGGCCGGTCATGGTGGCATCGGTGATCGTGATGTTCGTTTCGGTCCGCAGCGCGCGGGGTTTGACGAACGGGCTGGCGCTGACTCCGCCGATGGGGTGGAACAGTTACAACCATTTCGCTTGCAACATTGATGAAACTATCATCAAGAGCGAGGCGGATGCGATGAGCACCAACGGCATGGAGGCCGCGGGTTATTGCTTTATCAACATTGACGACTGTTGGCAGACCAACCGCGACGCCAATGGCGTCCTTGTGGCGGATCCTGTCAAATTTCCTCACGGCATCAAGGCGCTTGCCGATTATGTCCATTCCAAAGGTCTCAAGCTCGGCATTTATTCAGACCACGGAACCGTCACCTGCCAGGGCAAACCAGGCAGCTACGGCTACGAATACCTGGACGCGCTGACTTTCGCCTCGTGGGGCGTGGACTATTTAAAATACGACAACTGCAATCTGCCTCCCGGCGACAGCACAAACGCCGATGACGCCAAAATGGCGAACGCTTTGGGCCAAACCGGACGGCCAATCGTCTTCAGTCTTTGTGACTGGTCGTATGCTTCCTGGATGCCGGATGACGGCAATTTATGGCGGACGACCTCTGACATTCAGGACACGTTTTCCAGTTTTGTCTCCAATCTGGCGGCGGACAGTCCGATGGCATTTGTCGCAGGCCCGG
The DNA here is from genome assembly GCA_035503995.1 of Verrucomicrobiia bacterium. Classification (GTDB taxonomy): domain Bacteria; phylum Verrucomicrobiota; class Verrucomicrobiia; order Limisphaerales; family UBA11358; genus UBA11358. The sequence goes on along the minus strand of DATJSQ010000244.1, from coordinate 15,651 downwards.
AACGATGGAATGACCCGGACATGCTGGAAGTTGGCAATGGCGGGATGACGGCCACGCAGGACCAATCAGAGTTCAGCCTTTGGTGCATTGTCGGCGCGCCATTGATTGCCGGAAACGATCTAACCACCATGTCCGCGCAAACACTTGCGATATTAACCAATTCGGAAGTGATTGCGGTGGACCAGGACCCGGCGGGCGAGCAGGGGATTGAAGTGGCCGGTTCTACTTTAAGGCAGGTTTGGTGCAAACCCCTGGGAACCAATTTCAACACCAAAGCCGTCGCTTTGTTCAATCTGACCAGCAGCGCGACCAGCATGACGGTGAATTGGACGAACATTGGCCTGCAGGCGGGTATGGCGACGGTGCGTGATTTGTGGGGGCACGCGGATTTGGGGACATTCACGAACAGTTTCACCACCAACGTGCCTGCGGACGGAACCGTAATGCTGAAGGTTGTCGGTACGGCGCCGGTGTTGCCCATCCTGGGCACCAATTATCTCACAGAACTCCAGCCGGCTTATGCCTATACCGGTTTGGGAACGATTACCGCCGACATGAGCATTGGCGGGAATGCGATCACACTCAATGGCGTCGTCTATACAAACGGGATTGGCGTCAACTCCTATTCCGGTCTGGAATATCGCCTCGGCGGAGTGGCCGCGCGCTTCCAGGCGGATATCGGAGTGGACGACGAGGTGGGCGCCAATGGTTCCGTGGTGTTTCAGGTCTTCGCCGATGGCCTCAAGATTTTTGACAGTGGCGTCATGAGGGGCGGCGCGGCTCACCAGACGATCAACCTGGACGTTACGGGCGTGAACCGGTTGACGCTTGGAGTGAATGATGCCGATGACGGAACCACCGATGACCACGCCGACTGGGCGGCAGCGATGGTGATCGTTTCGAATGCGTCGCCGGTGGCGCCTCTGCCGCCGGTTGGCCTGGCCGCCAACGGGGGACAACCGATTGCGCTGACGTGGCAGGCCACGCCGGGCGCCGCGGCTTACAATGTTTATCGTTCGACATCCGGCAACGGCGCATTCACGAACATTGCCAGCACCGTTTTGCCAGATTACATGGACAGCAACGTGGTTGCCGGCACGACCTACGATTATGCGGTTTCCAGCGTCGGAGAAGGCGGAGAAAGCGCGACTTCAACTGTCGCCAGTGTCACGGCTTGTCTGCCGCCGGCTGTGCCAACGGGCCTGACGGCAACCCTCGCCGGCACGCAGGCCATCCTCGAATGGATTCCCGCAGCCGGCGCCACCAGCTACACCGTGGGGCGGGCCACCAGTTCGACGTTATACACTCCCATCGCCACCGGCCTTGAGACAACGACCTATACGGATACGAACCGGACCGCGGGCGCCATTTATTACTATGCCGTGGCCGCCGACAACGGTTGCAGCCAGAGCGGCTATTCCTCCTATGCGTTTGGGTTTACCAACGTGACCCTCGGCATCTGGCAATCCGGCACCAATGTCATCCTGGCCTGGCCGGTGGGGACATTGCAGTCGGCTGGCCAGCCGACCGGCCCGTATAGCGATGTAACCGGCGCGACTATGTTTTACACAAATCCGCCGTCCGGAACCGAACAATTTTACCGTGTCCATGTTCAATAAATAAAAAATAAAAAATTTGGCGATATTAACGATCCGCCTGTCAAATATAGAATATATAGAATGAAAAGCAAAATCAGAAGAATTGAAGGGAATATCCGTCACGCCCGGAATGGCGGGAACGGGAAGGTTACTTATTCAGGGTTCACTTTAATCGAGTTGCTCGTGGTCATCGCGGTCATTGCGATTCTGGCGGCGATGTTGCTGCCAGCGCTGGCGGCGGCGAAACGCCGGGCGCAGTCAATTCAGTGCATGAGCAATACCAAACAACTGGCAACGGCCTGGATCATGTATGCGGGTGACAATAACGGCAATTTGGTGATCAATCATGCCGGCCAAAGCGCCAGTGATACGACTCCAAGCTGGGTAACCGGGTGGCTGGATTACAGCGGCAATCCCGCGGACACAAACATTCAATTCCTGATTAGTCCCCAGTATTGCATGTTGGCCACATACTTGAGGGACCCGGCAGTCTATAAGTGTCCGGCGGACATGAGCTGCCAATATGGCTTGAGGGGCCTTCCCCGGGTGCGCACTTATTCGATGAATGCGGCTCTTGGGCCGGATGCAATATCCATCCAGAACAGTTGGTTGCCGGCGACGACCTACAAGGTCTATAACAAGGAGAATCAAATTACCGTTCCCGATCCATCGGACATGTGGGTTTTTCTTGATGAAGACGTGGACAGCATCAACGACGGTTCCTTTGCGGTCAAAATGCCCGCCGTCGCCCAGGCCACCGAGTGGATTGACATGCCGGGAAAGGCCCACGGCAATTCCTGCGGTTTCTCTTTTGCTGATGGCCATTCGGAAATCCATAAATGGCTAGAACCCGCAAATATAGAAACTCCGGATTACACCACCCTGGTTAAAAGCGGCATCTTTGAAACGAGCGATCCGGACATTGATTGGATGGCGAAACACACCTCCACGCCACTCGTTGGCGGGCTTCCCTATTAGATTGGACTGAAGGGCAAAGGATTTTAATGCTGCAGAAGATTACGTTTCCATTCAGACCCGGCGGTTTGAAATTTGTCGTTGGAATGATGTTGGTCTTGTGGGCGGCCATTCCAGGCTCAAGGGCCGCCAATTTGGACGACCCGCAGGTGGACACTTACAATCTCCGAATTGGCACGGAGACGTTTGCGGGCATGTATCAGTTCACCACCAACACCCTGCTGGTTGAAACGGCCCAGGCCATCACCAACATGGGAAGCGACACCATCAAACTTTACATGGGCACGGACACTTCCGGCCAGAGCGGGGTCATTCTCACTTCCAATATCACCAATTTGTTGACACTCGCCCGCGATGAGCCGAGCTATCATCAGGTCCTGGACATGCCCTTCCGGCATTATATCATGTGGGAATATCCGTTTGCGAATTCGGACAATTGGTGGGCCAACGGCTACAATGCGACGCAAGGCGCAGCGGACTATCAGGAAATGTATGCCCTGACCCGGTATCTGCTCACGAATTACAACAATTCCGGAAAGACGTTTTATCTCGGGCATTGGGAAGGGGACGGTTATCTCGACGTGGACGACTGGTCAACGAATCCTCCGGCCATAACGATTCAGGGGATGATCGGCTGGCTCAATAACCGCCAGAAGGCCGTGGATGACGCCAAAGCGGCCACCGTATATACCAATGTCTATGTATATAATTATGCGGAGTGCAACCGCGTCCAGGACGCCATGAAAAATGGCACCAACAATAACGAGCGCGTCATCAATTGCGTTGTTCCTTATGTCACCAACCTGGATTATCTGTCCTACTCCTCCTATGACTCGCAGAATCTGAGCGCGTCGGCGCTCTACAACACGCTGGATTACATGCAATCCATGCTGCCGACCAACAAGGCGTCGGTGGTGCCGGGCGAGCGAATTTGGATTGGAGAATACGGCTGGGGCACGGAATCCACGGCGGCGCAGGAGCCGCTGATCCGGTCCTATATTCAGCGGTTGTTGGGCTGGAATTACAACGGCCAGTGCCTCCCGTTTATTCTCTACTGGGAAATGTACAGCAACTATAATCCCGGCGGCGGCACCAACTATTGCCTGATCAACTATTTGGACCAGAAAGTACCGGCATGGTATCTCCACAATTATTTTTACAACGATGCCCGGCTGGCGGTTGCGCAATTCAAGGAGACGAACGGTCGGCTGCCCACCGACACGGAGTTCACTTCGCTGATGTCGCCGTTGTTGAACCAACCGTTGTCCGCGCCGGTGGCGCTGACGGTGGCGAACGCCGGCGCCGTCCTCGTCACCAATTCCGTCACCACCGTTTCGGGGACGCTTAGCCAGGGGATTTACGGCGATAGCGAAGCAGGAGTGTGGGTCTATTATGGATTACAGGACGGCGGGACAACGGCCGGCAATTGGCAGGCCGGGCGTTATGTGGGTATGAACACCAATTTTAATCCCCACACCTTTTCGATCACGCTCAACAACCTCGCGGCCGGCACCAATTATTTCTATCGCTTCTATGCCGCCAACTCCACGACCAATGCCTGGGCGCCGGCATCGTCGCAATTCAGCACGACGACGATCGCCCCTTCGGGCTACGGCACGAGGATGAAGATTTTTTTTCCCGGATACAACCGCAACGAAACCCTGACGGATTTTCCGGCGCTGGTGGAATTGAGCGCCAATCTGCCCGGCTTTTCCTACCGGCAATTTGCCTCGCCGTCGGGCGGCGATTTGCGTTTCACCGACTCCAGCGGCTTGTTGCCGATACCGTATGAGATTGACGAGTGGAACACCAACGGCGTTTCGAGCGTTTGGGTCAACGTGCCAGCGCTCTCGCCGACGAACGACTTTGTCTGGGCCTATTGGGGCAACCCGGCGGCGACGAACCCTCCGGATTACACGACCAACGGGGCGACCTGGCCGGGTTTCGATTTGGTTTGGCACTTGAGAGAGACCGGGTTTCCGTATGCCGACAGCACGCTCCAATGGCCGGCGCTGTCGGGCATCGCCCCGACGCGGACCACCGGCATTATCGGCTACGGCGAAGCCTTCAACGGCACCTCGGACTATTTGGATGCCGGCAGCGTCAACACGCTGGGCAACGCGTTCACGCTGTCCGCGTGGGTAAACATCTCGCCCGCGAACAGCAACATTCAGGTCGTATGGTCCAATCAAAAAGGCGGCTATGGTTCGCCCGGTTTTGGCCTGTTCGTCAACGCGTACAATACGAGCAATGGCGCCGTTTTGTTGGACACCGGCGATGGGACCAACGGCTCGGAATTGTCCACCGCGGCCGGGGCCGTGAGCTTTGGCCAATGGCATTTGATTTCGGCGGCGATTGATCGCGCGGACAGCACCCTGGATCTCTATGTGGATGGCGCGCCCGTGCCGATTGTCAGTGGTGATCCGGTGGTTTCGGACTTTGCCAACAATGCCGATTTGAATTTCGGCCGCTTTACCAACAATTATGATTATTTTACGGGCACGATGGAGGAGGCGCGCATCCAGTCGGGCATTGAAGATTCGAATTGGGTTTGGGCGAGCTGGGAGACGGTCGCCTCCAACTCCGTTTTCGAAAATTACGCCGCGGTGACGCAACAATCGCCGGTGCTGGCCATCGGCACGGGTGGCGGCAACGGCATGACGGTGGATTGGCCGGGCAGCGGCGTCGGTTTTGGCCTTTACATGGCAACCAACCTGACACCGCCCGTCGTCTGGACGCCCGCCAACAGCGAGCCGATGCTCGTCAGCAATCAATGGCAGGTGACGCTGCCGACGGACAACGGCAGCGCCCGATATTATCGCCTCGAATCGCAATGAGGCCACCGCGCGCGTCTTCGAGTTCCGCGGTCGGGCGATGGTTTCCTCTTGGTTTGATCGCGGTTTTGCTGGCGCTGGCCGGAGGCTCGCGTGTTTTCACCGCGGCCCCGCGGGAAGATGACAGCGCCTTGTGGCGTCCGCGTCTGGCAACACCCGCCATCGTGGCGCTGGACAGCGCGGCGGACCGGGAGTTCACGGCGGAAGTCAAGGCGTCGCCCGACGCGGGCAATTGGAGCGCCACCATTGCCAATGATTTAAGAAGTTGGTCCTGTAAAGTCGTGTCGGCGACCTACTCAACAATCAACAACGGAACTGAACCGGGCTGGCAGATTAAGATCAGCGTTCCGGCCAGCACCTCGCCCGAACTTTTCACTTTGACCGTGGCCTGCGACGAAGGCACCAGCGTGCAGCCGCAGGCGGTCAGCGTCATCGAGAATTTCGCGACGGACTTTTACATCCTGCACATCACCGACGAGCAGATTGTGAATCAATTTCATACCGACCCATCCGGGCAATATTATCACATGGTGGGGACCTGGGAGGAAATGAAGTGGATGCAGGAGCCGGTAAATCTCATCAACCCGCGTTTCGTGGTGATAACGGGGGACCAGATTGATTTCAACGGGGCGCTGGACGGCTGGAACAATTGGGCGAACTGGGGTTTTACGCCGCATGGGAAAAAGACTTTTTCGTTTGAGGAAACCACCAACCTCGAAATTCGCCTGAGCGAGATGTACAAGGATTGTCATAAGGGTTACCGGGTTGCCTATGTCGAGACCCCGGGCAATCACGACGTGACGCCGCCGGGAAAATTGCTGACCGGCTCGACGATTGACTGGCATCCGATCTCGGTCCGTCTTTACGAACAGGAATTTGGCCAGCGCGACTGGTCCTTTCGCATGGGTGATTTTTATGTGCTGATGCACGATTGGAGCGATGCCGCGCTTCGGGATTGGGCCGCGCGGGATTACGCGGCCGCCCTGAACGATCCGGGCGTTACCTTTCGTCTCATTGGCCAGCATTATTACGCGAAATGGGACGGCGCGCCGGACGGAAATCATCCGTTCACGCCGGACCAATGCGATTTGATGCTGATTGGCCACGGGCACGTGACGAAAACGATCCAGACATCGCCGTATTACATCTATGAAGAACGGGCGGCCTTCATTTACGGCACGGCGGGATTTTTTAATTTTCGCCGCACGGCCGATGGCTGGACTTGTGACCAGACGGCCGGGCCGCGCGATGAGCACAAGGACGTCTGGCCATTGTTCACCGCCAATGGCGTGACCAAAAAAGTCCGCGCCGACTGCCCGGACACCATGAATATTACGAATGATTCCGTCACCATCACCAATGATTTGCCGGAGAATTTTTACGACGGTCGCGTGCGGTTTGTTCTGAACAAAGGGACCTACCCGGCGGTCGAAAATGGAACGGTTCTTGCCGAGTACAATTGCGTCAAAAATACGCGTACGGCCATCCTCGTTCGGGTGAATATCCCCGCCAGCGGTTCCATCACGGTCCGAATTCCGGTTGAATCCGACACAACGACGGGAACGGCGGGGCTGGCTGGTCCGCGACAGAAACTCGCGGCAACCCTGCCGCGGGGCGCCGCCGGACCAACGACCGATAAAAGTTCCACTTGAACCTGAAGAAAGAAGACGATGAATAGACTAAAATTCGCATGTGTTTATACCGGGGCCCTCGCCGCGGCGTGCCTGGTTTCGGCGGAAGTTCCCGGCGAATTTCGGCCGCAGCCGGTGCTGCATCCATTGGAACATGCCGGGGCCACCGGGACCAACGTCCAACCGCTGAATACCTATCCAGTCTCCCGCGCGCCGCTGGTGAATACGGCCGTGCGCAAACCGAAGCTGGCGAACCCCGGCCAACCGGCGTTACGCGGCAACGAACTCATTTTCAACGCGGGCTGGGAAATGGCCGAAGCGCCGGCGCTCAAGAATCCGGACGGGGCCACGCTCTCCGAACCCGGCGTGGACACGCGCGATTGGTATGACGCCACGGTGCCGGGCACGGTGCTGACGACGCTGGTCAATGAGGGAGTCTATCCCGACCCGTACTATGGTTTGAACAATCTTTTGATCCCCGAAAGCCTGAATAAACAGGACTACTGGTACCGCACGGAATTCGTGGTGCCGAAAAAATTTTCCGGCCACGAACTCACCCTTCAATTCAACGGCATCAATTACTACGCGGAAGTCTGGTTTAACGGCCAATACCTGGGCCATATCACGGGCGCGTTCATCCGCGGCAAGTTTGATGTGACGAAGCTGGCCAGGCCGGGTGAAAAAAACGTGATTGCGGTGATGGTCGCGCCGCCGCCCGACCCCGGGATTCCCAGCGAGCAGTCCATCAAATACGGTCCGGGCGATAACGGCGGGAAAATGTGTCTCGACGGTCCGTCGTTTGAATGCACGGAAGGATGGGACTGGATTCCCGCGATTCGGGACCGGGACACCGGCATCTGGCAGGATGTGATTTTGCGCGCGACAGGCCCGGTGATCATCGGTGATCCGCAGGTCATCACGCTGTTGCCGTTGCCCGACACATCGCGCGCGGACGTCACGGTGAACACCGAATTGCGAAACGCCTCGGAGGCGGTCCAGCGGGGGACCTTGCGCGGCTCGTTTGAAGGTGTGTCGTTTGAGCAACGGGTGACATTGCAACCCGGCGAAACCAAAACCGTCAGCTTCGCGCCGCGGGATTTTCCGCAACTGACGGTCCAGCATCCGCGCTTGTGGTGGCCGAATGGCTATGGCAAACCCGCGCTCTATCATTTGCAATTGAGCTTCGTGACCGACGACCACCAGGAATCCGACCACGCGGCGTTGCATTTCGGCATCCGCGAGTTGAGCTATGAATTTGAGGTAAAGAAACCGGATGGCACGCATGAACGTGTGGAGTTCACGCCGTCCTTGGCGCTCGGCGACAATGAAAAAATAATTGATAACCGCCGCGACACGATGGTTTGGGGCCTGGAAAACAAAGCCAAACGCGACGCCGCCGTCATCGCCGCGGGGGGCATACCTTCGGACAAGCCGTTTTGGTGGGGGCAACAGCAGGAAACCACCGTGGGCCTGTGGCCCGGCGCGGAAAACTCTCCCGCGCTCCGGGTCGTGGATGACACGAACATGGGACCGTATCTCGTGATCAAGGTGAACGGCCAAAAGATCGAATGCCTGGGGGGCGACTGGGGCATGGACGACGCGATGAAACGCGTTTCACGCGAGCGCCTCGAACCTTACATCCGGATGACCCGCGACGCGCACATGAACATGATACTCAACTGGGCCGGCCAAAGCACATCGGATGCCCTTTATGATTTGTGCGACGAATACGGCATCCTGGTCTGGAACGATTTCTGGCGCAACACGGAGGCCTTCGATTACGCCCCGGTGGACTTCAACCTGTTCGCGAGCAATGCCGCGGATATCCTCATGCGCGACCGGAATCATCCCAGTATCGCCCTTTGGTGCTCCGGGAACGAAGGGGTCTGCCCCGAACCGTTGCACGAACGGTTGAACCAGCTTATTTACGAACTGGATGGCACCCGTTATTTTCAGCCGAATTCGCGCCTGATCAACATGCGGAACAGCGGGCCGTGGTCGAATTTGCCGCTGGACCAGTATTTCCACAATTTGAACCAGGGTATCAGCACGGAAATCGGCGCCAGCTCGATTCCGTCGGCGGAAACGATGCGCACCTTCATTCCCACGGCCGATTTATGGCCTTACAATGACGTGTACGCCTATCACGACCTGCACTCCGTGGGCGCGGGCAGCAAGGACTCGACGTATGGCCGCATCGCCGCCCGTTATGGCGCGCCGCGAAACCTTGATGACCTCTGCCGGAAGGCCCAGATGTTAAACTACGAAACGATTCGCGCCATCTATGAAGGGTTCAACAGCCGCATATGGAACGATTGCAGCGGCGTGGTGATCTGGATGAGCCAGCCATCGTGGCCTGATCTCCTTTGGAATTTTTATTCGTGGGATTATGCTCCGGACGCCTGCCTTTTTGGCGCCATGAAGGGGGCGGAGCCGGTCCACATACAAATGAGCGTGCCCGATTGCAAGGTGGAAGTCATCAACCACGGCGCCGAAGCGATTGACAACGCCACGGCGACGGCCACGATTTACAGCCTGTCCGGCCAGCCCGAACAAAGCCGCAAAGAAAGTGTGGACGCCGGGGCGGACGCCTGCACGCACGCGTTCACGCTGGATTGGCCGGCGACGGGCGCGCACTTTGTGAAATTGGAATTGCGGGACAGCGACGGCAAATTGCTTTCGCAGAACTTTTACTGGCACGCCCGCGAGGAATCGCAGTTGCGGGAATTGAACTCGCTTCCGCAGGCTCCCCTCGAGGGCGAGATGCATGCGCGGCGCTCGGCGAAAGGATGGGTCATTGACGGGCAGGTCACCAATGCCGGGAAGACGCCGGCATTGGAAGTGACGCTGGCCTTGCGTTCCGTCCGGACCGGCCAATACATCCTGCCGGTGTATTACGGCGACAATTATTTCTCGCTGTTGCCCGGCGAAACGCGCAAGTTCCACATCGAGTCCGGCGCCACGACGGAGAAGCCGGAAGTGGGATTGACCGGCTGGAATGTTCAGCCGTCCATCTTGCAATGAGCCGTCGGAAAGGCAAAAATCAGGCATGAAAATTCAACGGTTCATCGTCCTGTTTTTTGCCTGCTTGATTTTGGCCGCCCCGTCCCTACTTTCTGCGCCGGTTATGAGCAATACCGGTTGGTTTACCCTCGGCGCAATGCCCGCGCCAGCCTGGGACGGCAAGACGCTCTTGTTCCAAGGCGCACAAGGCACTCTCGCCATCACGCCGTTGTCCGATGATGTCATCCGCGTCCGGTTCACGACTCAACCTGCTTTTGGCCGCGACCACTCCTACGCCGTCGTCAACGATGATTTGGGCGCTCTGGCGGTCAAGGCCGAACTTGGCCCGGATTCGGCGACGCTGGCGACTGCGTCGCTCAAAGTCATGGTGCAATATTCGCCCCTGCGGATTTCATTCGAGAATGCCGCCGGTGAGATTCTGGATGCCGATGATCCGGCGCGCGGCATTTCCATCGTCGGGACGGAATATCGCGTCGCCAAAAAGCTCCGTGAAGACGAACATGTTTATGGGTTTGGCGAGAAAACGGGGCGGCTCGACAAGCGCGGCTGGCAACTTGGGGGCTACAACTATGTGATGTGGAATTCGGACACGCCGGCCTATGATTCGAGCACGGACCCGCTTTATGTGGACGTTCCGTTCTTCATGGTGATGCGCCAGGGACAGGCCCACGGAATATTTCTGGACAGCACCTGGCGAAGTTTCTTCGATGTTGGCCGCGAAGAGCCGGATTTGCTGACGTTCGGGGCCGATGGCGGCGACTTGGATTACTACTTCATCAACGGGCCGGACCCGAAGCAGGTGATTGAGCGTTATACCGCGCTGACGGGACGGATGCCGTTGCCGCCGTTGTGGTCGCTCGGATATCAGCAGTGCCGCTGGAGTTATTATCCGGAATCCCGTGTCCGGCTGCTGGCCGACACCTTTCGGGAAAAGCAAATTCCGGCCGACGGCCTCTGGCTTGATATCCATTACATGAAGGATTACAAGCCCTTCACCTGGGACCCCGACCGTTTTCCGAATCCAAAGAAAATGATTTCGGATTTGAGGGCGCAAGGATTTCACCTGGTCACCATCCTGGACGGCCATCCGCCGGCATTGAAAGGTTATGCGCCGTATGATTCGGGAATTGCCGGCGATCATTTCGTCAAAAATCCCGATGGGAGCGTTTATGAAGGCCCCGTCTGGCCGTCACAGGCGGGCGAACATCCGTTGAGTGTCTTCCCGGATTTCAGTTCGCCGTCCACGCGCGAATGGTGGGGGAATTTGTATCAAAGCCTGCTCGACGCGGGTGTTGCGGGGATCTGGAATGACATGGACGAACCGTCGGTGTTCGACACGCCCAACGGGACGATGCCGGCGGACGTGATTTTCGACAATGAAGGCCAGCCGGCGACAAGCCTTGAAATGCACAATACGTACGGCCAACTCATGAGCCGTTCCACGTATGAGGGCTTGAGCCGGTTGCAGCCGGACAAACGGGCATTTGTGCTGACGCGGTCCACTTTTGCCGGGGGCCAGCGTTATGCCGCGGTTTGGACCGGAGACGCCACCGCGGATTGGTCGTCGCTCCGCCAATCCGTATCCATGCTGCTGGGCCTGGGAATTTCCGGGTTTCCGTTTGTGGGCAGTGACATTGGCGGGTTCGTGCGGATGCCATCGGCCGAACTTTGCACGCGGTGGCTGCAAGCCGCCGTTTTCAATCCGTTCATGCGCATGCACACGGCGATTGACAATCCGGACAAGGAGCCCTGGTCCTACGGCTGGCGCTACGAAGCGATCAACAAACGCGCGATCGAATTGCGCTACGAACTTCTGCCTTACATCTATAACGTGATGCAACAGGCGAGCGAAACCGGCGTGCCGGCGTTGCGCCCGTTGTTCCTGGATTATCCCGGTGACGAACGGACGGCCAACATTGATGATGAATTTCTCTTTGGCCCGGACTTGCTGGTGGCGCCGGTGTTATGGGAAGGAGTGGAACAACGTTCGGTCTATCTTCCCGCCGGCGAATGGTTCGATTATTGGACGGGCCAACATTATTCCGGCAATTCAACGATCACCATCCCGGTTACGATTGATTCCATCCCCATCTTCGTGCGCGGCGGCGGATTTATTTTCCGCCAGCCCGTGGTCCAGAACACGGGTGAAATGCCCGGCAACCCGCTGCGCGTCTTGATTGCGCCCGCCGCAAATTCCGAGTCGTCCCTGTACGAAGACGACGGCAAGAGCATGGCCTATCGCGACGGCGATTTCGTGAAACGCGCCTTCCATCAAAGCCGCGATGCGCAATCGCTCACCGTCGGGATTTCCGCGCCGGAAGGTCCTTACCGTCCGGCCCCGCGCGACCTGATTCTCGAAACATGGATGGACCGTGAACCGGGCACGGTGACGGAGCAGCCGGCCGGCGGGGCGGCGAAAACATTGTCACAAATGGATGCCGATGATTTGGCCCGGTCGCCGTCCGGCTGGTCCTATTCCAACGGACTCTTGACGGTGAAAGACACGGACCATTTTGAAGCGGTCAGTTTCACAATTCAAAACTGAACCGAAAACGCTGGAATGAGAATTCCTGTCCTTCTCATCCTCTCCGCTTTTTCCGCCGCCGCCGGTCCGTTCAATCTTCCCATCACCCGCTGCGCGGACGAAATTTTGCGGCGCCAGACGTCCGACGGCGCCATTGTGATGGGTGGCATTCAAACGACCAATAACGTCAGTCCTTATTTTGCCAACCTTGCGGCCATCGGGCTGGTGACGGCCGCCCAGGAAACCGGCAATCGTCGCTATCTATCCGCGGCGGAACATTGGTTCGATTGGTACGCCGCGCGCATGAACCCGAACGGAACGGTCTTCGATTACACTGGTTCCCCGGCGGCGTGGCGGTCCACGGGCGATTTCGATTCGACAGATTCCTACGCCGCCACGGCCCTGGAACTGCTGGATGCGATTGAACGCCAGGACAATGCCTGGGCCTGCGCCCGGTACGCCAGGGTGTCTCGCGCCATCGCCGCCATCCAGCTTACACTGCAAACGAATGGTCTGACTCTGGCAAAGCCGGGTTGGCCGATTGCTTATACGATGGACAACATTGAGACGACGCGTGGACTGCGCGCGGCGGCGCGGATGGCGGCCTTAACCGATCATCCCGCCGACGCGGCGGCGTGGGGCCATATGGCCAGCCGCATGGAGGCGTCCATCGCCGCCAACCTTTGGGACACCGGGCAAGCGGCCTATTTAGTTGGGATTCAATCGAATGGCGCGCGATTCGCGGCCCAAAACACATGGTATCCCGGCTTGATGGCGGACTTAATGGCCGTGGGCCTGGGTCGGGATTCAAGCCGCGATCGAAGTCTTTACCGCCGATTGATCGCTGAGGATGCGGCGACGATTCCTGCAAGGGCAGCGACTGAAAATGACGTGGAACATCTCGTCTGGTGGGGCTATGCCGCCCGGACCGCCGGCGACGAACCGCGGTTCGAAACGATCCAAGCGGAACTGGCCACGGCGATGGCCAGGCTTCCGCCCGTTGCCAATACAGCCTTGCTTGGACATGTGTGCCGTTTGCTGGCAGGACCTTAACCAGATATTCCTTTTCATCCTCGATGACGTCCACCAGCGGCGCCCATTCAGGCACGGTGATGTTTTCCTCGCCGTCGGTCAGTTCGTATTTATCGGAATCGGGGCGTGCCATGGTCAAAACGGGATTTCAGTCAATTAACCGTCAATTAAGATTTCGCCGGTAAACATTGGGTTTTTGTGGTTTTTTTATTTCTAATTTATTTATTCATCAATTAAACATTCAGGCCCAAAAGGGGATGTATTTGGCGTATTTTCTCCCTTGCTGCGGGTCTTCGGGCTTGACGCGGCCATCTTTAATGGCATCGCTGATGATGCGGGAGGCCATGGCCTTGTTGGGTCCGGAAATGCCGAGACGCGCCCTCAGCGTTGAATTCGTCATTGGGTCACGCTCCACATAGCGAAGGCAGGCGTGGAGATAGCAGGTGCGGGTGCGGTCGGCGCGATCCATTTCCCGCAAAGGCCGGTGCGTGAACAGAATCGCGCGCGTGAAACCATCAGTGGTTTCAAAGAGCGGCGCAGGCAGTTGATATTTTTCGGTTTCGGCAACGACTTTGTCCACGCCGCTGCCGCGCTCTTCGCAAACGCCCAACCGACGCATGAATGAGGCCAGCGCCTCGTTGCGGGAACGGGGCGGGCTGTCGAGGAACCGATCGGTTTTGACCAGCGGCTCGCCGGGATTGGTTATTTCCATGCGGTCAGAAAAAATTTCGATCATTGGGCCGCTGCCGGTCACGGAAAAATCCTGATGGATGAGCGCGTTGGGAATGAGTTCGCGGATGGCCGGTTCCGGGTATATCGGAACTTCCCTGCGAATACCGCCGTGGCCGACAACCTCGTTGCGCGGCAGCAGCGCATTGAGATGGTCAATCAGCGTCTTGAAGCCGGTGGCATAGCCCTTGCGCAGAGGTTGTTCGCGGAGAGTTTTGAGCCGTCCCTTGCCTTCATAAACAATAATACGGACAGCCTTTCGGGCGAGCGATTTGAACTCGTCCAGATTACGAGCAAAAAGAATGGCACCGAGACTGGTGATGTTCCATTTTCCTGCGGCATCCGAGACAATCATGCGGTCGTCAGCGAGGCGGTTCAGGATTTTATCACGGTCTGGCGGCAGCGGCAGTTCGAGAAGCTCGAAAAAGGCCGGATAATCGAGCATGGACAGTACATCGGCAGCATCAACATGGCCGAGCGCAATTAACTCCTCAAATGGAGTGGCGTCGAAGACGCGCCAGAGGTCTTTTTCAATTTGCGGATGGTCTTTCAACTTTTTCTTGTAAGAGCCGACGCGAATGAACTCCATTCCCTGAAATTGGACCGGCTTGCCGTGGGCACGGGGGATTTCGAGGATGACGACCGGTTTTCCCTCATGCGTCACCTGGTGAAAATGAAAGTGCAGCCGGGGATTCAAAAGATGTGTCAGCCAGCTTTCCAATTCTTCATTGCCTTTCTTGGTTTTGGCGGGCTGAAAACTCGTACCGACCACTTCGTGCGTGCCGTCTCTCACCCCCCAGATCACATAGCCGTTGGCTTTGCCTTGCAACGCGGCAGTATTGCTCAAAGCTGAGAGGTATTCGCCAATGTCTTCGGGATTTGAGTTGTTCTCTTTGAACTCAAGCCAACCCGTTTCGGCAGGCAGCTTGCGCAACTCGGTGACAAGTCCATTGAGGTATTCTTGAGTTGGCGCGCCGTTCATAATCACGATTCATATTCGGTGAAACTCGCGGCGAGCGCGGTGAAATTTTTCGGCGCGTGTTTTTCAAAACCAGTCTGATCCACGAAAACAAAATCATAGCGTTGGCCGTTTTCCGTGGCAGCGGTGGCATCGGCGCACCATTGTTTAAGTCGCGACATCTTTTGCGGCAAGTCGAGTTCCTGCCGCCCTTTGGTTTTGACAATCCAAATCACGCCATTTGACAGGCTGAAGTTTCCTTGCCCTGATAACGAGACCATTTCTTTTTAAATTCGGCGGCAGTCATGGAACGGGTATGCATTTTATTTCCCGCTTCTGCATGGAT
>DATJSQ010000243.1:0-3713 GCA_035503995.1 Verrucomicrobiia bacterium | reverse complement strand
GGACTGCCCCTTGACGCAAGCGACGATTCTCCAAATGCGTCAATTCATCGCCGGACGTTCCAGGTACCGGCGGCGCGATCATTCCAGCCTTGCGGACCACGGCCTCGATGTAAGAGCGGAAATGCGAAGGTTCCAAAACTATTGCCGCCGGTTTGGCGTTCCGATGCAGCCCGCATAAATTCAAGAATGCGGATGAAAAAAATCCATCAATTTCTTCTGGTCGCGGGTTTTGTGTTTCTCGGATGCCTGATATGGAAAATTGGAGCGGACAGGATATGGAACAAACTCGCCGTGCTCGGCTGGGGCGGCTTGGGGCTCTTCGTCACCTTTGAATTCCTTGCCGAGGGTATTCACACCGTCGGTTGGAGTTATTGCTTAAGCGCGCCCTACCGTCGCTTGCCTTGGCTCCTGCGTTTTCGCATTCGCATGGCGGGGAATGCGGTCAATTACCTCACCCCCACCGGGGGGCTGGGGGGCGAAGTCACAAAAGCCGCCATGCTGTCGTCAAGCCATCAAGGCCCCGAGGCGATCAGCGGGGTCATCGTGGGCAGGGTTTGCTCCGGAATGGCGCATCTCATCCTGGTGGCCGCCGGTTCGATGATCGTGGTGTGCCGCGCCAACCTGCCGCCCGCGGCCTGGGCCGCGATGTTCGTCAGCGGCGGAGTGGTGGCAGCCGGGATTGTCGCATTTCTTTTAATTCAAAGACACGGTCAACTGGGCGCGCTCATCCGGTGGCTGGCATCGCTTAAATTTGCCGGCGCGGCGCTTCAAAATTTTGCGCGCCAACTGACGAATGTGGATGAAGCGCTGAAAATCTTTTACCGTGACCGTCCGCGGGACCTTTTTCGGGCCGTGTTATGGCAAATGTTGGGCCATTCAATCGGATTGCTCCAGATCGCCTGCTTTTTTTACCTGCTTCATCATCCGGTGACCGTCGAAGCGATTGCCACGGTCTGGATTCTCGGGTTGTGGTTCGATTTGCTGACATTCGCCGTTCCGCTGAACATGGGAACACTCGAAGGCGGCAGAATGGTCGCTTTCCAAGCCGTCGGCCTGGGCGCTCCCACGGGACTGACCTTCGGCATTGCGTTGCGATTGGCGCAACTATCGTGCGCCTGCTTTGGCCTGGTAAATTACGCAACATTTCCCGCCGTCTGGCGCTCGCCAGGCCAGCGTCATCACAGTTTGGATGACGCGGCTCGGCACACATTGAAGGTCGGGCCTTGAATCAAGCGCGTGGGCGCCTGGCTGCCGGAAGGACAAAACGGCCAAGTACGCGCAAAAAATACGTTTTACCGTGGAAGGCAACCTGATCCTGGTATCATGATTTTATGAAATCGCTGACTGAACATCTTTGGTTTGAAACGCCGCACCGGCGGGATTACGTCAACATCACCCGCACCGTGGAGGAACTGGTCCAAAAAAGCGGCGTCAAGGAAGGGCTTTGCCTCGTGAATGCGATGCACATCACCGCCAGCGTTTATATCAATGACGCCGAGGACGGGTTGATTCAGGATTATGACGATTGGCTGGAAAAACTAGCGCCGCACGCGCCGACGTCGCAATACCGGCATAATCGCACGGGCGAGGACAACGCCGACGCGCACATGAAACGGCAAATCATGGGGCGGGAAGTGGTGGTGGCCATCACGAAAGGCCGGTTGGACCTCGGGCCGTGGGAACAGATTTTTTACGGTGAATTTGACGGACGGCGGCGCAAACGGGTGCTGGTAAAAATTATTGGGGAATAGCGCAGCGATTGCGGGTCAGGGGTTCTCGTCCAGGCATTCGCGGACTACTCCCGTGAGAACAGAAATTGGACAGGGCTTTTGCAGAAAATAGCGGTGCGGTTCCATTTTCGCGCTGTCCGGATGGTAACCACTCATGAAAATCACTTTCAGTTGAGGTTGCTCCGTTTGCATCTGTTCGGCCAGTTGTTTGCCGCTGGTGCCGCCGGGGATGACGACATCCGTCAAAAGCAGGTCGAATTTTACCGTCTTTTCCTTGCAGAGTTCCAACGCCTCAATGCTGCTGGCCGCCTCGTGGACCTGATAATTGGCGCGCTGCAACGCGGTCCGAATCAGGCTCCTGACATCACCGTCATCCTCCACCAAAAGGATCCTCTCGCGTTTTCCGGCGGAATCCCCTTTTGGGCGGGAGGCGACGTCGTTCATTTCACGCGAAACATTGGCCGGCAGAAAAATCTTGAACGCCGTTCCTTTTCCAACAGCGCTGGCCACGTCAATCCAGCCTCCATGTTGTTGAACGATGTTATAAGCCGTTGCCAGCCCAAGCCCTGTTCCCTTTCCGGCCGGTTTGGTGGTGAAAAACGGCTCAAAAATCCGGGGCAAGTTTTCCGGCGGAATGCCGGCGCCGGTGTCCCGCACCGTCACGCAGACGAATTTTCCCGCACGCGCGGCGGGATGTTTTTCGATCGTTAGCTCGTCAACGTCCAACGCCTCGGTGCTGATAAAAATCGAGCCGCCAGCCGGCATGGCGTCGCGGGCGTTAACGAATAAATTCAAAAGGACCTGCTCAGTCAATCCCACGTCGGCCCGCACGGACGGCAAATTGTCGGCGAACTGGCATTGCAAATGAATGTCCTCGCCGATGATCCGCTTGACCATCCTGGTGAGGTTGCCGATGACCTGGTTGAGGTTGAACGGCTGGAATTGGATGACCTCCTTGCGGCTAAAGGCCAGAAGTTGACGGATCAAATGCGTGGCGCGTTCGGCCACCGCCGTGACTTGCTTGAGAAATTCGCGGCTTTGGTCGGAAAGCTGTTTCTCGGTTTGCAACACCAATTCGGTGTTCCCGTGGATTACCAGGAGCAAATTGTTGAAATCGTGCGCGATGCCCCCGGCGAGCTGGCCGACCGCTTCCATTTTCTGCGCCTGGTGCAATTGTTCCTCGAGCTGTTTGCGCCGTTCGGCGTCACGGTCGTGTTCCCGCCGTTCCCGCGCTTCGCGCAACGCGCGGGAAACGGCCTCGTTGAGGCGTCCGAGGCGGTCTTTAACGACGTAATCGGTCGCCCCGAGTTTGAGGCTTTCGACGGCGCGCTCTTCACCGATGGTGCCGGAGACGAAAATGAAAGGCGTTCCGGGTTGAAGCTGTTTGCTCAACGCCAACGCCGCTGTACCGCTATAGGCAGGCATACCAAAATCAGAGATGACCAAATCAAACACATTTTTCTCCAGCGCCGACTGAAATTCCGCACGGTCCCGGGCATGAACGAATTCAAAGGGCGACCCTCCGCTCCGCAACGTGTCTTCCAACAGCTGGCGGTCGTGCGGATTGTCCTCCAGAATCAGAATTCGCGGCGAAGCAATCATGCGCTGGGGCAAAAAACACCAGCTCTGGCCGCCATGCCCGCCCCATTGTCCAAGTCCTCTGGCCAGAGCTGGCAAATCGAATTATACAAAATGCCTTTTCATATAGAGCTAATACGCGGGTAAAGGCAAATTCTGTCAAAAAAAGTGAAAATATTTTACGCGCGGGGCCAAAACTGACCGTTAAAGAAGCCGGAGACGACGTATGGAATCTCCCGTAACGATTGAAAACCCGATGAAATTTGAGATTCGTCACCTCGTCTCCTACAACCAAATGGATTTTAAACGGGCTGCCCACGACGATGGCAAGGCGTTTTCGGCGCGGCCCCTTCGTTTTTTAGCGCGCTGTTAAATCGTTTCCAACTGCAAGCGGGCGACCTCTTC
>DATJSQ010000242.1:0-17360 GCA_035503995.1 Verrucomicrobiia bacterium | reverse complement strand
GTTAGATTTTGAAAAATTCAAATTTGAAGTTT
Source organism: Verrucomicrobiia bacterium (assembly GCA_035503995.1). Taxonomy (GTDB): domain Bacteria; phylum Verrucomicrobiota; class Verrucomicrobiia; order Limisphaerales; family UBA11358; genus UBA11358. The sequence continues at coordinate 17,328 of DATJSQ010000242.1, read as the reverse complement.
TCGACCCTCATTTTACCCGCATAAACATTGGCGTTTTTTCTGCATTTGGGAAGTATATAGTCCCGAGGTGCGCTGACGAACGTCAAGACCGAAAGACGGGCCAAGCGTCATGCAAAACGAGAAATCCTCAAATTCCCCAATAAAACATGGTGCGCGCGAGAGGACTTGAACCTCTAATCCTTTCGGAACCGGATCCTAAGTCCGGCGCGTCTGCCAGTTCCGCCACGCGCGCGACCGGCTCAAGTTTCGAATGTTGGGAAAAAAGATACAAGGGGAAACAACAGGGGAAACGACAGTCGAGAGATGCTGGTGTTGAGGGTTGGGAGGGGATTCTGCATTTTGAATGAATTATCCATAGCCATGCCGCATGCGGGCGGGGCATGTGAACGAAGATTACGGAACGCAGAATGAAAAAAAGGGGGGGATGAAATCATCGCTGGATTGCGTGGCCAACATGATTTGGATATTCTTGCTTTCATGTCGTTTTGGATTCGAGTGTTGTTTGTTGCGGTGGCGTTGTGCGTGAGCGCGGCTTTGAGCGGATGCCTGCCCGACCAGGGCCAGTCGGATGAAGAAAAGGAGCCGCATTTTGTTTTGGGCCAAAGCCGCGTCAATGCCATGGATTACCAGGGCGCGGTCGAGGCGTTCGAGGAATCGCTCGAAGTGAATCCGCACTCGGCCCAGGCGCATTACCAGTTGGCGATGCTGTATGATACCAAAGTGCCTGACCCAGCCGCCGCCATTTATCATTACCAGGAATATTTGAAATTTGATCCGGATGCGGCCAACGCGGGCATCGTCAATCAACGGATCGAGGCGTGCAAACAACAACTGGCGGCTGACGTTCTGGCGTTGCCGTCCACTTCTGTGACGCAACAACAGTTGGAAAAGCTCATCGAACAAAACCGTCAACTTCAGGACCAGGTGGACCAGCTCCAGAATGAAGTGGACAAATGGCGCGCGTATTACGCCAGCGTGCAGGCGATGACCAACCCGGTGCCGCAAAATAACGCCGTTGTGGCCCAAACACCCACGGTTCAGCCGACGCCTGCCCTTTCCGATCAATCGCCGGTCATTGAGACACATTCCGAAACTCATGTTGAACCTCATTCATCGTCAACGGACTTCGGGCAGGGGCGCGAGCACGAGGTGGTGGCGGGAGAAACGGCGGCTGCTATTTGCCGAAGGTATGGAATACATTTGGGCGAATTGCAGGCGGCCAACCCCGGCGTCAACTTGAGCCGGATCCGCGTGGGACAGATATTGAAGATACCGTAAGAGGGGAATCGCCGCGAAAGGGAAAGCGAAGATGGAGGACTGACGTTGGCGGGAAAGGCGGGCGAAGGACTAACGACCAACCCAGACTGAAAAATGCCGTGTGCCAATAGAATTCATTTTTAGAATTGACATGCTCAAGGATTGAGCCATTTTGTCCCTTTGTTGATGTGATTTTTCAATGATTTTGCCAAAATCCAGTTTTCTTGACAAAGTGCTCGGACGGATCAGCCGTCTGGACGTTGAAGGGCTGCAAACGGTCGTCCAACGGCTGGCGGGCGAGCGCAATTTTCTGGAGACGCTTTTCAATACGATTGAAGACGGGGTGCTGGTGGTGGATGAAAATGGACGGGTGATTTATTTCAACCAGGCGGTACAGCGGCTGATCGGTTTGCAGCCCGGCGATGGTGAGCCGCATATTTCGAAAATATTGCCTGAGGTTGACTGGGAAAAAATTTCCAGCGCAGACCCGGCCGGCGGCGAAAGTGTGTCGCGCCATGAATTTGAAATCCACTATCCGCGGCCGCGGTTTCTCCGGCTTTACACCGCCCCACTGGACGGGCGGGCGATTGGCACGGCGGGCGTGGCCATGATCCTGCATGACGCCACCGAGGCGCGGCAAAAAACCTTCGAGGCCATTGAAAGCGAGCGGGTCCAGGCGCTGACGTTGCTGGCGGCGAGCGTGGCGCATGAAATCGGCAATCCACTGAACGCGCTGCACATTCACCTGCAACTCATGGAGCGCGAGTTGAAAAAGCTCAAAAGTGATGAATGGCAAGCCAGCCGGAAGGCCGGCGGGCGCGCTGAGTCAACGGCTCCGCCGCCGGAAATTTCCCGAAGATTGGAGAATTATCTCGACGTTTGCAAAGGCGAAATTACGCGGCTCGACTATATCATTACACAATTTCTCGGCGCCATCCGTCCAGCGCCTCTGCAACTGAAAATCGCCTCGCTCAACGACGTGGTGGAAAAGACCGTGGCTCTTTTGAAGCCCGAACTGGACAATCGCGGCATTGCGGTCCAAAACAAACTCGCGCGGCATTTGACGGAGACGCCGCTGGACGCATCGCAAATGCAACAGGTGTTGGTGAACCTCATCAAAAACGCGTTGCAGGCGATGACGACCGGGGGGACGCTCACCCTGCAAACCGGCGAGGGCGACGACGGCATCTGGGTGAGCGTGGCCGACACCGGCTTGGGAATTCCGTCGGAGCAGATCACCCGCATTTTCGAGCCATTTTATACCACCCGGAAAAAAGGAACGGGCCTGGGTTTGATGATTGTTCAACGCATCGTGCGTCTCCACGGCGGGAGGATTGAAGTGGACAGCCGCGTGGGCAAGGGAACGACGTTCCGGATTTGGCTGCCGTTGCACGAACGCAAGCCGCGTCTGTTGGAGGCAAAAGTCGCATGAACAAGCCGATGCTGTTAATCGTGGATGACGAAAAGACGACGCGCGAGGGGTTGCGCGCCGCGTTCGAGGAACGATACGATGTTTATGTGGCCGAAGACGCCCAGGCGGCGATGAACCTGCTTGAGGCGGAACATTTTGACGTGATGCTCGCGGATTTCCGGTTGCCTGGGGAGGACGGGATGAAATTAATTGCGCGGGCCAAATCACTATCGTCACCGCCGATTTGCATTCTGATGACGGCCTACGGCTCGGAGGAACTGGCGGTGGACGCGATGAAAAGGGGGGCGGACGATTACATCGCCAAGGGGCGGTTGCAGATTGACGAATTGGAGATGCGGATTGCCAAGGCCTTGAAGCAGCAGAGGCTCGAGACGGAGAATGTTTCGCTGCGGCAGCAACTCGATTCTCAATTCGGCCTGGGAAACATCACCGGCCAATCTCCGGCCATGGCGGAAATATTTGAAATCGTACGCCAGGTGGCGCCGACGCGCGCCACGGTTTTGCTGAACGGCGAGAGCGGCACGGGAAAGGAGTTGCTCGCGAAGGCCATTCACCAATTGAGTCCACGAGCGGGCCAGCCGTTTGTGGCCGTCCACTGCGCCGCGCTGGCGCCGACGCTATTGGAAAGCGAATTGTTCGGCCACGAAAAAGGCGCGTTCACCGGCGCGCATGAGCGGCGGATTGGACGATTTGAGCTGGCCCAGGGCGGGACACTCTTTTTGGACGAGATCGGTGAAATTGACGCGACGCTCCAGGTGAAGCTGCTGCGGTTCCTGGGCGAGCGCGCCTTTGAGCGCGTCGGCTCCAATAAGACGCTGACGGCGGACGTACGGCTGATTGCGGCCACCAATAGAAATCTGGAAGAGATGGTCAAGGGCGGGACCTTTCGAGAAGATCTGTTCTTTCGGTTGCGCGTGGTGGAAATCACGCTGCCGCCGCTGCGCGAGCGCCCCGGGGACATTCCGCTGCTGGCGCGCCGGTTTTTGCAGGAATTTGCGAAGGAAAACAATAAAAACGTGAACGATTTTACGGTGGATGCGCTCGAATGGCTGATGACGTACTCCTGGCCGGGCAACGTGCGCGAGTTGCGCACCGCCATGGAACACGCCGTCGTGCTTTGCCGCGGCGAAAAGATTTCTGTGCGCGATTTGCCGCGGCAACTTTCCATCGGCGCGAAGAACGAAGCAGAAGTATTGCAACAAAATGATTTGACCGTGAAGGAAGCCGAGAAACAATTGATTCTGCGCGCCTTGAAAGAGAACGACGGCAACCGGACGCTGGCCGCGAAAAAAATCGGCATGAGCCGGCGGACGTTTCACCGCAAATTACACACCTATCATTTGGAAGAATTCTAAACTCAATTTATGCCAATCCGGGAACTGATTCAGTTTTTCATCCACAAATTGGAAGTCGGCGGCGGCGCGCGCGTGTTGCGGTTGGTGCTGCTGTTTCTGGTAATCTTTGGCCTGGGGGTTTTGTACGATTTACGCGACTACCGGAACCTCTCGACCCCGGAAGGAATGGACGCGGCGCAATTGGCTCGGAACATTTCCACCGGCCAGGGTTACACGACAAAATTCATCCGCCCGTTGAGTCTTTATCTCGTTCAAAGGCACAATAAAGGCAATGGGCCGATGGGGATGGTATCCACCAATTTGGATTTCGCCCGCATCCGGGCCCACCCGGACCTGGCGAATCCGCCTGTTTATCCGCTGGTGCTGGCGGGCTTGATGAAAGTGCTGCCATTCCATTGGTCCGTGGATTTGAAGGGGGCGTTCTGGAGCGATAACGGGCGATTTTCGCGCTATCAACCGGATTTTCTAATTACAGTATTCAACCAGGTGTTGCTGTTGGCGGTGGCCGTGGCGGTTTTTTTTCTCGCGCGGAAATTGTTCGATCAAAATGTGGCATGGCTGTCGGCCGTTTTGACAATTTGCTGCGAAGTGCTCTGGAGATTCAGCAACTCGGGGCTTTCGACGCTGCTATTGATTTTGTTCTTTTTGGGGATGACGTGGTGCGTTTTGAAAATTGAAGAGCTGGCCCGCGAAGCCACGCCACGGCAGAATCGTTTGATGGGCTGGGTCATTCTGGCCGGGGCCACGGTGGCGGTGGGCGCATTGACCCGATACGCCTTTGGATGGCTGATTGTTCCCGTCGCTTTTTTTCTAATATTGTTCAGCGGACCGCGAGGCGTGGCGAATGCGTTGCTGGCGCTGGGCGTCTTTGCAATCCTTTTGGTCCCGTGGCTGGTCCGCAACTGCGTCATCGGCGGCACTTTGTTCGGCACCGCCGGTTTCGCGCCGATGGAAGGGACATCGTTGTATCCTCAATACACTTTGCCGCGCTCGATTCATCCGGTTTTTTACGGATTTATTTTGAAGCCATTTCTGGCGAAACTGGCGGGCAACGTGCGCGCTATCGTGTCGAATGACCTGCCGACGCTGGGGGGCAGTTGGGCGAGCGTGTTTTTTCTGGCGGGCCTGATGCTTCAGTTCCGGAAAATCGCCGCGCAACGAATGCGCTACTTCCTGCTGTTGTGCTTGGGCGTGTTGATTTTCGTCCAAGCCTTGGGCCGCACCCAGCTTTCCGATGAATCGCCGACCATCAACTCTGAAAACCTTTTGATTTTGCTCGCGCCATTGGTCTTTATTTATGGTGCCAGTTTCTTTTTTACGCTGCTGGAGCAGATACAACTGCCCGTGTTGGAATTGCGGTATCCGATTGTCGGCGGCTTCGTGGTTTTGTCGTGTCTGCCGATGATTTTTACGCTGCTGCCACCCAGACCCAGTCCGGTGGTTTATCCCCCGTATTTTCCACCGGACATCCAGCAAGTGTCACGCTGGATGAGACCGGACGAGCTGATGATGAGCGACGTGCCCTGGGCGGTGGCGTGGTATGGCGACCGCGATTGTGTCTGGCTCTCGCTCAACGCGAGTAATGATTTCTACGACATCAACGACAATATCAAGACGGTCAGCGCGCTGTATTTGACTCCCGTGACGATGAACGGGAAATATTTAACCGATTGGAAGCTTACCCCCCCTGACAGTTGGGGGAACTTTATCATTCAATTCGTGTTGTTGAATCAGCCGTCCACCTTTCCGCTGCATGACGCGCCGACCGGTTATTCCTCAGACCGGCTGTTCCTGACCGACTTTCCGCGCTGGAGAATCAACAAATAAATCAGGCCGCCGCACGCCGCAGGCGGTCGGTTATTCCGGACCATTCCGGCAAATCCGGCGGCGATTCAACAATGATAATTTCCGCGCCGGCCTCATCGCAGCGATGCAGTTCGGCGTAAAGCGCCCGCGCGAACGCCTCGGCGTCATGCGGAATCACGCTCACGCCGGCGAAAGATTTGTCCGAGGGAATTTTGGAATGGGCGATAATCTGGCAATGGGCCGTCGTCAAACGGCGATTAGCGAGATGGCGTTGCAATTCCGCGTCGTCCCTCCAGTCCAATAAAATCAGTTTTGCCCTGGGCGAATAGTGCTTCTTCAACAGTCCCGGGCTGCGCAAGTCTAAACCCTGGACAGCCGATTCCAAATTTTGAACCTGGCCACAAACCGCGGCGAGCGATTCGGCGTGAATCATTCCCGGTCGCAAAATTCGCGGCGGGGAATCCATCAAGTCCAAAACGGTGGACTCGATGCCCACCTGCGCCTGGCCGCCGTCCACAATCAACGGTACCTGGCCGTTGAGTTGCCGGCGGACGTGTCCGGCGTTGGTCGGTGAAAGCCGGTTCGACAAGTTCGCGCTCGGCGCGGCCAGCGGAAAATCACACTCGCGGATCACCGCTTGAATGAAAGGATGCGACGGCCAGCGGACCCCGATGGTGCCGCCGCCGGCGGCGACCAGGGGAGGGATGGCTTCCGCGCGCGGCAGCACCAGGGTCAATGGTCCCGGCCAAAACGCCCTCGCCAGCCGGTCGGCTGCCGAAGGGAATTTTTTCACGCATCGTTTGGCCATTTCGACATTGGCGACGTGGACGATAATGGGATTGTTTGCAGGGCGTCCTTTGATTTTGAAAATTTTAGCGACGGCTTTTTCGTCCAGAGCGTTGGCGGCCAGGCCATAGACAGTTTCCGTGGGCAAGGCCACGGCCTCGCCCGCGCGAAGTAATTCCGCGGCGCGTCGAACGGCCGTTTGGAAAAGGTCCGGGGTATGCGTCGGCAGAATTTCAGTTTTCATTCGGAATTATCGCGTGCCGGCCGCAAGAAAATCAACGAACCGTTAATTCCCTGGAGCCGGGCGCGACTCATTCATACCGCAACGCGTCGATGGGATCGAGCTTGGACGCCTTCCAGGCGGGGTAGAAGCCGGAAATAATTCCAATCAGGCCGCTCGAAACGGAGGCAATGACAATCCAGACGGCCGGCGTGAGAGTGGGCCAATGGGTCAGCGAGGCGACCAGTTTCGAAATGCCAATACCGCCGACAATGCCGATGGCGCCGCCGATAAGACTCAGCGTGACGGCTTCAATCAGAAATTGAACCAGAATATCGCCGCCGCGGGCGCCGACGGCCATGCGAATGCCAATCTCGCGGGTGCGCTCGGTGACGCTGACGAGCATGATGTTCATTATGCCGATGCCGCCGACAACCAGGGAGACCGCAGCCACGCCTGCCAGGAGCACGCCCATGACGCTGGCCGTGGTGGTTGCTGCCTGGGCGATGTCCTGCTGGCTTCGGACCACAAAGTCGCGGCTGCCATCGGCTTTCAAGTTATGACGTTGGATGAGCAGCGAGGTGATCTCCTGTTGAACGATGGGCATCGCCGCCTGGGAAACCGCTTGCACCAAAATAACATCCAACCAGTCTTCCCGGTCAATCCGCTTCAACTCTGTCGTAAAGGGAACGATCACCACATCGTCCTGGTCCTGTCCCAACGGCGACAGACCCTTCGGTGTCAATACGCCGATGATCTGGCACGGAACGTCTCCGACGCGGATCGTCTGGCCGAGGGCGTCCTGGTCGGGGAACAACTGGTCAGCGACGGTCTTGCCGATGATGCAGACTTTGGCGGCGGTGCGAACCTGGGTATTGTCGAACATTCCGCCTTCTGCCAACGGCCATTGGCGGATTTGGAGGTATTCGGGTGATTCGCCCTGGATATGGGTGTTCCAATTCTGGTTTCCGGCAATCACCTGGACGCGGGTGCTGTTTTCCGGGCTGACAGCCACGACGCCGGGGAGTTCCTGTTGAATGGCCATGGCATCGTCCAGTTGGAGGCTGTGCCAATTGCCCCAACCCAGCCGCGCCCCGCTGGAACTGAACGAACCGGGGAACACCAGCAGCATATTTTCTCCGAGCGCGGCAATTTGCGCCTCCACCTGCGATTTGGCGCCGTTGGTGATGCTGACTGAGGCAATAACGGCGCCGACGCCGATGATCATCCCGAGCATGGTGAGCAAGGTCCGCATTTTATTCCGACGCAGCGCGCGTCCGGCGATTTTCAAGGATGCGAAGATTCTCATATTTAGTTCAGGCCAGCTTGACTGCCTGCTGCGCCTGCCGAAGCTGTTGCAATTCGCGGTCGGCGTTCAACCGGTCACGAACCGATTCATCGCTGATCACCTTGCCGTCGCGCAAAATGACCATGCGTTTGGTGTAGCGGGCAACATCCAGCTCGTGGGTGACCATCACGATCGTAATTCCCTGGTCGTTTAATTTTTGGAACACGCCCATGATTTCAATACTGGTCTGGCTGTCGAGGTTTCCCGTTGGCTCGTCGGCCAGGAGGAGGGAGGGCTGGTTCACCAGCGCGCGGGCGATGGCCACGCGCTGTTGCTGGCCGCCCGACAGTTGATTGGGATGATGATCGGCGCGCGCGGCCAGCCCGACGAGTTCCAAGGAGCGCGTGGCACGCTCCTGATGTTCGTGCGCGGACAGGCGTTGGTGATGATAGAGCATCGGCATTTCGACGTTTTCGAGGGCCGTGGTGCGGGAAAGCAAATTGAAGCCTTGGAAGACGAAGCCGATTTTCTCATTGCGAATGTCCGCCAGCGTGTCGCGGTCCAGCGTGGAGACGTCAATGCCATCGAGCCGGTAATGCCCGCTGGTGGGCCGGTCCAGGCAGCCGATCACATTCATCAAGGTGGATTTGCCCGAACCGCTCGCCCCCATGATGGCGACAAATTCCCCCGGCAAAATCTCGAGGGAAATGCTCTGGACCGCCGCCACTTCCACCTCGCCGCTCTGATAGACTTTGCGGATGGCTTCGAGCTGGATGACCGGTTTCATTTTTGCAAGACGAGGGCCGCTGGCTAGAACCGACGGCGCATACTGAAAGGGTTGTCCGTACCGGTGTCACCGGACAAGCCCGGAATCTTCAAGCCGATTACAACATTATCGCCTTCGTTCAAACCCGACAGCACTTCAGTATAAATGTTGTCCGTGATGCCGGTCTGGATTTGCACCGGCTCCAGTTTGGGGTCGCGGGCCGTCTGGCTCAAGACGTAGATCAGATGCGTCGTTGATGGCGCGCCATGACCATGGCCCGGGTGCGGGCCGCCCGATTCTGCCGATGAAATAGTTTCGTCCTCGATCGGATGAAATCGGAGGGCCGAATTCGGGATCTCGAGGACGTGGCTGCGGCGCGCCACGATGATGGAGACACTGGCGGTCATCCCAGGCATCAGGCTGTAATCGGAATTGGTCACGGCAATCACGGTGTCGTAAGTCACGACATTGTTGACCGTGGTGGGGGAATTTCGCACCTGCGCCACAGAGCCATAGTACGTGCGATTGGGGAAGGCATCCACGGTGAAAGCCACGAGCTGGCCGTCTTTGACGCCACCGATGTCAGCCTCGTCCACGGACGCGTCAATCTGCATTTTGGTCAAATCGTTCGCAATCTGGAAAAGAGTCGGAGTGTTGAAGCTGGAGGCGACCGTCTGGCCAACGTCCACGTCGCGGGCGATCACAATGCCGTCCACCGGCGACCGGATTTTGCAATAACTCAGGTTTGCCAAGGCATCGTCCAGCGCGGCTTGTTTGATTTGGACGGTTGCCGCCGCCTCGTCGCGAGTTGCAATCTGGGTGTCGTAATCGGAATCGGAAATCAATTTATTGGTGAACAATTCCGCATCGCGTCTGGCCTCGACCACCTGCAGTTCGAGGTCCGCCTTGGCGTTGGCCAAATCCGCCCTGGCCTGTTCCACCGCCGCCTGGTAGGTGGAAGGATCAATTTCGGCGATGACCTCGTTTGATTTCACCATCGAATTATAATCCACGTAAAGTTTGTCAATGATGCCCGAGACCTGGCTGCCCACCGTCACGTTGACCACGGGATTGAGCGTCCCGGTCGCGGTGACGAGATTGGTCAGGTCGCCCCGCACCACCTGCACGGTCTGGTATTGCGGGCCGTTATCCTTTCCGCGCATAAAAAACCATGCGCCAACGACAATCACCGCCGTCACCGCCACCAGCACCGTCCATTTCATCACACTGCTCTTCCGTTTTTCTGGCATAAATTCAAACAGCCGCTCTTTCAGACTGAAAGCAAGACGAAGAAGTTACCAAATCCTGCTTCACTGTTCACGCACTTTTATTGACGACGGGCAAACAATTCGCCTCGACGGAAATCTTTCGCATCTTAAACTTTCGCGTGCTCGCGAAGTGGATCGAACAACTCAAGGCCGGACGCGCCCTGGCAGAAGATGATGCCCGCCAATCAGTCGAGCAATTGGCCGACGAAAATGTTTCCGTCGGACTCAAAGCCGATTTTCTGGCGGCGCTGGCGCAAAAGGGCGAAACTGCGGACGAAATCGCCGCCTTCGCCCGCGCTCTGCGCGACAGGGCGATTCAACCTCCTCTCGATCCTCAAACACGTTCGCGCGAAATTCTCGACGTTGTCGGCACTGGCGGCGACCGTCTCGGCACGTTTAACATCTCCACCGCCGCGGCCATCATTTGCGCCGCCGCCGGCGTAACGGTGGCCAAACACGGCAACCGCGCGGTTACTTCGCAATCCGGCAGCGCCGACGTGCTGGAGGCGCTCGGCGTCCCGACTAATTTGACCCCACCGGATGCCGCGCGTTCATTGCGCGAGCGGCAATTCGCCTTCTTCTTTGCGCCGAATTATCATCCTGCCTTCAAGCACATCGCGGCCGCGCGAAAGCTCTGCGCCGAACGTTGCGGGCGGACCATTTTCAATCTGCTCGGCCCCCTGCTAAATCCGGCGCGACCCTCCGTGATGCTGGTGGGGGTGCCGCGGCCGGAGTTTTGCGAACCAATTGCCCGCGTCCTACAATCGCTCGGCATCCGGCGTGCCATGGTGGTTTGCGGAAAGGTTCCCGGCGTGGGATTTTTGGATGAACTTTCGCCGCTGGGCGAAAACACCATTGCTGAATTTTACCAGGAGCGCGCGCTGGCGGTGTCCACCACAATGCCGGAACAATTCGATTTGCAACCCGCCACGCTCGCCGATTTGCTCGGTGGCGACCGGGCGACCAACGCCCAAATCATTCGCGATGTTTTTTCCGGCGCGGAGCGCGGCCCAAAGCGCGACGCGGTGTTGCTCAATGCCTCGGCGGCATTATTTGTCGCCGGAAAAGCCAAATCGCAGGCGGCGGGATGGGACCTGGCGGTTCAGATTGTTGATGGCGGCAAGGCGGACGCAAAAGTGGGTGAATTGGCGGGTAAATTTGTGACATAGATGGAACTTCATTTCTGCCGTTTTCGTGACCGCATAACGTGAAGATCGGCCTTGTTTTTTCATCGGCTTTCCCTATTGTCCGCCGCTTGAAGATTCGTAATAACTCCACAGGAAAGATATTTACAATTTTGTTCGTCGTTGTCTGTATCGGCGCCGCGGCGATGGGGGACGAAGAAGCAACGGCCACAAACGTTTGGACTCCGCAGAATTCACGCTTTGGAATTTTTGACGCGCTGGACCATCGCAGCGGCTACTATCAGGACAGTTTTCCGGAACCGCTCTTGGTGGATGAGACCGAGGCGGAACCCGAAGGCGAGCTTGAGGTCAATTCCTTGCACACGGAAGCCAGCGGACAACAAAGCGACATTGTCACCGCGGAGTTTGAAAAAAGCGTCAGCGTCGTTACGTTCGAGATCGGATTGCAGTACCAGCGTTTTTCAGATCTGGACGATCCGTCACAAGGCATCAGCGACGTTGATTTGGGTGTCCGTTGTCCTTTCTATCAGCTTGTGTCGGCCGACGGGTTGTTGGATAACACAACTGGCGGCGGCCTCGAATCGAGTATTCCCGTCAATACCGCTTTGAGCAAAAACGTGGAATTGGATCCGGCGGTTTTCGACGACCTTAAGCTTGGCAATCACTTTACGATCCAGTCGGTCTTTGATTATTCGGTGCTTGCTGGCGGCGGCGAAGACGGAGGCGCGCAGAGTTTTGAGTACGGTTTTGATTTCGCCTATACCCTGCCGCGTGGGGAGTTGCCTATACCGGGTGTTCTGGAATTTTCCCCGATGTTTGAATTGAACGGTGAGTTGGGATTAAACGAGGACGAGGCGGGCCAGAACAGCGTACTAGGCAGCATGGGCTTTCGCATCGGCTTCAAGCCCGTTGGCGGAACGGAACCGAGCATTGGTGTTGGCTATGTATTTCCCATGGACAACGCGGCGCGTGAGGAAGTCCACTGGGGCGTCATCGCCAGCCTGAACATTGAGTTTTAGCAAATTTGAGATCCGGCCAATTATTCCGTCTCTTCTTCCGTTTCGGGCGTTGGTTGGGCGGCCTCTTCGACGGAAGCGTAATACAAACCAAGATTGTGCTGGGCGGTTTTATCGCCCTGGCGGGCCGCCCGGATGAACCATTTCACGGCTTCCTGCTGGCTTTTTTCAACCCCCCGGCCGGTTTGATAGCATAGCCCCAGATTGCACTGCGCGGGCGCGAGTTCCTGTTCGGCGGCTGCCTTATACCAGAGGACCGCTTCCTTGAAATCCTGAGCCACCACCTGTCCCTGCTCATAATAAACGCCCAGATTGAACTGCGCCGCCGGATAGCCGCGCTCGGCCGATTCGCGATACCATTTGACCGCCTCGACGTAATTTTGCGGCACCCCCTGGCCGGTTTCGTAAAGGACGCCCAGATTGAATTGCGCCGCCGGGTCGCCTTGCTCGGCCGCCTCGCGCAGCCATTTGGCGGCCTCGCCAAATTCCTGCGGCACACCGGCGCCGTTCAGATAGCAAACGCCCAGATAGCATTGCGCCACGGGGTCACCCTGGTCCGCCGCGCGCCGGAACCATTTCACCGCTTCCTGGTAGTCCTGCGGCACGCCTTGTCCGTTTTGGTAACAGACGCCCATATAACATTGCGCCTGCGCATCGCCTCCGTCGGCGGCAGTGCGCATGGCTTCAAACGATTCCCATGTGCGGCGATTTGACATTCCTAGATCGAGCCTCGCAGAAGAATAAATTTCTTCGGCGCAAATTCAAGCAACGATTTCGGTTAATTTCACTTTCGCGAGGGCGATTTGCCTGTTACAAAACCGCATGGCTGCAAAACTGAATATCGGCTTTCTAGGCGCCGGCAAAATGGCCACCGCGCTTGCCAAGGGCTTCGTCCGCGCTGAAATTGTCCTCCCCCGGGAAATCCTCGGCGGCGACCCGCACGAGGCCGCGCGGAAAAATTTCGCCGTCGAACTCGGCTCCAGGGTCACCGCCTCCAATCGGGAGGTCGCCCGCTTCGCCACGGTGCTTGTTTTGGCGACCAAGCCGGACCAGGCACCGGCGGCGTTGGCGGAAATCCGCGAGGTCGTTTCAGACAACCATTTGCTCATTTCGATCGCCGCCGGCGTGACGATTGGCCGATTGGAAGGCGCGCTGGCGCCGGGCGCGCGGGTGATCCGCGTTATGCCCAACACGCCGGCTCTCGTTGGCGCGGGCGCGTCGGCGTTTGCCCTGGGGAAAAATGCCACGCCGGCCGATGGCGCCGTTGCCGCGAAATTGTTGTCGGCGGTCGGGGCGGCCTTTCAGGTCAAGGAAAGTTTGCTGGACGCCGTCACGGGCTTGAGCGGGAGCGGACCGGCGTATGTTTATCAGTTCATCGAGGCGCTCAGTGACGGGGGCGTGGCCTCCGGTTTGCCGCGGGACGTCGCCACCCGGCTGGCGGCACAGACGGTATTGGGCGCGGCAAAGATGGTCTTGGAAACCGGCCAGCATCCTGGCGCTCTCAAGGACCAGGTGACCAGCCCCGGCGGAACAACCATCGAAGGCCTGCACGAGCTGGAAAAAGGCAAATTGCGCGCGACAGTAATGAACGCGGTGCGAGCGGCGACGGAAAAGTCGAAAAAGCTCGGACAGGGCTAAATGTGAAGGAAGAAAGTTGAATCTCATTGGGACAATCTTGACGAGGCAATTTTGTGTGGCACTGTAAAATTGATGATAATTCGAGGCAGCCTGCCGAGGGAGAGTCTTCATTTCACGTTGCGCCGCTAAAAAAATGAACCTTAAAGCGCCGACCGAAAATCAGGCGCGAATCATCTGGTTCGCGCTGACGGCGCTCGCCGTGGCGATCATCACCTGCATCGCTGTGGGCCTGGTTTGGGGCATCGGCGAATTCTTGAATTTATTAAGTCCAGTCCTCTGGCCGCTGGCCATCGCCGTGATCCTGGCGTACTTGCTGGATCCGCCGGTCAACTGGCTTGAACATCATAAAATTCGGCGTCCCCTGGCGATTATCATCGTTTTCATTTTTGTGGTCTGCGTTGTTGGCGGTGTTCTGGCCAGTGTCATTCCCCAACTGGTTCAAGAGACCAACAAGTTGGTCTCAAAAATTCCGGGATACACCCAGCGGGCACAGGGGGAGATCGAGAAATGGGCGGGCAACATGTCGGAGCCGGGCACCAATTCGCCGACCGGTTCCGATAATTCGAGCGCGGAGCAGCCGGGGCCAAACGTGCAAAACGCTTCGACAACCAATGCGCCGGCCGAAACCAGCCAAATCCACAAGCAGATTCTTTTGTCGGCCAAAAGCTGGCTGCAGGAGATTATTCCCAGGATTGGCAATTGGGCGCTCAATCTCTTGAGCAGAGCCACGTCATTAGTGGACGTGGCGGTGGCGGTGATTTTGATTCCGATTTATTCCTATTATTTTCTCCGGGAAAAGCGCCAAATCAAACGACATTGGATGGATTATTTGCCCATCCGCAATTCGCGCATCAAGGACGAAGCGATTTTTATCCTTGAGGCGATCAACCAATACATGATTGCCTTTTTCCGCGGACAAGTGGTTGTGGCGCTCATCAGCGGGACGCTTTATACCATCGGCTTGTTAAGCTTGGGACTGGACTATGCGTTTTTGGTCGGGTTCCTTGCGGTGATTCTGGTAATGATTCCGGTCGTAGGGGCGACGATCCTGTGCATCCTAACCCTCATCCTGACGGCAGTGCAATTCGCGGATTGGTTCCATCCGCTGATTGTACTAATGCTCTTCATCCTGGTGCAATCGCTCGAAAGCTTTTTCTATTCGCCGCGCATTATGGGCAATCGGGTGGGGCTGCATCCAATTATGGTCATCATCGCGCTGATGGTGGGCATCACCCTTTTTGGCGGCGTGCTGGGAGGCGTGCTGGCCATTCCCCTGGCCGCCGCGTTGCGCGTGATTCTCTTCCGTTACATCTGGAAAAGCAACGCGAAGCCGAGTTAGAAGTCTGCGCTACGACATGGGCGTCCTGATAGCCCTTTCTCCAACCCCGTTCAGAGAAGGGGGGTTTCTCTGCCAACGGCTAAAGAATTCAATCACGGTGGCGGCAAATGCAAACGCGGAACAGGCGGTGACCATCCCGATTTTTCCGAAACTTCTCCACCACTCCGATGCCCCCGCCTTCAACCTTGCCTTGAACTCCCCCCCGGCATCGGATACCTTCTGTCGTATATGACATTGACAGAAAAGCTCCTCGCGCGGGCCGCAGGCAAATCCAGGGTCCAGGCAGGCGACAATATCTGGGTCAACGCCGACGTGCTCATGACCCATGACGTCTGCGGTCCAGGCACCATCGGCGTTTTCAAGCGCGAGTTCGGCAAAGACGCCAAAGTCTGGGACAAAAATAAAATCGTGATCATTCCCGACCATTATATTTTCACCGCCGACTCGAAATCCAACCGCAACGTTGACATCCTGCGCGATTTTGTGAAGGAGCAGGGGTTGCCGTATTTTTACGACGTGATTGACGACCCAAACGGCCATTGGCATTTCGATTCCTCGAAAGGAATGTTGCAGCGGCAATACGGCTCGCATTACGCCGGGGTTTGCCATACGGCGCTTCCGGCCAAAGGCCACACGCGTCCGGGTGAAGTCCTTTTCGGCACCGACTCCCACACCTGCATGGCGGGCGCCTTCAACGAATTCGCCACCGGGATCGGCAACACGGACGCGGGTTTTGTGATGGGCACGGGCAAGTTGCTCCTCAAAGTTCCCGAAACCATGCATTTCCGCCTCGAAGGCAAATTACAGCCTGGCGTCATGGCCAAGGACATCGTCCTTCATTGCATCGGGGAAATCGGCTTTGACGGCGCGACGTATCGCGCCATGCAATTTGACGGTGAAGGCGCGGCGAACCTTTCAATTGACGACCGGATGACCATCGCCAACATGGCGATTGAGGCGGGTGGTAAAAACGGGGTTTTTGAATTTGACGCCCGCACGCAGGAATATGTGGACGCGCGCGTGAAATTGAACGGCACCAAGGCGGCCTACAATCCCGTCGAGCGGGACAAGAAACAAAAGTTTGTTTATGAACTCACGGTGAACCTTGACCAGCTCGAGCCCACCGTGGCCTGTCATCCCGATCCCGGCCAGCGCAAGAAGGCGAGGGAACTGGGCCACATCAAATTGGACCGCGCTTACGTAGGCTCCTGCACCGGCGGCAAGACGAGCGACTTTGTCGAGTTTGCCCGCGTGCTGCGCGGCAAACACGTGGCGATTGACACGTTCGGCGTCCCCGCCACGCCGGAGATCGTCCATGACTTGCAGAGCACCCGATGGGGTGACAAGACCATTTGGCAAATTCTCACGGATGCCGGGGTTCAAATGACCGAAAACGCCGGGTGCGCCGCCTGCCTGGGAGGGCCGGTGGACACTTTCGGCCGCATCAACAAGCCCGGCATCAAGTGCATCAGCGCCACAAACCGCAATTTTCCGGGCCGCATGGGCGACAAGGAATCGCAGGTCTTTCTCGCCTCGCCGGCCACCGTCGCCGCCAGCGCGATTGCGGGAAAAATCGTTGACCCGCGGGAATATTTTGAAAACTGACCCTGGCTTATGGCCGTCGCCACTTACGCGGTTTCGTGGCAGCGCATGAGCAATGCGATTGAAAAAGTCCGGCCAGATTATCCAGCTCCCGCGCCGGACGTTTCCGAATCCGAAGAAACTGAAACTTTTCGTCTTCTCTCGCTTGAGGCGCTTGTGCGGATGAAGCTGACCTCATTTTGCGACAAAGACCGCGTGCATTTGCGGGATATGATTGATGTCGGTCTAATTGAAGCAAGCTGGATTGAAAAACTTTCCGCGCCCCTGGCGCCGCGTCTCCGTGAACTGTTGGAACATCCCGAAGGTTGATCGGCAATCCCTTGTCGCAGCCGACGTGGGTGGGCTGTGCTCGCCAAAAACTGATTTGCGCACTATTTTCACTCTTCATCAAATTTCCGCTGGACAAGCGC
>DATJSQ010000241.1:0-2997 GCA_035503995.1 Verrucomicrobiia bacterium | reverse complement strand
GTGGTGAAAGCCAGCTTGTTTTCAAAATACTCCCGCGCTTTCGCGGGATCTCGTTTTTTCATCGTTTCCATAAAATATCCTTTCTCCTTTTTTTCACATTAAGCCGATTTGAAAGTTTGTCAAACTGCCTCGGAGTTTGATTAAGATCCGATTGCTGGAAAAAGTTTTATCAGGCGGTGCTTCTGTCGTGAGAAACGCGGTTAAAACTGCCGCCGCGAGGGGTCTTCGACGACTCCTTTGGAGATGGCATACCGGGTGAGGCCGGCAATATCGTGGATGCCCAATTTGTTCATCACCTGTTGCCGGTGCTTCTCAACGGTCTTAATGCTGATGTTCAATTCACCGGCAATCTGCTTGTTCGCCTTGCCTTCGGCAATCAGTTGCAGCACTTCCCTTTCGCGTGAGGTCAAATGGCCGGGTTTTTTGCCGTTTTCCGACACGTTCTGTCTGCCGTCAAACACCAGACGGCGTGAAATGGCAGGGCTGAAAAACTGCTTTCCCCTGAAAACTTCGCGCACCGCCTTTATCAAATCCGTCGCGGCCGTTTGCTTGAGCAAATATCCCCTGGCTCCCGCCCGGATGACCTGCGTCACATATTCATCGTCATCATAGGAGGAAAGCACCAACAGCCGCGCGTTCGGAACTTCGCGCGCAATTTGACCCGCGGCTTCGAGGCCATTGAGGTTGGGCATGGCAATGTCCATCACCACCACGTCCGGCAACTTTTCCCGCGCCAGTTGCACCGCGTGCCGCCCATCGTCCGCTTCAGCGATGACGGCAATGTCCGGCTGGGCGTCGAGTAGCGCCCGTAATCCCTGCCGAACGACGTTATGGTCGTCGGCAAGAAGCACCTGGATTTTATTTGTCATATTATCAAATCTAAAATCATCGTCGCAACGGGCGCGGTTTCCGGCAACAGTTCCCGAGTCAAACAATCTCACACGTTCTTCTATTCTGAGCAAGCCCCATCGGTCCGGGAATCGCGCCCGCGATTGTTCTCCACCATTGACTTACAATACCATAACATTTTGCAAGATGACAAAAGCTGTTTTTGGCGGCCATGCCAACCGTTGCGGGGAATTCACCCCATTTATCTAATTTGAATCTCGCGTACCGTTTGAATCGAATGTCATGAAATCCTCACTGCGAATTCTGAATTTGGAAGACGATGGGCAGGATGCCGAATTGAACGAGGCAATGCTGTCGGCCCGCTGGCCGCGGTGTGAACTGATGCGCGTGGACACCCGCGGCGATTTTATCGCCGCGCTGGAACAGGAGGACTTGGACCTCATCCTTTCCGATTATACGATGCCCAATTTCAATGGCACGGAGGCGCTGGCCTTGGCGCGTGAACGACGGCCCGAAGTCCCGTTTTTATTTGTCTCGGGCACCATCGGCGAAGACGCCGCCATTGAAGCGCTCAAAAACGGCGCCACCGATTACGTGCTCAAGCACCGGCTGATGCGCCTGATTCCCGCCGTGGATCGCGCCTTGCGCGAAACCGAGGCGCAATCGGAACGCGATCGTGCCGAGGAGTCCATGCGCCAGTCGGAATACAAATACCGCACGCTCTTTGAGGCGCTCGGGGACGGGGCCTTTCTGGTGGACCAGGAAACCGGAAAAATTGTGGACGTCAACGAAGCCGCCACGAGCATGGTGGGGCTCCAACGGGGAAGTATCCTCGGGCACAGACAATTGGATTTTCTGGAGCTGAACGGGAGCAATGCGGAGGCGCGCCGCGTACCCGAATGCGCCCTGATTTGCGCCGACGGCAGCCGCGTCCCGGTGGAAGTGCATAACACCTGGCTGACGCTTTACGGCCGTCCGCTGGTGTTGCGCCTCTGCCATCAGAAGAGAAACGGCAGGTGAGCGGAGTTTGAGTTGAGATTCGCCCCTCACATCGCCGCGCGCGCGTAAAGGAATGTCAACAGGCGCTCGGCGAGTCCCCCAAGGAGAAACACCGCGGCCATGCCGACCACTGGCGCAAAATCCGCCTTGCCCGCCCGCAACGGAATTTTATTCAACGGCGCGAGGAGCGTTTGCGCCGTGGCGTCCACGTAACTCCAAAATGGTTGTCGCCCGAAATAAATGTAGCTGTTGAGCAAATAGAGCGCCAGCAGCGCCACCGCCACAATTTCCCAGGCAAGATAGGCCGCCAGTCCCACCACCAGCGATTCATCGAGACGATGGATGGCGGAAATCGGCGCCGGAATGATCTTCATCCAGGCGAGGAGCCAACTGGCCAGCCACCACAACGGGGCGGTGACCGCGAAGGGCAGAATTAATTTTGCCGCGCGCCCCCAGCGGTCGGGCGCTCCCAGTTGCGCGCGGACAAATTGATGAAACGGCTGCGGCCCGTTCAAAATGGAAAACAGCAGCAGCCAAAGATAAAAAATCCACAGCGTCCGGCCGAAGCTCAGGACGGAAAAGAGCATCATGTGTCTGAAGTAGGCGGCGCGAAAAGAAAGTTCGATCACACTGAGATTCAGCCGGGCGGACCAGTTGGCCGCGGAGCCAATTTGCCAGTAAAAGAGAGCGCGCAACAAAATGAGCGCGGCGATGGCGGCGGGGATTTGCCAGCGGCGGTTCCGGTTGTCGGCGCGACGCAGCGTGCCGATGAGCGTGGCCGGCGTCCGTTTGCCGACGGGGTCGGCGCTTTCAGAACGCCAGTTTAGCCACAACAAAAGCCCCGCGAGATTCAGGATGAAATCAACGATGCCCATTCGGATTGCGGATTGAGAATCTCAAATTATTCAAAATTCGCAATCCGCTATTTTCCATCCCGCCACCCCGTTTCTCCGGCTGAGAGGGACTACTGACCTGGCAACATCACCCGGTAAAATCTGTCAGGATAATTCGTCGCCTCCATGTCCGTGAACTGCCATAGCCCATTTGTACCCGGCATATTCGTCGTCACGGGCAGCCAATCGTCCGGCAGAGCCAGGTTCGTCGTGGCCTCCAGCACATAGGTGGACCCCGGCGCCCCGCTCAAACTCA
>DATJSQ010000240.1:0-8177 GCA_035503995.1 Verrucomicrobiia bacterium | reverse complement strand
CCATTAAATCCCGGGCGGAGACAGAAGCAGTTGTGGCTCGCTTTCGCCGGGATTGCCAAGCATATGAAGACCAGGCAGTGAACTTAGTCTCCACTTGGAGAGGCAGCGCGAAGCAGAAGACCGAACGACTGGTGCCTATGCTCGCGCTAGAAATTGAAAACTGCAGGAAGTTCGTTGCAGAGGTTTTCGCGCCAGTGCCTCCGAGTGCTGAACATCTTTCTGCCGATTCCTTGACCAAAGCCTTCGCTGAACCGAACGAGGCGAGACGTGCTGTGCAAGGAGTTGAATCACTTGTTGTGGGGATTAAATATCATCGTGGTCATTTGGACGATATTGTGCAAGGAGACAACGTTCAATTAGTACGGGAACCTGATAACCACTATGACACGAACGCTGTTCGGGTAAATCTGCAAAGCGGCGAGACGTTAGGATACCTATCAAAGGAATTCGCCGCTGCAATGGCCGCGCAGATGGATACTGGCGGCTGTCCTCAAGCGAAAGTTTCAAGAATTTTGCAAGGTAAGGTTTATATTGTCGTCACCCTCGTAAGCACGCGATAGCTGTGCCTCATTGTAATTAAACCAGCGGACACCGAAACGGACACCAAAGGAGTTAAAAAGGGTATAGCTGGGTTAAGCCGATTTATGTTAAGTAGCCAATAAAATCAGGCATAATGAGCCTCCAAACGCGGGGTAAATCGTCCGATTCCAGCCTCCGCCCCCAAGTAAATCCCCTGCAATAACACGGTTTTTATTGGAGTCAGGGGCAAATCTTCACCGGTCTTAGTCGCTCACTATCCGGGCACGGGCACGTCGCGGCTACGCCCGCTGCACGGACTCGAGACAAATTCGGCCCTTATGGCGCGCTTTTCGCCGGCGGCGCTTATGGACCTTGCGCTTGCAGGGCAGGAAGGACGGCAGGGTTCATCGAGCCAACGTCTTGTTGATAGAAATAATAATTGTAAACTCCAACCCAAAACGTTGTGAGGGCCAGCGTGTTTTCAAATTTTATCCAGTGTACGGAACCGTCCACCGTCAGGTGATTGCCGCCGTCCGGATATCGCGTGCCACGCCGCTGATGGGCGACGAAACCGCCCGTGCTCGCCCCCCAGGGATTCCCCCTCCCTTGCGTATATTTGCAAATAATATCGGACGCCAGCACCCACGTCGGTTTGGACGCGCCCAGCTTCACCGGGCTGGCGGACTTTATCCCCTGGTAAAATGAGTTATACCACCAATAGATGCCGCCAAAGTATTGATAGCCGATTTGCCACTGGGGGCCTCCGGTGCCGCCCGGGTTGGCATTGTAAGATGTCCCGTAACCCGCAAGGTCCGGGCAACACCAGATTGAAGGGCCGTTGGTCGCGGTTGCATCCAGATTCACTTCCTTGGCCATCCGCGCTTCCGGCGGGGTTATGGCGGTTTGGTTAAACGTCTGCGGAGTCGTCGGGGGAGCGTTGGAATTCGCCCCCAAGGCCGAGACGACATAGTCATTGTTGTCACCGGCATAAACCGTCATCCCAATGCCTATCTGGCGCAGATTATTGACGCAGGCAATCCGCCGTCCCCTCTCTTGTGCCTGCGAAAGGACAGGCAATAACAACGCCGCTAATATGGCGATAATGGCAATCACGACCAATAACTCTATCAAGGTGAATGCCCGGCTGGGATAAAGGTCCTTTTTCATGGTGTGTTATGGTGAGCGCACACCTCCGGGATGAGCGCGGAAAACATTATCACCGCACAGGTTCCGATGGCTTTTGTCAATGTAACGATCCCGCTCACCTTTGGTCTCACTTCACAGTCGCTGCTGCCACAGGCAGCGATGGCAGATTTTCGCCGATCGCCAGCGTGAATCCTGGTTTGAGATTGCCGACTACTGGCAGATAGCGTGGATCCTGGTAGCGGCGGAAAACGTACTGGAACGCCTCGATCCCTGGGAGGACCTGCAGCTTCGAGCCGCCGTCATTCCCGGCCCGCTCCAGTGCGGCATCATATGATTTTTTCAGCGCCGTGTTCCGGTAGCCGTACAGATCCATGCCGTGATGCCACATTACCTCAGCGACAGTCGTTAGCACACACACGGCGGCCATCTGGTCTTCGATCTTCGTCTCCGCACCCCAGACCACGCCATCACGCAGACAAGCAGGGTTAAAGCAATCCATGAACCCGCCGGTCACCTTGTTTTCGGTTCCGTCCGGGCCGTAGAGCCCCAAGTCCACCAGCGCCTGATCGTTGAGTGTCACCCCTGCGACGAAAAGGCCATAGAGGCAGACCATACCCCAACGCCCATGGCTGGTGTACATGAACGTAAACGTCTTGAGGCGTTCGGCCAACGGCCGGATCAGATCGCGCTCGATATGGGTGCGATCCTCGGCGGAAAGTGACCGCACGTTGTAGATCAGGTCGTAGCCGTGGCACGCCTTGGCCAGGAACATGCCGGCATCGCCACCGTCAAAGCCGTAGGCGGCGAAGTGGTCGTAGCCATTCGGATCGGGGATGGAACTGCCTTGGCCGTAGCCGTAGGCATCAGCCAGCGCCAACAGGATCTGCCTTGCAAAAGCCCCGTACTTTTGGTCGCCGGTGAGCGCATAGAGCATGCCCAAATTGGAGACATCTGCCGAGAGTTGCTGGAGCGTCCCGTTGAAGTTCCACTCCCAACTCCATTTGCCGGAGGCGTCCTGATATCCTCGTTTGAAGTCGGGAAAGGTCCAGGTGCCATCCGCTTCCAGCTTGTGCGCCGGTACATTGAGCGGTTGCGCGATGCGCTCGTTGCCCCAAGCCTGCAGTTTCTCGAAGGCATCCTTCAGGCCCGGGTCAGTCGTGAAGGAAGCTTTATAGGCGGCCACGTCCTGGGTGTCCCAGAGGGTGCAGGGGTGACCATGCACCAGCCGGGGCGTGCCATTGACTGCGGGTGTGGCCGCCGAAGGCGCGGTGGTTTGCGCGGGCGACGCACTTGCAGCACAGAAAGCGGACAGGAATAATACGAGCCACAGCGCATGTGTCCGTGGCATCATGCTGTCCTTCGAAACTGAAGAAATATGAAATTTCCGTGGCACGCCGCGCGTCCTCCATGCCGCGCGCGCGAGGGCATATTGAATGGTCTTCATAGTGGAAGACAGCAGAGGGTTGACGGTTGGCGCTATTGTGGACATGCGGCCACTTGACAGAGTGCGGAACCAAGCCGTCGCGAATGCATTCGTTTAATTGGTTACGGAACCCACACGGTTCTAAAGAATTGTTGCGGGCTGCCCGCCGGGACCACGTAGGGGGACGCGGCACCTGAAGCGGCGTCCGGGACGTTAAGATAAGGGCCGGCGACGTTGGTTGAGCTTTGTAGTTGAGCAGTGCCTCCGGTGGTTGGATCCGTCCAAAACACTTCGACCTGGTTGTTCGTCTCCACCGCTGTTACCGGCGGCGTCGCCTCGACCAGTTGCACCACTTTAATGTTATCTATGTCAATCGTGGCATTGGTGGCGTAACCAAACTGCGCCCCAATATTAGGGCTGCCTTCAGTTGAAACCTGCACCTGCATCTGATTTACCGCTGAAACATACCGGTCAAAAAGGGCCTGCGAGCCGCCATTGTTCACGCCAATGGGACAAGACGAGCCGTTAAAAACAAATGACTGCCAGTTTGTCGTCAGCGTCAACGAAGGATTAAGATCAAACACAACCGCTTCGGACGCGTTTGCGGGAGATTCGGCCCCCGGCGGAACAGAAAATAACAAATCTGCCACGGCTGCAACATTGGTACTGGCGCCGGCGGCCAGGTTTCCTGCTTTGGCGTCAAAATAGAACCTGTAAGACGCTTTGTTGGTTGCGTTCAGCTGGAAAGGAAGCGGGTTTTCCTGGCCGCCGACTCCAAAGCCTGAATAACTGGCGGGAGGATTGGTGCTCCAGGGAGCAAGATCAACGGTGTATTCGAGCGAATCGCTCCCGTCAAACCCGCCTCCCACATTAAGGCCCGCAACACCCGTGGCACCATTGGCGCCATCGCGGAAATTAAAGCCGTAGTCGCCGTCATTGGGAAATGTCGTGTCAAAATTCGCCTGCCAGATGAGTTGCTCCTGCGTTGGCGTGGGAGGGACGGGATTTGCCGTCTGGGTAAGCTGGATGTTATCAATGTTGAGTGTTCCGTTGTCCGTGAAACCAAAAGGCGGCGAAATCACATTGGCACCGCTGCTGACGCCAACGGTTCCCACCGGAAGACCTTCCACCGCGAACTCGATCGTAAAACTCGCAATCGAACCCACCACCGCGGCGTTTGTGAAATCGGTGATCGGATGCGTCGCATCGGCCGCATAGCTTAACGAGGAAAGAGGAACGGCAATATCAACATAGTTCGAGCCAACAAAGCCCGCATCACCGGTAAAATCAAAAATGATATTCCCGCCGCCGTCCATGAATTGAACTTTGCTAATCGTCACGTCGGCATTAGTCAGTTGCGGCAACAACCCCGTAACCTGCAGGTCCGCGCTCAGAATCAATGACCCCAAATTTGCCGTTGGAGTGATGGCGTTGATGGGCGCGCCGAACTGTGTCCCGTTACCGAGGACGGCATAATTATAAGCGTTCGCCGAATTTGTCCAGGCCGGGTCCGTGGGCAGAAATGTATAATTTGCCGTTTCGGAATTGGCGTAGGTGCCGTTTACGCCGGTCCCCGCCAAAATGCCGCCCGAATAACCCGTCAGCGATGACCCGGTGGATGAACCGGCGACACAATAACCATAGGAATTGGCAAAATTTCCTTCACCCGCGTCATCGTCGAAGTCGGTTTCAAAGATAAAATTGGTGGTCATCGTCAGCTCTAAGTCGTCAATATCCAACGTGTCTGTATATGGAGTGGAGCCGCCCCCGTCCAATTGAAAAGTAATCAGTATCGTGCCCCCATTGGGTTGGAAACCATCCGTTTGTGATTGGAAAATGGAGGAATTGCCCAAATTCAAGGTGTATTGTGTATAGGTGGGGTTTAACGTCAGGTCATTACCATACCCAGGGTTGTCTGGCGCCGTGCTCATCTGCCCCTGATAATTTACATAGCCATTCTCCGACCACGATTGAAGATTAAGCCTGAGACTCCCCGCGTTGGCCCTGGCTATGAAAGAAAGCGTATAGTCGCTCAAACTGCTGACAGTGTTTCCGCTAAGCGACCCATTCCCATATTGAACGTTCGCAAATGAATATCCATCAGAGCCGCTGGCCGCGTTAAGCACTTCCTGCAGAGCCGGCGTGCCATCCGGCCCTGCGCCCGGAACCACGGCGCCGGAAAAGGAAGTGGTGTCCCCGCCAAAGTCACCATTGGTTTGGACGACGCCGGCCGCGGAAAGCGGATTAAAATTTTCATAGAATATGGGGAGCTGCGCCTTCGATGTAAATATGGCGCCGCCCAACAACATCGCCGCTAAAAACATTTTTAGAGATTTTTTTTTCATAATAATTTAAGTTCCTAATGGTTGATTCATTTGATGGACAATTTGACTTGAATATGCACATAAAACCCCGTTTCGTCACGACGGCATTGGCATGGCTTCGAACCTATACTTTAGTATGGCTTCATCTCGGCGCTTCGCGGGCCATTAATGTGTTGACTCATATGCCCTTTCGTCCGAGATTGAGCTTTCAGTAAAGCTGTAAAAACCGCATGTTTAAGGCCTCTTTCAAATCGGCCCCCGGACGTATCGTCAGCCGTAATTTGCAAACCCTTTGCGCCTTGGTCGTATTTGCGGGCTTGGTCGGTGGTGGACCTCTTTCAGCCCAACCGGGCAATTCGCCCGTCTGTCTCACCAACGCCTGGCAGGTCCGTGAACTGGACCCGGACACGGCTGGACAAAATCTTCCCGTCCGCATGCAAGGCGTCGTCACTTACTACGACCCACTGTTGTTCAATTTGTTTTTTCAGGACGCCACGGCCGGCATATTTGTTTTGGTCGCGCCGGACATAAACACAAACATTGCGGCCGGGGACGAAATCGAGCTTGCTGGCGTCAGCGACAAGGGCGATTATGCCCCCATCGTCAAGGCCTCGGCGATTCGCGTCTTGGGGCGTGGTCATTTGCCGCTTCCACGCCGTGCCTCGATTGATCAATTATTTACCGGTTCGGACGATAGCCAGTGGGTGGAAGTCACTGGCGTGGTCCGTTCAACCGCCACTCTCGACGGCCGGCATTACTTGAACATCGCGATGAATGGGCAACGGATCATGGCCTACGTGGAAAATTTCGACGAATCACGAGCGGCAAAGTTGATAAATACCACGGTTCGTCTTCGTGGCGTCTGCTATTCCAGGTACAACATGAAACGCCAATTGCGCGTTCCCTGGCTCGCGGTTTCCAGCATGGAAGACATTACCGTCCTTCAACCCGCGCCACGCCAACCCGAGGAAATATCCATCTCCAACCTCGCCCAGTTCAATTCCAGCGGCGTTTACGGAAACTTTGTCAACGTCAGCGGCATCGTGACGCTGCAAAAACCCGACGGCACACTCTTCATTGAGAATGACGGATGTGGCCTTTGCGTGCAGGTGGCTCAACCTGTCCCGCTTGAACCGGGCGACCATGTTATCGTCTCCGGTTACTCCGCGCTCGGACAATATGTTCCTAGACTCGAGGATGCCACCGTCCACGTTGTCGGCCCTGGCTTGGTGCCACCGCCGATTCCCACCGATTTGGAAACATTGCTTAAGACGCCCGAAAACTACGATGGCGTCCTCGTGAAATTGAAAGCCAGCCTCATGAACTTTGTCGAGAGCCATGGCCGGCAAACGTTGGTTCTACAATCGTCCAATTCCGTCTTTACCGCCACGTTTGAGAGTGCTACCGCGGTCGAGGGTCTTAAATCACTTGAACCTGGCAGCGAACTGGAGCTTACCGGTGTATTTGCCGCGCAATCGCCGGAAAAGTGGGTGCCGGGTTTCGCCCAATCCCGGGAGGTCGCAGCCTCGAGCGCTCCTGATTTGCCGCCAGACTCAATCCAGATTCTGTTAAGGTCCTATGCCGACGTAAGCGTTATTCAACAGCCGCCCTGGTGGACTTTGTCGCGGCTGCTTTGGACCATTGCAATCATGACGCTGGTCCTCCTGGCGGGCATGGTCTGGGTGGTCGTCCTTGGCCGTCGCGTTCGCCAGCAAACACGCATCATCCGGGAAAAAATCAAACACGCCGGCGTTCTTGAAGAGCGCGACCGCATCGCGCGCGAATTCCATGACACCCTCGAACAGGAGCTGGCTGCCATAACCATACAATTGGACGCCGTGGAAGCGCAATTGAACGGCTCGCCTGCGACCGTGCGCCAAATGCTCGGACTTGCGCGTAATATGTTGCGCCGCAGCCTTTCCGAAGCCCGGCGTTCCGTATGGGACTTGCGTTCACACCTCCTGGAAAACAGCGATCTGGTCACCGCTGTAAACGAAATGGCTGCGTCTCATGGCGCCGCCTCAGGCACGGAAATTATAATCCAATCGTCCGGAGCGCCCCGCAAACTTCCCGCCGTTATTGAGCATAACCTTCTGCGCATCGCTCAGGAGGCATTGGCAAACGCACTCAAACATTCCGGCGCAACTAAAATCACCGTTGCCCTGAATTATGAACCGTCCCGCGTCCAGCTTCAGATCTATGACAACGGTAACGGTTTTGATCTCCCCTCCGTCGGCCAGGCCGGAGCCGGCCATTTTGGTTTGCTGGATATGCGTGAACGCGCCGAGAAAATCGGGGCGCGCTTCTCTCTTGCCAGCCGGCCCGGAAACGGCACCGAAATCCTTCTCTTCATCGCCGATGTAACCGCAAACCATGACTATGCCTCCAACGGCACTCTCGCAAATGAAAAATAAGATACGTATCATGGTGGTGGACGATCATTTTGTCGTCCGCATCGGCCTTGCGGGATCAATCAATATTGAGCCGGATATGGTCATCGAGACTGAGGTGTCCACCGGCCCGCAGGCCATTGAACAATTTCGAAAACATCGGCCGGACATTGTCCTGATGGATTTGAAATTGCCTGGCATGGATGGCATCGAAACCACCAGCAGCATCTGCAAGGAATTTCCTGATGCCGCCATTATCATGCTCTCCACCCACGACGCTGAAGAAGACATCTACCGTTCATTCCAGGCTGGGGCGCGCAGTTACATCCTTAAGACCGCCGCGCGCGAGGATTTGATCCGGACCATCCGTGCCGT
>DATJSQ010000239.1:0-9152 GCA_035503995.1 Verrucomicrobiia bacterium | reverse complement strand
GGCATTCGATTCCTCGCCGTGGGTCGCCATCATGGCGGCCAAATCGTAATGCGGCTCCGGTTGGCCGGGCATGAGAACCACCAGCCTCTTAAGCCCATCCTCCACTTTGGACCAATCGGCCATGGCCGCGTAAATTTGGATGATGGCCGAAATATCGTGGGCCGAAGTTTCGGTATTGGCCAGCGCTTTGTCAGCCAGCGGCTCGACTTGTTTGAATAATTGCGCCGCCAGGTTGCCTTGTTGTGATTGTTGGTACAAGGCGCCCAACCGCAATACATTGTCGAAATCGGCCGGGTTGCTTTGCACCTGGGCCTCAAGATCCTGGACCGTCTGGGTATTGGATTGTTGTTGTCCCGCTTCCTGTTCCTTGATGCGCTTGATTTGATCAATCAAATCCGAAATCTGGCCGTTGTAAGGATCCAGTTTGTGGCACGTTTGCGCCACCAGCAATGCGTCGTCAAACCGCTGGAATTGAAACAGGAAATTGCAGTAGCGCACCACCGCTTCCGGGCTGTAGGGACAAAACGCAAAGGATTGTTTGAACGCAAAATCGCATTCACGATAAAGCTTTTGAACCTCCGCGTCCGATTTCGGGCGATACGGCAGATATTGCGGATCCACCGGCGGATACGGCGGGCTGGGCAGCAACAAATGCAACCGCCAGGCATACATCCCCGCCTGCGAACTGCGCAGTTTGGAAAACGCCTTTTGCGCGTCTTCATCGCGTATGAATTTTAAGTCGCCCTTGAAGCCCGTATAATCGCTCCGCAGATAAACTTGTTCCACCCAGTCGGTGATTTGTTTGACGCTCGTGTCATAGGTAATCCAATTGCCAATCAACCGGTCGGAATATTTGCTCCAGAACTCATGGTCATGGGTATAAACATCGTCCGGAAAGGCGACCACCGGGTGCCGGTTGACCTTCATAATGATGCCGTACGGCGTCTCATACGGATACATCCATTCCAGCGGAAAACTTTCCTCGACATAAAACTCATTCGTCGGATTGTGGTCGAAAATCACCTTGCAGAGCAGTCCGTTAATCATCATCACCGCCACCTGGCCGGAAACCGACACCCTGCCGTCGGGCCCTACATGCACGTCTTCGCCAGGCTCCAGCCGGCCTTCCGCCTGCCGTTCCGCCACGTCGTCCGTGTATTCGCGAAAACTTTTTTCTGAATCGTCGGCCGACGGAATATAAATCTCCTTGGGCGGATAAACACCCTCGGCGCGCCAGCGCTTCTCAATCGCCGCGCCGCGTTTGGTGAACGGCACATCCAGCCAGTTGTACGCCAGGTCCGAAAGTGTGTGGACAAACGGGCTGTCTTCGCAGTGAGCCAGGCTCGCAACATAATCAATCAATTGGCTGAAAAATGGCGGATCAATTTGCGCGCTGCGAAAGTATTGCGCGCGCAGATAGTCCAAATACGTGTTGTCCGCCAAAGCGTTCTGCGTAATCAGATACACGTCGCGGCGATCAAAATCCGGATCCATCGGTTTGCAGCTCGGCGGCACAAAACTCTCGCAAAAAATCATGTACGTGGGACAAAAACGGCCCGGGTCCGTGCCGCCAAACAGAATCGCGTTGTGCGCCATGTCCGGATAAATCCCAAATGGCGGCGTGAACATGTCGTGCCCGAACCAATAGCCAAACCAGTGGTTGCGCTGTTCGCACTTGGCCCAATGGGTCATAATCGAATATCCCGGCGTAATCACGAACAACGCCAGAGTGATTGCCACCGGCGCGCGGTTGCGGTAAAGAGCCAGTGCGCCAATGAAACCAATCACGATGGCCACCAGCCAAAAGCCTCCAACCACCGGCAAGCCATACTGATGCGGCGAGAACAACCGCGGCAGAGTGCGGGACATCTCATGGACGCTTAATCGGTCGCCGCTCAAAAATGACAGGTAAACGGACAACGCCAACATGACACAGGCTCCCCCCGCAAACATTTGAAAGAGAAAACGGTCATCCGGCGAAGAGGTCTCCTTGAGTTTGAAATATCGTCGCACCGCCAAGGCCGTCAGCACTATGGCGGCGGCCAGCACGAAGAACAGGACGAATATCGTGTAATACTTCAACAAACCCGCCCCTCCGTAAAACGTCGTGCTCACGTTGTCGTAAAGCGCCAGGCCGGCCGGAACCAATGAAACCACCCCCACCGCCAATCCCATCGTGCGGAAATTCTTGTAATGCGTGGCCATGTAGGCCGACATCAGCGCCAGTCCATAACCTATAAGAATCGCCACGATCGCGTGCGAAGCGGTGAAAAATACCTTGTTCTCCTCGGCCGTCTGGCGGTCAGGCGTGGTATCCATCAGGATGACCAAAAGCACGCCCACGCAGGCATAAATGGCCATCAGCCCAACCACCCAGGCACGCTCGCGCTTTTGCATCTTGATCAGAAACAAAATTGGCAGCAGCGCAATCAGCAGATTGACCCAACTGAACGACGTGGCCAGTCCCGCAATCAACATTCCCAATTGCTGGATGAATTGTCCCGGATTCGCGACAATGTTCGTCGGAACATCCTGCTCATACTGCCCGCGGGAAAGCGCGTGGAAAAAGCCTTCCACGGTCCTCGGATAACCCCATTGCATCGGCGGGTCCGTCATGCCGGCAATCGGCTCGTAAAAATAAAATGAAACACCCAGTATCCACAACACGGCGCACACCGTCACAATCACCCAGCCGAGATCAACACGCCGCGTATTCCACGCCAATACCCCGAACGCCACCAGCGCCACGAAACAAAGAAACGCGCAAGGCGTCCCCTGGCTGGGGATCGCGCACAAAAACAGAAAACTCGCCGTTAATGCCCCGTCGCGGCAAAGTTCGTTGAAACTTTCACGGCTCACGATTGCAATCCAGATGTAAGCCGCAATGGACAAAACGCCCACGATAAAGAAGATGGCCAACAGCACCGGTGACAATCCGTTGAACGCCGGCACCACGCCGCTCTTGATGAGTATCAATCCTCCAAGAAAAATAACGCTGTTGCCCAAAAAGAAAGTCCGCCCATATCGCGGGTGCGCCATGGCAATGGCCACTTCCACGCCCATGGCCGCGCAAAGCATCGTTTGATGAATCGTCGCGCATATCCCGAAGAAAAACATCGAAGCAAACAGGTAACGTAATTGGTGCGGCGCGTAAATCCAGCGCATGATGCACAACGCCACCAGCATCAACCAGGGCACGTCGAAAAGCGAAATGCGGTTGATGACCACCGACTCCTTCCACGTAAAATCATCAAAGCCAAGCAGCAGCCCCGCCGTGATGCCACAGATTATGCAAATCGCGCTTTCCCATTGGCGGCTCATTTCCTTCAATTCCTGGAGCCCTTCGATCAACATGCTGCTGCCCCGCGAAACCATGAAGGCCACTAATCCGCAGGCCAGCGCCGCCGCAAAGGATTCGCCCACTTCCACCCGCCACGCCACGCTGCCCATCGGCAAATGCGTCCACAAGAAGGAATAGATGGACCAAAACGGATATCCCGGCGGGTGCGGAATCCCCGCGTAAAATGCGCCCGTGCATAATTCGCCCGAGTCCTCCAGGGTCTCATCCGGCGCCAGCATAAAGAGATACGCCACCCACACCACCGCAAAGGTAATAATCAAGGCCAGCCAATCAATTCTCCGGAACAGCGGTGGCACTTTCGGCGGCCTCGGCGGGGCGGATTCCGCCTTGACCAAAGCCGGCGCCCCTTTGGCCGGGGCAGGGGGTGTCTTGCCCGGTTTTGCCTTTCCGTTTTGCGGTTTCGCTTTGTCGTTGTTCATTGCAAATCTAAATAGATCAATTCTAATCCAATCAGTTGTGGTCTAAAAAAGAACGCATATTAGAATTGGAAACACCATGGTTTGTCCAATCAAAAGTGAACAACGGCAAGTTGTTCTGCACGGATTGACGGCTGGTCTCGAAGACGGCGTATTCCTCGTTGCTCATCATCGCCAGGACCGAGGCCCCGCGGGAAGTGCCTGAAGGCATTGAACTTGCCGATTCCAAAATTAAAAAAGCCAGCACGGCGGACGCCGTCAGCGGGGTCGCCCAACCGGCAAGTTTGGCCGCGCGCGGCACGCAAACCGCCCGCGCGCCGAATATCCGCCATCTAAGCCATACCGACGGACGACGCGGACGCAGCGAACCCAATTGGTTCTCCAACGATTTCATCTCGTTCTCGTTCATTGTTTGCTCCTTTCAAGAGGAATTTTATTTTTTGCAGGCCATAGCGGTAACGTCCCGCCGCCGTGTTTGGCGAAATCTCCAGAAGTCCGCCGATTTCCTCAAAAGTGAAGCGGTTCCAAATTTTAAGCACGATCACTTCGCGCTGCTCCAGCGGCAATTCAGAAAGCGCGCGCACTGCGGCCTCCGCCGACGGGTTCTCTTCCGGCGACTTTTCGAACCAGCGGCCTGACTCCAACTCGCGCGCCATCCGTCGCCACAACGAGCGTTTGCAGTTCAACGCCCGGTTCCGGAAGCTGCGCACGAAATAATTCTCCGCCTCGCGCGGAAATTCCGGCAATCGCATCACCGCCAGGAATGTTTCGTGCAAAACGTCCTCGGCTTCGCCATGCCCCAGCCCCAGCGCCCGTCCGTAAAGAATCAAACCCGCTGCTTTCGCCTCGTAATATTTTTCAAACCACTCTAAATGTTCGTCGCCGTTCACGGTTTTTTGGTTTCATTGCATAGACACCAAAAGGGCGAATTTTGTATAAAATATTTATGGAATTCTTCCCGTTCCCTTTGAATTTTGCCGTCAAACGCAATATGGTCGGTATCATCAGCCAGCTCGTCAGCGTCAAGTTGCCGATGCCGATTTTCCGCGCCCTCCCTGGCCGCGCATCGGGGCCGCAGCCGATTGATCGTCGCGGCTCTCGATCCCGGCATTGATCAGGCCCTCAGCACGTCGAAGAATTCACACCTGCGCGGCCAGTTTTTCTTCCTCGTCCAACTTGCCGCTCTGCCAGCGCGCCGCGAAATACGAACCCGCTACCAGAACCAGCGCAATCGCCTGGGCCGTCAGCGTTTGCACCGTCGGAAATACCGAGAACCAGACGCCCGCCCATGCCGGAATCGTCTTTTCGAGGGATTGAATCGTTGTCACGCCAATCCAACCGGCTTGTTGCATTTCGAACGCCTGTTCGCCCACCATGACCAGTAACACAATCCCCAGCAGGATGCCAGTGACTACCAGCATCCTCCGATACGGCAGACGTTGGTGCAGCACAAACGTCAGCAACGCCACGATCCCCGTGAAAAACAGGCCGACCATCGCGCCCGCGAGGACAATCTTGCCTCCCATCTGCAGGTAATACGTCTGCAAAAATAATACAACTTCAAATCCCTCGCGGTAAAGCGACGCAAAACCGAGCAGCACCAGTCCCCACACCAGCCGCCGCTCCGAGATTTCCGATTCGCTGGCGCTCGAAAGCAATTTCTTTTTGTTGCGGTTGTGCATCGCTATCCAGCCGCCCCAATAAACCTTGTGAAAAAACCAATTCATCACCACCAAGAGCACCACCACGGCGAGCAAACCCGTCGCCGCCTGCAAATTCAGCGCTGATACATCAGTCCCAAGGTCCTTCACAATCCCAACCGCGATGAACCACGTCGCCAACGTTGCCAAAAAGGCGACGAACGCTCCGCTGATGATTGGTTTGCGAAACGTTTGCCGCTCTCCCCTCATGCTGGCAACAATGGCCGCCAGCACCAGAATGGATTCCAGTCCCTCGCGAAAAACCAGCACGGCAATATCCAATGACGCCGACGTGGAATTCATCCCGGGCGTCGGCGTGGGATTGCCCCGGGCCGTCACGCCTTGCCAAACCAATATCCCGGCAACCACGGCCGCCGCCAAAAAAACGAAAATCCGCAGCGCCAGCCGAAACGGCTTCTCCTCCTGCGCCGCGCCGCCGGTCATCAAATTTTTTAACTGACGCACCGGCAGGGCCAGCGGCTCCACCAGTATCGCCTCCGCCAGCTCCGCGTTCAAATCCAGCCGCGCGTCGCATACTTCGCAGACGAAACTGGCGTCGCGGCTCAACAATTTCATTTCCTGCTTCTCATGCAAGCCAAGCGCATGCAACTGTTCGCGCGCCTCTGGCGCCAGCGCTTTGATGCACACGGTCGCCCCCGCCGGCACGCGGCTCAACGGACAAAGCTCCGCGCCGGCACACCGACCGCGGACGATTTCGTTTGGCTTTAATTGTTCTGGCACAGGCAAAAAACGATAAGTCATCCGCCGACGCCCGGCAAGTTGGAATTTTTGCGTTGGATTTGCTTTTCAATTTGCCCATCGTGGGCTATCTCTTAGGCGGCATGTCAACCCCGTTGAAAGGAGAACAAATTTATCACGGCATTCCCGTCTCAGCAGGGGTCTGCCGGGGCAAAATTCTCGTCCTTCACCGCACCCGCCATCTGGTCGCTCGACGGGAAATGCCGGCGGACGGCGTGGTCGGCGAAGTGGAACGGTTCGAAAAGGCCCTGGCGCAGACGCGACGGCAGATTTCAGAAGTGCAGCGCCGGGTGGTCGAAAACATGGGCGCAAAGGAAGGGGACATTTTTGAGGCGCACCTCCTCATGCTCGAAGACCGAATGCTGGTGGACGAAGTGGTCCGCCTCGTTCGTGAACAAAAAGTCAACGCCGAATATGCCTTCTATTCCGTCGCCGAACGTTATCTCGCCGCGCTCTCCGGCGTTGACGACGAATATCTCCGCGAACGAGCCGCCGACATGCATGACTTGATCGGCCGCGTGCTCGACAATCTGCTGAATGTTAAAAATGAGTTCGACCTTCACCATATCACCGAACCGTGCATTTTAATCAGCCACGATTTAAGCCCCTCCACCACCGCGCAACTGAACACTAAACTGGTCCTGGGCTTCGGCACCGATATCGGCGGCCAAACATCACACACCGCCATCATGGCCCGTTCCCTCGGCATCCCGGCCGTCGTCGGATTGAAATCCATCAGCGAGGAGCTCGATAGCGGCGATTATGCCCTGGTGGACGGCTACAACGGCACCGTCATCGTCAATCCGACCGACCAGACGCTCTTTGAATACGGCCAACTTGCGAAAATCAAGGCCTCGCTTGAAGAGAAACTGCTCGAAATCAAAACCCAGCCCGCCGTCACCCTCGATGGCAAAATCATTGTCCTCTCCGCCAATATCGAAGACCAAAATGACGTCGAAGCCGTCGTCGCCCACGGCGCCGAAGGCGTCGGGCTTTTTCGCACCGAATTTCTCTTTATCAACCGCGAAAGCCTCCCTACCGAGGAGGAGCAATACCAAGTTTACCGGGACGTCGCCGCCGCCCTCAAGCCGCATCCCGTGATTATCCGTACCGTGGATTTGGGTGGCGATAAATTCGCTTCGCACTTGCAACTGGCCAAGGAGATGAACCCTTTCCTCGGCTGGCGCGCCATCCGCTTCTGCCTCGCGCAGCCGGACATGTTCCGCGCGCAGCTCCGCGCCATCCTCCGCGCCAGCACCGCCGGCAGGGTTAAAATGATGTATCCGATGATTTCCGGCCTGGATGAACTGAAACAGGCGAACGCCCTCGTCGAAAAATGCAAAACAGAGTTGCGGTCCGAAAATGTTCCCTTCAATGAAGAAATGAAAATCGGGGCAATGATCGAGATTCCCTCCGCCGCCCTGATCGCCGACGCACTGGCCAAACATGTGAAATTTTTCAGCATCGGCACCAACGATTTGATCCAATATACCCTCGCCGCCGACCGCACCAATGAACGGGTCTCGCACCTTTACGAGCCAACTCATCCCGCCATCATCCGTCTCATCAAGACCACCGTGGACGCAGCCCATCGAAACGGTATCTGGGTCGGCGTTTGTGGCGAGATCGCCGGCGACCCCGCTCTGGCCCCTCTGATCATCGGAATGGGAGTGGATGAATTGAGCGCCGCGCCGACGGTTGTGGCCCAAGTCAAATATATCATCCGCCGGCTCAAATTGAGTGAGGCCCAAGCACTCGCGGAATTTGCGCTGCAATCCGAATCACCCTCCGAGATTTACGCGCGCTGCCAGGATTTGGCCCGCGCCTCCGCGCCAAGCTTGTTTGAAAGCAAAAAGAATGTTTAGACCCGTGAACTGCGCCTTTCGACCAATGAACTCCGGTATTTTTGAAAATGCTCTAATGACGTTGAACCACCGCCGCTTTCGGCGTATTTTCCTCCCGCCAAATGGCCATGGTTGAACAATTCAATTAACGAAATGAAAGTCCTTATTCTTGCCGCGGGTTATGCCACACGGTTGTATCCGCTCACCCTCACCCAACCCAAACCACTCCTGCCCGTCGCGGGCAAGCCGATGATTGACCACGTGCTCGATAATCTCGCTTCCGTCGCGGGGATCGAACGCATCTACGTCGTGACCAACGCCAAATTCGCCGCCCATTTCCAAAAATGGGCCGACGACCGCCGCGCCAAGGGGTCAAAATTCGAATTTACAATCGTCAATGACGGTTCGACCGATGACAGCAACAAACTCGGCGCGATTGGCGACATCCATCACGTCCTGGAAACGCATCAGGTGGATGATGATTTGATTGTCGTGGCGGGCGATAACCTGTTCAGCGAGAAACTGGACGGTTTCGGAAGATTTATCCGTGAGAAAAATGCGCCCGTGCTGGCCCTCTACGATGTCGGTGATTTGGAGCAAATCAAAAAATACAACTCCATTTCCGTCAACGGCGACGGGCGAATCGTCTTTTTTGAGGAAAAACCGAAAAGTCCGACAACCACACTGACGGGCATCGCGCTGTATTATTATCCCCGGTCCGTTTTCCCCCTGATCCGGCAATATGTTGCCGAGGGAAACAATCCAGACCAGCCGGGACGGCTGGTGCAATGGCTTTATCCCCGCGTGCCCTTTTACACCTGGCGCGTTCCAGGAACCTGGTATGACATCGGTTCCAAGGAGACCCTCGAAGAGGCCGATAAAATTTTCGCGAAATTTACAAAAACCGGTTGAGACCCCAGGGGCGAAATGTCCCTTGACCTCCTATCCTTCTGCCCCCATCCGTTTCTCGGTCTCCCGTTCTTTTCCTCCCGTGGGCGAAATCGCATCGTCGTTATTATAATTTTTCACTTTCTTTGTAACTGTTTTACCCCGGCCGTGTCAGTATCATCAT
>DATJSQ010000238.1:0-6951 GCA_035503995.1 Verrucomicrobiia bacterium | reverse complement strand
TGCCGGAGAGAAAGCTTATGTTCATGGCCTCGTGCGTGAGCACCCAGTAATTGCCGAACTTCGAAATCAGCGGAGTGGTCGAACCCTCGCTTTCACCCCCACCGTAGGCGGGCCATACTCCCAGCACGGCGGCAGGCGCATGGACATGAGTCATGACATTGCTAAACAGCCCTGAATAGGCCGGCTGACTGACGGGAAAATCAAAACAGAAAGCGTTTAATTTCACCCCGTAATCCCGTGCGCAAAACGCTGACTCGCAACAGCCCTTCCCCGTGATGGGGCCAAACCAATGACCGCCGTCAAAAAAACATTCGCTTGTGCTGGAAGCGGCCAGCAGGTTGGCAACCTCCCACCGCCGCGCCATGAGGCTGGTGCTCCACTTGTCGCGAATATCCCGCAACACCGGCAAGCCGCTGAAACAGAGGTTCGTCCCTTTGTTCAATAATCCCGGGCTTTGGTAGTTTAATATCTGGTCGGTGACCGGCAGGGCGTTTAATTGGGCCGCCATCGTAAGGGCAATTTGCGCCTCGGCACCACCGATGTCCTGAGAATCATAAAGCACCAATCCGGAAATGACACCCTTGTTGCGCGCGTCCCGGATTAAAGTTCGCAGATTGGCCACATTGGTAATGGTCATGCCCAAGTTGTTCGTCAAATAATTTAACCAGACGTAGGAAATATTATTATGTTCGCCTTGGTAATCAATGGTTGTATAATAGACATTCGGACCTGACCGGTTTGCCAGACCTTGCAAGCACTCTGCCAGCATGATTTCGTCGGCGTCAAGGCTTTGCTCAACATAATTCAAGTCTATGGCCGTGCCGCCATGGGCGTGAGAAGATAGGGCGCAGCAACTCAGGACAACAAGCGACCAGCAATGACCGCGCATGAGTCGCAGCCTCAGGCCGGATATAATCTTGACAAGCATTTTTATCAGAGCTGTTTCCATGGTAATAGCATTTGAACAGTATCAAAAGCACTACTTAATGGGTCAGTCACAGTCGTGACAGGAGCCGGTCAGATGATGAAACCGTAGCCACGCCTCGTTCCCGGAACGATGTCCGCAAATTGCGTTTGGCGCGGCGGCTGCGCACGACGTTGAAATCGTGGATTACCATTGATCATGAAAACGAACAAATTACCGCCGATTCATCCGGAAGAAATTCTCCGCGAAGAATTTATGAAGCCGCGCGACTTGTCGCAAAATGCGCTGGCACGGGCATTGAACGTGCCGCCGCGCCGCATCAATCGTTCTCGAAAAGCGCGGCATTACGG
The DNA here is from genome assembly GCA_035503995.1 of Verrucomicrobiia bacterium. GTDB lineage: Bacteria > Verrucomicrobiota > Verrucomicrobiia > Limisphaerales > UBA11358 > UBA11358. The sequence continues at coordinate 5,676 of DATJSQ010000238.1, read as the reverse complement.
CAGACACCGCCTAGGAGCGAGATCTAAAACCGCGCCAGCGTCGCCACTTCTCCCATCTCGCCGCTGTCACGCTTTTAGCTTTCGCTGACAGTTGAATGCACTCCCGCGCATGGCTCGCTGTCTCCCCACCTGTGAAAGAGTCGGTTCCGAATGGTCCTTAGATAAGGAATTGTGCTCGTTTTATGGGCATTTTGAATGATTTGTGCCCTGAATGACCAGAATGTACAAAATGGTCCGTTTGGAAAGGCCAACGAACACAGGCATCTCATGAAAATCGGATTCCGAAAGTTTGCAAAATGGATTTTCGTAACCAATTCAATTTAAAAGATTTACGCCTTATCTAAGGGCCATTCGAAACCGACCCGTTCATGTCCCCTAAAAAGGAGACAGACGATCCATTTCGGAATGGCTATTATGTTCTTTAAATAAAGCTTGTTTGTAATTTCACGAAATGATTTTAATCCTGTCCTTTTATCAAAATGATCAAACGCATCTTTAATTCATTAGTTATATCGCTGTTCTTGTCAGGCCTGGTCCTCTTTTGCACCCGGGCAAATGCAGGAGATGCTGTTTTTTATGTCGGTGTGTGCAGTAATGGCGTTTGGATTGGCGAGACGTCAACCGGCGGGAAGACGTACGTGAACGACTTGCCTGCTGCGATTGAAGCGGTTCGGGCCGCCCGAAAAACGCAGGGGCCGGATTCTCGGGCGACGGTTTTCCTTCGTGGGGGCACTTACGAACTGGATGCGCCGCTGGTGTTGACCCCGGAAGATTCCGGGCTGACCGTTGCTGCATACGGCGATGAAACGCCCGTGATCAGTGGTGGACAGAAAATAACGGGCTGGGAAAAAGTGCCCGGCAAGACCGGCTGGTGGGAAACTGAGATTCCCTCCGTGCGGGAGGGAAAATGGTATTTTCGTTCGCTCTTTGTGAATGGCCGTCGCGCCCAGCGCGCCCGCACGCCGAATGCCGGCTCCTTTTTTTCCATGCAGGGCGAACGTTTTGGTGATGAACCGATACAATTTCATTTCAAGGCCGGCGACATGGAACCGGAATGGGCCAACGACCCTGACCTCGAGGTGGTTGGATTTGAGAGGTGGATTTCTTACCGGCTGCGCATCCGTTCCTTGAACATGGAGAGCAACATTGTCCAACTGAGTGGCGGCGCTGAAGATTACACGCGAGAGGACGGTGGCGGGCGTTACTATATTGAGAACACCATGGACGCCCTCGACGCGCCGGGCGAATGGTATCTGAATCGAAAGACTGGCGTGCTGACATACATTGCCTTGCCAGGCGAGGATTTGACCCGCGGCGACGTTCTTGCTCCGCGCCTGGACACATTGATGCTTTTCCGGGGCGACTTCACCGCCAAACACACCGTTCGGCATGTGACCCTGCGAGGTCTCACGTTCAGCCACACGGATTGGGTCATGCCGGCGGAAGGCTTCATTGACGGGCAGGCGGCAGCCGACATTCGCGGTGATGTGTGCGCCGAAGCTGCGACGGACTGCACGATTGAAAATTGCACATTTATACACCTGGCGCACTACGCGGTAGAACTTGGGCGGGGCTGCCGGCAGGACAAGATTGTTGGGTGCGACATGACGGATCTTGGCGCGGGTGGTGTGCGCCTCGGTGAGGACAAGGCGTCTCTGGTTCCCTTCCGGCGAAATCACAACAACACCATTACCGACAACCACATACACGGCGCCGGCTGGATTTATCCGGCGGCGTGTGGCGTTTTGATTCTGCAGAGCGGCGCCAACTTGGTGGCGCACAATGAAATTGACCATCTTTTTTACAGCGCAATTTCCTCCGGTTGGACATGGGGTTACGAGAAATCGCCCTGTTGTGAGAACGTAATCGAGTTTAACAATCTGCACGATATTGGCCAGGGTGTTCTTAGTGACATGGGCGGTGTCTATACCTTGGGCCCCCAGAAGGGTACGGTTATCCGCAACAACCTCATTCATGACGTTGAAAGTTTCAGCTACGGCGGATGGGGGCTATACGCGGATGAGGGCAGTTCCGACATCCTGTTTGAAAACAACATCGTCTATAACACCAAGACCGGAGGATTTCACCAACATTACGGCCAGAACAACGTGATCCGCAACAACATCTTCGCGGACAGCCGGCAATGGCAGTTGCAACTCTCCCGGCCCGAGAATCATCGTTCCTTCACCTTTGAGAACAATATCGTTTATTGGACACAGGGCGCTTTGTTCGGCGGTCCGTTCGACAAAGCGCAAACCTTGATGGCCGACAACCTTTACTGGAATGCGTTTGGCAAACCCGTCAACTTCACGCCGGTCAGCTTGAGTTGGCAGGGCAAGGACATCAACACCATGATCGCGGCACTGGCCAACTCTCCGGTAACCACCCTCAAACAATGGCAGGCGCAGGGACATGATCAGGGTTCCATTGTCGCCAACCCGGAATTCGTCGCGCCGGATGAATATGATTTTGCGCTAAGACCCGATTCTCCGGCGTTTAAGCTGGGATTCAAGCCGATTGATCTAGCGGGAGTGGGTTTGCGTCCAGAGGAATCACGGAATACTCGTTAGCATCGAACTGAAAACGGGTCACTTTTGACAGTTTTATGCTCATTTCAATTTGTTTGCCAGGCAGTTGGAGACATTCGTCCAGCTCCCCATCTGTAACCGTTGCGCAATCCATTTCGACGTCAAAAAAGGGTCCCCCATTAGCCGCCATGGAATTGGCCGGTGGCAGGGCGCCTGTGCGAAGCAGTATTATGAAGATTTACTGAATACAGGTCGAACCATCGGCTTGAGAAGGGTTTGTTCCTTGAACTTCCAACCGGGGGAGATTACCTCAGCGGCAACACATTTGCCAGACTCCTCGCCAATAGAACGGTCCAGTTCCAAACTGTCGGGGACCTCCCCACGGCGAACCGGAACTCGCTCCCCAATCCGGTGAATGGGCGTGATTGAAAATGCCTCGACGAGAGCCGCGACGATTGCGGTTGCCTGGCTGGACCCACCATCGCCCGGCGCGGCCGGGTCAAATCGCAACAAGTCGCCGTCTTGGCTGTTGCGCAACGCGAGCAATAATTCCTGGACCGCCTTGCTCCGTTCCTGCTCGCGCAATACATCAAGAGCGTTTTCCAATTCGGCGGCCCGTGCCTGAATATGGTTTGTCGTGTCCAGCAGTTTGCGAATCGCCAGATAAACCTCCTGTGGACGCGCAGTCAGTCCCGGCTTTGGAGGGAGCTTTTTTTTCAGCGGTTTTGTTTTTGACCGGCTTTTTTTCTTCATGTTCATGGCTTCGCTTCCCTTGAAAGTTCGCCGCGATGAATGATGCCACTATCCATGCCGGCGACAAGCTCATCCGTTGACGCGCCCAGGAAGGCGTTGCGGACCGATTCCTGTTTGCGCCGGCTGAGTGTCTTCATCTCCTCATACTCACCGAGACGCTGGCAGACCCCTTCCGCCCAACTGAGCAGATACGTGTCATAAGGAAATGCCCGCAATTGAATTTCCAGCCTTCGTTTTCCCTCCTGAAATTCCTTCATCGCCTCTTCCTCGCGCCCCGAGTGGCGCAACGCATCCCCCAAAATAACATACGCATAGCCGTCGTCCGGTTCGGTGGTCACGGCCCGCCTCAACAGAGGAATGGCTTCTTCCGGCCTTCCCAAATGGATGAGCGCACACCCGCAGTTCGCGGCATAGGCACCGTTGCCCGGCTCCTTTTCAGACGCCTGCCGGTACTGCTCGTAGCTGAGATCGCGACGAGCCAATCGCCCGTAACACAGGCCCAGGATATTGTGACCGGATGCCGGCAACGATTCATTCTGCTTCCGCAGCCGGGCCTGGAGTCGTTGGAGGATTTCGAGCGCCCGTTCCGGTTCGCCCGCCAACCGTTCCAGATTTGCCAGGCGAACCAACTCGTCAACCGAGGGACGATAAAGCGGATTTTCCAGCCGCTTTCGCGAAATGCGCTTTCGTTCCTCAAGTGCCGCTCTCTGCTCCGGGGTGACACTGCGCATTGCGAGCGGATTTTCCAGCGACGCATCCAGCGGAACGGCCGTGTGCTCCGCCAAAAAGGCACGAAAGCGCATGATCTTGTTCAAGTCTATTTTCAATTCAACAACGACGTGGTCTCCGCGCGCGGCGTTCCTGGGAATCTCCAGCGACATCGTTTGAACCAGATGCCGGTTTCCCTCCCTGCCGGTGTAAATGGGCAGATGAATCTTCGACATTTTCTCTTTGGGAACCCAGAAACGGTCGGTGAACCGCTGGAACTTCCCTTTGGGCGGGAACGGCAATCGCGTTCCCGCTTCCACCAGCGTCTCGTATTTGTCACCGTGGGTAATCAACCCAAGTTCAGCACTCACGATTGGCGTGATGGGGTCGTAGTCCTGATAGTGTTTGTAGAAGCAGCGAACTGCGGCGCCACGCGCCACCGCGAGGTCCAGGTCGCCCATGTCGAGAATCTCCGCGTTCCGAAAGATGTCCAATTCTCGAAAAGCGCGGACGACGAGTGGATTTCTGCAGCTCGCGCCGTTGAGGAGCACCGCGTCAATCTGATCCGGATTGAGTCTTGCCTTGTCGAGGGATTCCAGCACCGGCGCGAAAATTGAACCCACATAGTAACCATCCGCCAGAGTGATCCGGCTGTCGGTCAACCGGTCCACGAACGGCTCCAGCAGATTTTCAAATTCAATACAGGCAAGTTCACCCTTGATTTTCCTGGTGGCGACACCCGCATCAGAGAGGGTGAACGCTTCGACCGTCCAAATTTGTTTCGGATTGGCGGACTTCGATTTTTGCCTCTCAACCCGGGTCTTTTCGCAAAGCCGTTCTTTCAAGCGGCAGGCTGTTTCCTTCAAGTTCCATCGCAAGTCGCGTTTATCCCGCTCTGAAAGATTGTCAAATTGCACACCGCCGGCACGGCGCACTTTTGGCAGCAGAACTTTGTGAACCAGCAGCAGATCGAGGTTGTCGCCGCCCAGTCTCGCGTAGTTGCTGATGGCCAGATTCTCGATGAGCAACGCCAACGGCGCGTTTTTTTCATCCCGCTGAACGCGGAGAACGGAAATGTCGCAGGTTCCGCCGCCGAAATCAAAGACCAGAATATTTTTGGGCGATGACAGGTTCAGCCGGTCAATCGCCTGGCTGTTGACCAGATCAAGAAACGCGGCGTTCGGCTCGTCGAGCAGGTCGCCATCGCCCAGATTCAATCCCGCCAATTTTGCCGCGTCCAGGGTGTCCCTGCGCTGGCCCATTTCGAACGACGCCGGCACGGTGATAACCACTTTTGACTCGCGCGGGTCCTCACCTGTGCGCTCCGTGGCGGCGGAGATCAAGCGCCGTAAAATTTCCGCCTGCACCTTGACCGGCGTGTTTAAGTCCTCATTGACTGCCTCATCATAAAACCGATGCCCGCCCAGATCCGACTTGGCCGATGGAAACAGGGTTTCCCACAGCCGCCCCTTTTTCCACTTTGACTGGGCTTCAAAGCCCGCGGACACCAATTTCCCGGTGGCGTAAAGGACCGAAGGGAGGCGATGCGAATAATCACCCGCTTCGTCTCGCGGGATTCTGGCCGCTTCGACGTGGACATAGGGCAGCCGGTGTCGTCCTTTGGGGTTGACGTAGCAAATGGACGAATTGGACGTGCCGAGGTCAATTCCAAAACAATAATCAGCGC
>DATJSQ010000237.1:0-6193 GCA_035503995.1 Verrucomicrobiia bacterium | reverse complement strand
CCGCTTTCATGCGCGCGGAGTGCCGCTGAAGAACGCGGAGCGCCGAGAAACACCACGCCGCATACCTTCGCAAAACACGCCAGCGCCAGCGCCCCGGTCATGCCCAGAAAAATAGCCGCCGTTATCGCCGCCAAGGCCGGGGTTCCGCGCAATATTGTGGCATCAAACAATCCGAGATAAACCAGCCATTCGCTGACAAAGCCATTGAGCGGAGGCAGTCCACAAATGGCCACCGCGCCCAAAGCGAACAAGCTCGTTGTCCAGGGCATGGCCCGCCAAAGGCCGCCGAGTCTGCTCATTTCACGCGTGCCGGTTGCGTGCACGACCGAACCGGCGCCAAAGAACAGGAGCGCTTTGAACAAGCCGTGGTTCCAAACGTGGAGCAACGCGCCGGCCAGCGCGAGCCTGCCCCATTCGGAATTGTTCTGTTGGACCGCCATGATCGCAAATCCCAGGCCGATCAATATGATGCCAATGTTTTCGACGCTGTGATAGGCGAGCAGGCGCTTGAGGTCATGTTGCCCAAGCGCGAAGGCCACCCCCAGCACGGCACTGACAACACCTAACGCCGACACCACCCAACCCGCGCCATCGGGCAGCGGCAGCCAACCGCTGAAGCGGACCAATCCATAAATGCCCATTTTGAGGGTCACGCCCGAAAGAATTGCTGATACGTGGCTTGGCGCATTGGCGTGCGCCGATGGCAGCCATACGTGCAATGGAAACACGCCGGCTTTGATTCCAAAACCGAAAAGGGCCAGCCAGAACAACGGCGATAGTTCCGCGTGTTCGCGCATTGGCCCAAGTTCCCAACTGCCGGTGTGCGCGGCCAACTCGGAAAAAAAGGCAAAAAGCGCCAGTGTAGCGGCATGAGACGCCCCAAGATAAAGCCACCCTGCCGCCCGCACGTCGCTTTTTTCCCGGTTTGTTGTGATGAGGAAATAGGCGCTTAGCGTGAATAGTTCCCACGCAATCAGGAATTGAAATCCGTTGGCGGACAGCAGCACGAAACCGAGGCTCAATAACAGGCCGTTCCACCAAATGCGCCCGAAGCCGGCGGAACGCGGATGCGCCGAGTCAGGCCAATATTCGCGGGAATACAACGCTCCGGCCCCGCCCACAATGCTAAGCAATATCAGAAAGAAGCCGCTAAGGCCGTCCAGACAAAGTTTCACAGGGTCGCCCCCAACCAGGAAACGGCTGCTCCATTCCCAGTCAGTACGACTCGATATGACCATCACTGCCCCCGCCAATGCGGCCACCGCGCCCGTCAGGGTGCTTATCAACCACAGACGCGGCGCAGATCGTCCACTCAGGATGCCTAAAAGCATTCCCACAGCGGCAACGATTAGTAACACGGCGCAAGACATTGGCAAAAGAGCGGGAAACAATCAGGGGTTCCGGGCCTCTTCCGCCCAAATAACCAAAAAACAAATTTTCATTTTTAATAAGGAAAACATTCCTTAAGTTTGATTGTGCAAAAGCCGTATGGGAATTCAATTCATTTTTTAAGCGCTCGCTTTCAATCATGCGGGAACCTTTTTGCCCTTTGTGCTTCTTAATCTGCAGAATCCGCGGATAACGAATTCAAAGGGAAATTATTCGAGATGACGATGAGCACGAGAATGACAATGAGCCGGTCAGATTGCTGTTGAGAACCCACAGCTTGTCCATTACAGTACGGCATATGAAAATATTAAGAAACTTATTGGCGGTTGTTTCCTTCCTGGTGGGCGCTTCGGCCATGGCTGATATGCCCAAAGTCGGCGACCTCGCTCCGCCGTTCCAGGGCACGGACCAAAACGGCAACCAGGTCAAGTCCTCGGACATTATCGGTAAAAAAATTATATTGCTGTATTTTTATCCCAAGGACTTCACTGGAGGCTGCACGAAAGAAGCCTGCGGGTTCCGCGACCGCATGGGAGATCTGCAAAAGGACAATGTTCAGGTCATCGGCGTGAGCTTCGACACCGCGGACAGCCACAAAAAGTTCGAGCAACAATATAACCTGAACTTCACGCTTCTGGCGGACCCGGATGGGAAGATTGCGGACACCTATGGCACCCGCATGGGCACCATGAATATGTCGGGCCGCGTCAGCTTTCTGATTGGGCTCGACGGCAGGATCGCGCATGTGACCGACTCAAAGACGCCCCAAGTCCACTTTGATGAGATGAAGGCGGCGATTGGTTCGTTGCAGAAGAGTTAAACGGCCATCAGCCCCTGTTCGGTGTTCAGGCTTTAGCGTGTTTTCCCGCAATCGCGCGTCAACGTGTGGACAATACTTGACGCACTACGCACCCCGCTCTGGCATCGGGGAATCTGCGACTCCGGACACAACCTAAATCCACTCGTCAAAACCACCGCCTTTGTTTAGCATTCGCCCGTGCAGTTCGGGATAAACAGCAGCGTTTTGACGAGGACGCGGGATTTTATCCGCCGGCATTTGCATGGCGCGCTCCGATGGCGCGAGAAACTGGTTCTCAAGGAGGAAGCATTCCATTTAATTTTGGCCGGCGCCGTGGGTGTCATTGGCGGACTCGTGAACTTCTTTTTTTACGAGGCGGTCCATCTTATCTCGCTATTGCTCAACGCCACGATGGCTATACATACTGGAGACATCGTGGAAGTCGTGGAAAGCCTGCCGGACTGGCAGCGTGTCCTGCTGCCCACGGTGGGCGGCCTTGCGGCCGGTCTGATTCTTCACTGGGGCCTTCGATTCATCGGCAAACAAGGACCAACCAACCTTATCGAGGTCGTCGTGGCCGGAGACGGCCGCCTGCCAACGCGCACTGATCTGGTAAAGACCTGCTCAGCCATCGTGAGCATCGCGACAGGCGCTTCCATCGGTCGCGAAGGCGGCATTGTTCAACTGGCGGCCACCCTGTCGTCAAAGCTCGGGCAAATCGCGAAATGGCCGCCGTATCGACTCCGGTTGCTGGTGGGGTGCGGAGCAGCATCGGGCATGGCGGCGGCTTACAACGCGCCGATAGCCGGCGCCGTTTTCTCAGCCCTTATCGTGCTGGGAAATTTTTCCATGAACATGTTCGGGCCCCTGGTTTTTTCATCAGTCATCGCCGCCATGGTGTCCCGGACGTTTTTTGGAATCAAACCGTTGTATGAAATTCCCAATTTTCCAGAAGTGGCGCCTCTGCAACTGCCATGGTTTCTGTTACTGGGCTTTCTCTGCGGCATTGCGGGCGCGATTTTTTTAAAGCTTGTCCAGAAGGGCCGGCGGGAATTTTCCAAAGTTGACTGGCCCCTTTACGTAAAGCTGACGCTGGCAGGCCTGATTGTCGGGGTAATCGCCATGGAATTCCCCGGCGTGTGCGGTAACGGTTACAGCGTCACCAACGATATTTTGCACGAGACTTTTAAGGACGAAGCCCGTCCCCTGTTGTGGCTCGCCGGCCTCCTGATTGCCAAATGGATTGCGACCGCGGCAACCGTTGGATCGGGAACGGTGGGCGGCATCTTCACGCCAACGCTCTTTGTCGGAGCCACAACCGGGGCGTTTTTTGGAACGGTATTGCACCGATTCGGGGCCGCGCCGGAAGTTCAGGCCGGCGCGTTTGCCCTGGTGGGCATGGGCTCGGTCCTGGCGGCCACCACGCGTTCTCTTTTGCTGGCCGTGATCATGGTCTTTGAGCTCTCAATGAACTATTCGATGGTGCCGGCGCTGATGCTGGCCTGCGCGATTTCGATTCTAGTCGCGCGGCAACTGCACGATGAATCCGTTTACACGGAGCATTTGCGGCTCAAGGGCATTGCGCTCGGGCGCGAAACCAGCCGCCTGGGAGCCACAATGGAACGAACGATTGGAGATTTGATGCGTCCGCCAGTGCCGCCGGTGCGGGAAACGGCCGGCCTTCAGGAGATCGCCGAACGATTCCTGACCGGCTCAAATAATTTTCTCCCTGTCGTGGACGCCGGCAGACGGCTCGTGGGCGTCGTGGCGCTGCAGGATTTAAAAGAATTTTTAAACCGCGCCAGGGACCTGCACGGGATAATTGCGTTTGACGTGATGCGGGCGCCCCCAAAAACGCTCATCCCGGCTCAGGCACTGCTCGACGCCCTGCCAACCGTGCTGGAAAGCGAATTACGAAACGTCCCGGTCGTGAACAATTACGCCGAGAATCGGCTGGTCGGCGCGGTGCCAAGGGCGGAACTGCTCACCATCTTTTCCGAAGCGATTGCCGAAAAGAGCGACCCAAGAGGAGAATAGCCTTCAACGCTTCCACATGTCCCTCCAAATTGGACAAAAAATTTCCATGACAATCCAGGACATTGCCTTTGGCGGGGAAGGCGTGGGCCGGAGCGAGGATTTTGTCGTGTTCGTTCCGTTTGTCCTGCCGGGCGAAACGGTCGAAGCCGAAATTACGGAAGTGAAAAAAAATTTTGCGCGGGCGAAATTGTTGCATATCCAGCGCGCTTCGCCTGAACGCGTGCAGGCGCCCTGCGTCTATTTCGGAAAATGCGGGGGCTGCCAATACCAGCACGTCGATTATGCGGCACAACTTCGGATTAAGCGCAAGCAGATAGCCGACTTATTTGAGCGCGTCGGAAAAATCCCCGGTGCGGCTGTGGCGCCCGTCATCCCCTGCCCATCGCCATTCGGGTATCGCAACCGAATCATGGTCCGCAGCCAATGGAACAAGCCTGAACAGAAACTGAATATCGGTTTTGTGCGCTGGGACTCCGGTCTGGTCGAGGACGTTGAAAAATGCGTTATCTCCGAACCGGCCATCAATGAACAATTGGCACAGGTCCGGGCGCACCCGCCGCCCAGGGGAGGAATCAAGGTCGTCCTGCGCGTGCAGCCGGAAGGGTGGGAATTGCCCCAGGATTCATTTTTTCAGAACAATTTCTTTACGTTGCCGGCGCTGGTGCATACCGTTCGGGGCTTTTTGCTGGCGGGCCGGTCGAAGCATTTGGCGGATTTATATTGCGGCGTGGGATTTTTCGGAATTGAATTAGCGGACTGCGTCGAACGTTTCACCGGCGTGGAATACGACCGCCGGGCGGTCGAGGCGGCGCAAAAAAACGCCGCCGTGCGAAACATCACAAATGGGCAATTTATCGCCGCCAAAGTCGAAGAGGTCCTGGCAAATTTGCTGGATAAGTCCGTTGCGCGGGAGACGGCCGTATTGATTGACCCGCCTCGCAAAGGCTGCGGTCCTGAAATATTGAAATTGCTCCGGTCCATCAGGCCGCGGCAAATTATTTACGTCTCATGCCACCCGGCCACAATGGCCCGGGACTTGAACATTTTGAGGTCTGACGGTGTCTTTGAGTTACTGCACGTGCAGCCGCTGGATATGTTTCCGCAAACGCAGCACGTGGAATGTGTAGCGGATTTGCGGAATTACGACCCTATCCAACCGCAAAACGCGGCTTAACAACAAAATATCCATGCCCAACGGAGTCCGAATTGACGCACGGCGCGACTTTGTCCGCCGGATTTTGCCGTGGCTTATTGCCGCGGCGATGTTGCTATTTTATCTGCTGACGCTGAATCATTGGGTTTCACTGGATAATCTGGGCCGGGTGGCGACGGTGGCGGGGTGGACCTGGACGCCGCAGTTCGACAGCCCGCTGTTCTACCTGGTTACGGCGCCCTTCCGGCTGCTGCCCGGTTCCGCGGTGCCGGTGGCATTGAATGTCTTCTCCGCCGTGTGCGCGGCGCTGGCACTCGGATTGTTGGCCCGCTCGGTCGCTCTGCTGCCGCACGACCGCACCGAGGCGCAACAGGTGCGCGAACGCAACGATTTCTTTCTGCTGACGATCCCCACCGCATGGCTTCCGCCCCTCCTGGCCGCCCTTCTGTGCGGATTGCAGTTGACCTTTTGGGAAACTGCGACAGACGGAGGCAGTGAGATGTTTGACCTGCTCTTGTTGGCGTTTGTGATCTGGTCGCTGGTTGAGTACCGGCTGGACGGACGAGTCTGGCGTCTCTATGCCAGCGCCGCAGTGGTCGGAGCGGGAGTCGTGGAAGCTATGGCGATGGCATCGCTTTTCCCGATGTTCATCGTCGCGATTATCTGGGTCCGCGGCCTCGCGTTTTTTAACGTTCGGTTTCTTATCCGGATGTTCCTGTACGGCTTGGGCGGTTTCCTGTTGCTTTTGCTCTACCAATTGGCGCCGGCACTGCACGGCCACTCCCCCTTGACATTCGGCGATGCGATCAAGCTCA
>DATJSQ010000236.1:0-3909 GCA_035503995.1 Verrucomicrobiia bacterium | reverse complement strand
CGATTGTTTTGGCTATCAATCATTCGTCATCAAGCCGGCGATGGTGGGGAATTTGACATTTGCCAACGCCGACATTGAATCCCTTTACGGCATCATCTCGAGTCATTGGAAGAAGCAAAACGGGACGATTGAATTGGACGTAGCCATTCCCGTCAACTCCACAGCCACGGTCTATGTTCCGGCAGCGGACATCAACGATGTGACGGAAAGCGGTGTGCCCGCCGCGCAGGCGGTGGGTGTGAAATTCCTAAGAATGGATGGCCCGGATGCGGTATTCCGCGTTCAATCCGGGGTTTACCGGTTTTTTCAAAATGAAGGAGGATGCGAGGTGATCCGAGGATCTTCAATAGGCTCCCTCAATTAGGGGATATTCAAAATGTCCGCGGGCATGGTAAATTAAGGCGTCACAGATGAACAAGAAGAATCGTTAACAACATTATGAACAAAATCAGTGCAATCACAATTGTTGTGGCGTGCTCGTTGGGCGTGGCGGCACAGGGCCAAACCATAATTGACCCCCTAACCGGCAGCTTGATAGGCAATTACACGGATTATCTCGTAAACGACAGTGGCTCTGATGGTGCCTCTTCTACAACCTTCACGGAAAGTGCGTCTGGGTTGCAGGCTAATTTCGTAGGGACAGTTGCTGACCCTGAACAAGCCCTGTTTTTGGCGCCAGCCGGTGATTTTAGCACGACTTTTGCTGTGGGAGATACCCTGATGGTGGACACAGCCGTGGCTAATTCATCAATCGAGGAAGATTTGGGCCTCGCCATCAGTGCGGACGATCCAGTAGCTGCGGGTGCAAATGGCAACACTCGCGGCGACTTCGACTGGGCCAGCATCAGCCTCAGGCCAAGCCAGACTGCCATTCGCCAGAACACATCCATCAGCGGGACGGTCACCACAGCCTCAGACGTCATTACCCTCAATACAACCACATTTCCTGAAGTCACCGCGCTTTATATTAGCTGGGATACACCCCTTACCTTCACTCTGGGATACGTCATTAACGGTGTTGAAACTCCAGACGACACGGTAACTTTCGAGTCGGGCAGCACGATCGGAGATGAGATTGGTTTTTACGGCGATATGAGGGACAGTGGAGGAACAACCCTCGGTGATTTTACCGATTTGACTATTTCGCCCATTCCCGAACCCTCGACCCTGGCGCTTTGCGGCATGGGCTTGGCCGGCTCGTTGTTGGTGCTGCGCCGCAAAAAATAGCCGAAGCGGGGCCGTTTCGGTTCATCAGTTTCAAATTTCCAGCCGCCGGAGAATTCCAGCGGCTGTTTTTCTTTGCGGAAATGTCTTAACATTCGTATAGTATGAGATAATCACCGATGTTGTTATTAGCACAATCAGGTTCGTCCTTTCAGTATTTGCTCAGGCCAGGGCCACGGCGCTGGTGGCTCTTGCTCCTTTTTTCAATCTTGCCGACGATCACCGCGTGGCCCCAGGACGATGACGAGAGCAAGGCGCAAATCACCGAAGCGCTCCGGCATGTGGGCCAATGGGTCTGGGACAAGCAGACTTTCGACAAACAAACCGTCCGTTTGTGGAACACCTTCACCATACCGACGGGGGCGCATGTTTCGAGCGCGATGATCTACATCACGGTGGACAATGGCTATCGCCTTTTTCTGGATGGGCGCGAAGTCGGGCGCGGAAGCGATTGGAAGACCCTCACCCAATACGATGTGAAGTTGCTCTTGCCGCCTGGCAAACACGTTTTGGCGGTGGAGGCATTCAACGATCGTTTGGCTGCGGGCTTGATATTTGGCATGGAAATCGAAATGGCGGGGCGCGCGCCGCTGGAAATCAAGTCCGATGGCACTTGGCGGATTGTTCCGCTCGATGACAATGGATGGGAAACAGAGAAACATGCGTCGCCTTTATGGGGCTATGCCATTATGGAAGGAAAAGCCAACTCCGCGCCTTGGACGCCATGGCCGTATGCGATGGCGTCTGTGCCACCGTTGCAACCGCTGGAGTATTGGTTCTGGCAGACGGTTTGGTTTCAGGCCGCAATGCTTTCATTGCTTGGCATTGCGGTTCTGGTATCGCTGTGGCTGATGACACAATTGGCGGCGCAGTCGAAAGCGCAGCGGCTTTTGCAAATCGAACGCGCCCGCATTGCCCGCGATATCCATGACGACCTCGGGTCGCAATTGACGCAACTCGTCTTGCAAGGCGAAGTGGCCCAGCGCGAACAGCCATCCGATTCACCGGCGCACGCGCAGTTCAACCAACTTTGCGAACGAGCGCGCGAAATTTCACGCGCGATGGGCGAGATTGTGTGGGCCGTCAATTCCAAACGCGACACCGTACGTGACTTTGCAACGTACGTTTGCAAATACGCAGGCTTATTCTTAGGCGAAACGGCCATTCGCTGCCGTTTGGACGTGCAGCCGGAGATTCCCGGGGTTCCTTTTGACCTTCCCACCCGGCGCAGCTTGTTCCTGGCGGTCAAGGAGGCGTTAAATAACGCCGCGCGGCATTCGGGAGCGGATGAATTATTTTTGCGGATATATTATAGCGGCCAAAGGCTGGTGGTGGTCGTGGAAGACAACGGCCGCGGTTTTGACATCGAACAATATTCACACATGGGTAATGGATTGGACAACATGACGAGCCGGATGAGTGAAATCGGCGGTGCATGCAACATTGTCAGCCAGCCGGGCGCTGGCTGCGTGGTAACGTTTATTGTCCATCTGAAGCGTGCCGGGCGGGGCGGATGGTTCAAAAAGCTTCGCCACCAGCCGCAGGACGCACAGATTTCCAATTCCACTACGATTCCGGGCGCTGCGAACATTCAAAATCAATGAAGACAAACCTTGCCGACGACCGCACCTTATCGCCCGGCAAAGCGCCTGCCCGCGTGGTATTGGTGGAGGACAAGGCGGGCGTTCGCGAGAGTTGGACAAAACTGATAAATTCGTTGCCGGGTTTCACATGCGTAACCTCGTATTCGTCCGGGGAAGACGCGTTGCGGATGATTCCGTCACTTGCGCCCGACATCGTGCTGATGGATATTTTTCTGCCGCGAATGTCGGGGATTGAATGTACGGGACAACTCAAATTATTGTTGCCCAAGACGCAGATTCTCATTCTGACCGGCGTCGAGGACGATGAACTGGTGTTCATGGCCTTGCAGGCGGGGGCGGATGGCTATTTGCTCAAGCGCACGAAACCTGAAGATTTGCGGGCCGCGATGCAAGACGTGTTGGGTGGCGGGGCGCCGATGACCAGCGAAATTGCCCGGCTGGTCGTGGAGTCATTCCGCAAGTCCGGCCACCTGGCTAAACCTATTGTCCGCCTCAGCGCCCGCGAAGAGGAAGTCCTGATATTGCTTTCCAAAGGTTATTCCAACAAGGAAATCGCCTCGCAGTTGTCCATCGGCGCGGAAACCATCGGCAGCCATTTGAAGCACATCTACAAAAAAATGCACGTTCGTTCCCGGACTGAGGCGGTGGCGCGCTATATGACGGACCGGGTGTAGCTTTCATTCGAAGTTTATTGGGCGTTCCGCCGGTTTATGATGCATGACCCCGTTCATTCCCGTGGAAAGCACCCGGCAGCAGCAGGACCGGCAATAACCAAGCCTATTGCTGATTGACCAATTGGATTTGTCCGCCGGTTTGCACCGATTCGCGGGCGGCATCGAGGATTTCCATCACAATCAAGTTCAATCTCAAAGAAGGCATGCCCGATGGCTGAATTTGATTGCGCACGACGGCTGCGAAGTAAGAAACAACATCGGTCAGCGGATTGTCGTTTGACAGGGCGCGGGGAGAAATTCATCATTTGGCATGAATTTTACACAAACGCGCTGGCTGCCGGTTTTAATGCTGATTTGCTCAAACATTTTCATGACCATGGCCTGGTACGGGCACTTGAAATTCAAGG
>DATJSQ010000235.1:0-22716 GCA_035503995.1 Verrucomicrobiia bacterium | reverse complement strand
CTCCAATTTGAAAGCACTTGGCCGTTGCAAACGGGCCGCAGAATTTTCTCCGTTCATTTGGAGCCGGAATTCGACGCGCATGGGGCACTCACCAGCATACTGGGAATTTCACGCGATATCACGGAACATCGGCGCGCGGAGGAGGCGGTGCGGGAGAGCCAGCAGCTTTTGAACCTAGTTCTGACCACACTGCCGGTGGGCGTGGCGGTAACCAATCAGGCAGGCGACATCGTTCTTGCCAATGATGCGGCGAAGCGCATTTGGGGCGACATTATCGCCTCCGGCCGTGAACGATGGGCGCAGAGCAAGGGCTTTTGGCATGACTCCGGCAAGAAGATTGAACCCGCAGATTGGGCCTCTGTCCGGGCGCTGTCCAAAGGGCAAACCAGTTTGAACGAATTAATCGACATCGAGACCTACGATGGTCACCAGAAGACAATTCAGAATTCTTCAGCGCCCATCCGCAACGCGGAGGGGAAGATCGTGGGGGCTGTTATCGTGAACGAAGACGTCACCGAACAGGTGCGCGGCGAGGAAGCACTTCGTCAGACCCAGACGGAACTGACCCGCGTGTCGCGCCTGACAACGATGGGCGAATTGACGGCGTCCATCGCGCATGAAGTGAATCAGCCGCTCGCTGCGGTGGTGACGAATGCAAACGCCATTTCGCGTTGGCTCGCGGCGGCGCCGCCGAATCTAAATGAAGCCCGGAAGGCCGTCCGACGGATTGCCCGCGCCGGCAAGCGCGCCGGCGAAGTCATCAAACGAATTCGGGCGCTGGTGAAGAAAAGCGAACCTACCCGAACACCGCTGAATCTGAACAAGCTCATTCAGGAAACCGTCGCCCTGACGCAGCCGGAATTGACCCGCAAGAAGGTGTCGTTGAAGATTGAACTGGCTCCGGACTTGCCACGCGTGCCCGCCGACCGCGTGCAATTGCAGCAGGTCTTGCTGAACCTGGTCGTCAATGCCGTTGATTCATTGAGCAGCGTGGCGAACCGCCGGCGCGTTCTGCGCATTTCCACCGGCCATCCCCAACCAGACGCGGTGCATGTTTCTGTGCGGGACACCGGCGCGGGAATAAACCCGCAGGAAAACGGACGTCTTTTTGAACCCTTTTATACCACCAAACCGAACGGGTTGGGAATGGGACTTGCCATCAGCCGTTCAATTGTCGAGGCGCACGGGGGCCGTCTCTGGGCGGAAGCGAACAAGGGTCGTGGCGCGACGTTTCAATTTACTTTGCCGGTTCAGGATGGAGGCGCGTCGTGAAGTCGCCAACGAAACGTTCCGTGGTGTTCGTAGTGGATGATGACGCCTCGGTACGCAAGGCGCTCGACAGCCTGATTCGTTCGGTTGGACTGCGGGTGGAGACGTTTTCCTGCGCCCAGGAATTTCTCCGATACCAGCGGCCGGAGGGCCCGGGGTGTCTGGTGCTGGATGTTCGACTGCCGGACCGCAGCGGACTTCAGGTGCAACGCGAGTTGAAGGCCGCGGGCTGCGCAATTCCCGTCATTTTCATTACCGGACACGGCGACATTCCGATGAGCGTGCGGGCGATGAAGGCCGGCGCGGTCGAATTTTTGACCAAGCCCTTTTGCGACCGGGAATTGTTGGAGGCGATTCACGCGGCGCTCAAACGCGACCGCATCGCATTGGAACGGCGGGCTGAACTGGCCGAATTGCGCGCCCGGCAAAATTTATTGACGCCGCGCGAGCGCGAAGTGATGGAACTGGTCGTCCGGGGAATGTTGAACAAACAAATCGCCGGCCAGTTGGGAACCACCGAGATTACCGTCAAGGTTCAACGCGGAAACGCCATGAAAAAAATGCAAGCGCCTTCCCTGGCCGAACTGGTCCGCATTTCCGAAAAGTTGCGAACCGGCGATGCGAATCACACTAAAGTATAATGGAATGCGTCCGCGCTTCTCGTTAACTTTTCTCCAAAAAGAGAGAGCAAACAAGAATGAAGCGACGCGGAGGCACACATGAAATCCACACGACAAACCGTCCACTTGAAAAACAAATCGCGAGAAAAGCAGCGCAAATCCGGCACGTCAGCCGTTTTCTTCAATCGGTAAGCGCGTGGAATCGCGCGCTCGTTCATGCGACGGAAACTTTGGTCCGGGGCATCACGCAGGACACCGATCGCGAAAGGGCCGGATTGAAGGGGCGCAAACACCTGGGCGAATTACGCGCGCGTTACGACTCGCTGACGCCGCGGGAGCGGCAGGTCATGGCGCTGGTGGTGAAAGGCCTGCTCAACAAACAAACGGCGGCGCAATTGGGCACGGCTGAAATCACCGTTAAAATCCAACGCGGCAACGTGATGAAAAAAATGAAGGCTGAATCCGTGGCCGACCTGGTGCGGATGGCTGAAACTCTTCGGATTGCTGCGGGCGCATGATTCAGGTCCATCTTCAACTACAAAGGCGGAATTAAACCAAGGTATAATAGGAGAAAGAGCCGGCTCAATTTAATTTGTCACCGCGTTGGCGTGTTAGGGTTGGCGCAGCGGACACGCCCGGACGATAGGGCCGCCAACGTCTTCAAGTTGCCCGTCGTCCCCTTCTGAGCGCCGCGGTGGCCGGCGTCTTGTCTGTGGCCACCACACCGGCGCGCAATGGATAAATGAGATTAAACGAAGGTATAATGGACGGAAGGACGGCCCACCCGCATGTTGTTTCATGCAAAACGATGAAAAAAACACGCTGGAAACAGAACGAAAAGTTCGCATCCTGCATGTTGAAGACGATTCCCACGACCGGGAATTGGTCGCCGAGGCGTTGCGAGCCGAGGGGCTGAAATGCGACATCGTTTGCGTCGCATCCGAAAGTGAATTCCGCGCTGCTTTGGACCGGTGTCAATTCGATGTGATTCTTTCCGATTTCAGCGTGCCATTATTTGATGGAGCGGGGGCGCTGGCGGTGGCCAAAGCGTGCCGGGCTGGCGTTCCTTTCCTTTATGTCTCCGGCACGATTGGCGAGGAGCGCGCGGTGGAAGAATTGAAAGGAGGCGCGACAGATTATGTTCTCAAGGACCGTCTCGAACGACTTGGTCCGGCCGTGCGCCGGGCGTTGAGCGAAGCGCGTGAGCGCGCCGAACACATACGCGCTGAATTGCGCGTCCGGCAATTGAATCGCACCTACGCCGTATCGAGCGCGATCAACCAATTGATCTTACGCGGGGGCGAACCACAGGATGTCTTGCACAGCGCGTGCCGCATCGCGGTTGAGAAGGGTGATTTCCGCATGGCATGGATTGGAATGCTGGATGCAACCGGACAGAGTTTAAAACCGAGGGCATCCGCCGGAGTGGCGGAGGGTTATCTGGACATGGTGAATATTGATTTGAGGGACGCTGTCCGCAGCGCCTGCCCGAGCGCGCGGGCGTTGCTGTCCGGCGAATATCAGATTTCCAACGATATCAGGAATGATCCCCTGATGAGGCCGTGGCGTTCGGCGGCGTTGGAACGAAACTATCTCAGCACCGCCGCATTCCCGCTTATGGTTGCCGGCAAATCCATCGGCGTCTTTGTTTTTTATGCCACAGAGCCGGACTTTTTTGACACGGACGAACTGCGATTGCTCGATGAATTGGCCAAGGACATTGCCTTTGCGCTGGAAAGCTGCCAGCGCGAGCAGGAGCGGCGGCAAGCGATTGAACAATTGCGCGCCAGCGAAGAGCGTTTCCGCGAGCTGGCCGAGACCATTCAAGAGGTGTTTTGGATTACCAACCCGGCAAAAAATCAGATGCTTTACATCAGTCCCGCCTACGAAAAAATTTGGGGACGCTCCTGCCAGAGCCTATACGACAAACCAGGCTCCTGGCTGGAGGCCATCCATCCGGAAGATGCCGGGCGCGTGCGTCAGGCCGCTGCCGCGCAATACACTGGGAACACTTACGATGTGGAATACCGCATCATTCGTCCGGACATGGAGATTCGTTGGATTCGGGATGTGGCGTTTCCAGTGCGCAACAATGCCGGCCAGGTCGAGCGGGTCGTGGGCGTGGCCCGGGACGTGACTGAGCGCCGCGAGATGGCCGAACAACTCCGCCAGTCCCAAAAAATGGAGGCGGTTGGCCAGTTGGCCGGCGGCGTGGCCCATGATTTCAACAACATCCTCGCGGCGGTTATGCTCCAGGCCAAATTATCGGCAAACGTCGAAAATACTCCAAAAGAAGTTCAGGATGGCCTGCTGCAAATCCACGCCGCTGCTGAGCGCGCCGCCGATCTCATCCGCCAGTTGCTCCTCTTCAGCCGCAAGCAGGTGATGCAGGCCCGCACTCTGGATTTGAACAAAGTGGTCACAAGTCTGGCCAAAATGCTTCAACGCATCATCGGCGAAGATGTCCGGCTGCAACTGCACCTCCATTCTGCGCCGTTGATAACTCATGCCGACGCCGGAATGCTCGATCAAGTGCTGATTAACCTGGCGGTCAATTCCCGCGATGCCATGCCCGGCGGCGGGCAACTGCTCATTCAAACCACGGAAACGAACATGGACCAAAACTTTGCGCGCCTCAACCCGGAGGCAAAGCCGGGAAAATATGTTTGTTTGAGCGTCAGCGATACAGGCACGGGAATTTCACCGGAAAATTTGCTGCGCATTTTCGAGCCGTTCTTTACCACCAAAGAGCCGGGCAAAGGCACGGGCCTTGGACTGGCCACGGTATTCGGCATCGTCAAACAGCACGGCGGTTTCATCCGAGTTGAAAGCGAGCATGGCCATGGCGCGAGATTTGAGATTCTTCTTCCAGCCAGCCCGGCCACGCCCGAATCTCTTGCCCGCGTGGCAGAACGCCAACCACGTGGCGGCACGGAAACGATTCTGTTGGTGGAGGACGATGAAGGAGTGCGTACGCTCGTGCGCGCGATGCTCGAACGTCATGGCTACCGTGTGTTGGCGGCGGCTGATGGAGTTCAAGCCATTAAATTTTGGGAAGGACATCGCGGAACGGTGGCGCTTTTGTTGACGGATTTGGTCATGCCCGGGGGCATCAGCGGCCAGGAACTGGCGAGTCAGTTACAGCAGGACAAACCGCAATTGAAAGTCGTCTTTACCAGCGGCTACAGCGCGGAAGTTGCGGGTCGGCAGATCGAATTGCAACTTGGTGGGAATTTCCTGCAAAAACCATTCCCGCCCGATCAGTTGTTGGAAACCATCCGCCGATGTCTGGATGATTAATGAAATTGCGATGCCTTTGAACAACGACGCCGAAACCTCGATAGGATGCCTGGTCAAGAAGCAAGGTGGGGATTATGAAACGATGCAAAAAAACGCTAATTTCACAACGACTCAGGCCACAGCGTGGAAAAATCAATGCCGCGAATGGGCAAAAGCAAATCTCCAATTCATACTTTTGGATATTGAATCGGAACATTTCATTTTTTGCCAACAGCTGTGTCGGCAATTTGGCTATAACTACAGGTATGTTTACAGGACCAGGGAATCTTTCATCGAATTTTATCCGAAAGAATTGAAGCATTCCGCGGAAATTTGAGCCGATTTACATCGGCTGCTACGGAATGCATTAGCGCGCAAATCAGCTTTTGAATGCTATCATTAACACCGTGCTTTAGCACGTTCGACTGAAAACGAGGAATCAATAATTCTCCCGATTCAAGACGAGCGTGTCCGGTCCGATTTTCAGAGTGAGTTGGCCGTTGTCAATCGAACCGGTGGCGGTCTCATTCACGCCACCACCCGACAGGGTAATGGTGTAGGTATCGTCGCTTTGCCAGGTCCCTTGCAAATTCACCGTGGTAAATGTGGGCACCATGCTATTTTTGGCTGGCGCTTGAAATTGCGGAAAATTATCCAGAAAAGCCTCATTGTCCGACGCGGCCGTCAAAACGGCCTTGGCGTAGGCATCATTCCATAACTGTCGCATGGCGGCCATTTCGCTGGAGGGAACGTTTGCCCGTGTGCGCAATACCGCGCGCAGGCTGGCCACAACGTTGACGTCCCAGCGGCCCAATATCGGCTCACCATCATATTTGGCTGATTGACCTGTGTGCAGATAGTTCAATAAATCACTCAAATTGGCCTCACACAGGTTCCAAACCATTTTGACGGTGTCCTTGTTTTTCCAGATATTTTGAAAATAGGAATTATTCCAGATTTGCCCGAATGGCGCATGGGTTTCCCAGGCGTTTTGAAAATCGGAATCGCCGGCGAGTTGTTGGAAGTCCGTCCGCTCCGTCAGCGGCAAAAACGGCGGATAAGCCGCCAAACGCCCGGCCAATTGCGGGTTCTGGGAAATCAGCCCCGCCAAATCGGCCATATGGAAATAATTATCGGGCACCGGATCAATCGCGCAGGCGATTTTCGCCATCCCGGTCGTTTCCAGATCATTTCCCATCCGATTCAGCAATTTGACGGGGAATTTTTCCTGGTCCGACGAAGCGATTTGCGTTGACCAATAGCCAAGGTTGTAAATCGGCTCAGAAATCAGCACCAGATAAAGGAGGGCATTGAGAAGGGCCACGGCCGCGCCCATCCGCTTGTTGAGCCGCTCCCAGCGCGCCATCCGCAATTCATCCCGGTTGTATTGATAATAAACCCAAACCTTGCGATGGACGAAAAACCCGATCCATTTGACTACGAACATCACCGCCACAAACGCCACCAGCGGGGACACCGCCCAGACGATGATGGAATTGTCGATAACCAGCCGAAGCAGACGGGAAACGGGTCCCGACAACGGCCACGCCAGCAGCGCCGCCAGAATAATGCCAAAAAACGAAATCGCCGCGCGAATAGCGCCCTGTTTGTGGCCAAGCAAGCCGCAGAACACCAACAAAACCAATGCCAGAATCCAAATGGTCATCCCCCTAATTAAAGCCTTCCTCCTAAAAAAGCACGCGCAAAATGCAACCGGGTTTGAGCCGCACCGCTCCGCCTGTTAGATTTTCAGCATGAAAGTTTCAATCGTCGTTCCCGCCTTCAACGAAGAACGATTGCTGGGTGCGTCCCTGGCGCGGATCACAACGGCGGCGAAATCCTTTGAAAAAATAGGATGGGATGTGGAATTGATCGTCTGCGACAACAATTCCACCGACCGCACCGCTGAAATCGCCCGCGCCGCGGGCGCGACGGTGGTTTTCGAGCCGGTAAACCAAATCGCCCGCGCGCGAAATTCCGGCGCCGCCGCCGCAACTGGCGACTGGCTGGTTTTTGTGGACGCCGACTCGCATCCGTGCCCGGAATTGTTCACGGATGCCGCCGCCGAAATTCAATCCGAAAAGTGCCTCGCCGGCGGAGCGACCATCCGATTGGACGAGGACCTGTTTATCGCCGGATGCATTACGCGGCTCTGGAATTTTGTCAGCCGCCGCCTGCGATTATTGGCAGGCTCGTTTATTTTTTGCGAGGCCACCGCCTTTCGCAAGGTCGGGGGTTTTAGCAATGAATTATTTGCGGCTGAAGAACTGGACCTGACCGTCCGCTTAAAAAAACTGGCAAAGGAAAATGAAAAAAACATCGCCATTCTGCATCGCCATCCCCTGCTGACCTCGGCGCGGAAGATGAGGCTTTATACGGCGCGCGAACATCTTCGTTTTATCTTTTTTGCCATTTTCAACAAGCGGCGGGCATTGGGCAGCCGGGAAGCAGCCCATTTATGGTATGACGGAAGGAGGTAGGCGGAGATCCTATGAACCGTTGGCCGTTTTCGCGCCCGCCGTCAGAAAATCCAGGTATTCAACCAGTTGCGATTTCATCTCTTTGCGTGGAACAATCGCGTCAATCAGGCCGTGTTCGAGCAAAAATTCGGCCGTCTGAAAGCCCGGCGGCAATTCCGCCTGGGTCGTGTCTTTAATGACGCGCGGGCCGGCGAAACCAATAAGTGCGCCCGGCTCCGCCAGAATGAGGTCCCCCAGGCTGGCGTAACTGGCCATCACCCCGCCATAATCCGATTGGGTAAGAACGCTGATGTAAGGGAGGCGGCGCTGCGCATGATAGGCAAGCGCGGCGCTGGTCTTGGCCATTTGCATGAGGCTGAAGGCACCCTCCTGCATCCGCGCGCCGCCGCTGGCTGAAATAATGATCACCGGCAGTTCCTTCTCCGTGGCGCGTTCCACCAGCCGGGTCAGTTTTTCGCCGACGACCGCGCCCATGGAGCCGCCCATAAAACCAAATTCCATGACACCCAATGCGGCTTGTTTCTCCCCAATTTTACAGAGGCCGGTGACCACGGCGTCTTTCAGCAGCGTCGCCTTGCGGTCGCGCTCCAGCTTGGCTTCGTATGAGGCAAATTTTAAAATGTTCACACTCGACATCTCCGCGTCCATTTCCTCGAACGTGCATGTTTCCACCAGGGAATGAATGCGTTCGCGGGCGCGGATCGGAAAATGGAAATTGCATTTGGGACATACCTTCAGATTCTCATCCAGTTCCTTGTCAAAAATCATCGCGCTGCAACCAGGACACTTGGTCCAAAGCCCCTCAGGAATGTCGCGCTTCCTCGACTTTTTCCCCGTCGCGAGCCGGGGCTTCTTGGCGAACGCGGTTTCCGCGGACGGAATCGGCGGCGGCGTCAACGCAGGTTCGGCCGTTTCCACGCCGAAAGATTTCTTCGTGAACGTAGTGGTGCCCATTGACTTTAAATTATATTCGACTCAGAGTCCGCGCGCAACTGTCCAGACGCAAACTTCGCCGGCCCCGGCCCGGCGCAATTGTGTCGCACAAGCGTTCGTCGTGGCCCCGGTTGTGAAAACGTCATCCACAAGAACAATCTTTTCACCGTCCAATTTGACGTCCCGATGCACCGCGAAGGCGCCGCTCATATTGGCCGCGCGTTGCCCGCGGGTCAGCCGCGTCTGCGACATCGTCGGCAGCACACGACGAATGAGCTTGTTGTGCAACGGAATTCTCGCCGCCGCGCTCAAATGCGCCGCCAGGCGCGCGGCTTGGTTGAATTCCCGTTCCCGCTCCTTGACCGGATGCAGCGGCACGGCCACAATAAAGTCCCATGGCTGTTGCCGCAAGACCGGCAGGGCCTCGCGCAAGAGCAAGCCCGCCAGAAATGGCTCGAACCATAAATGCCGCCGGTATTTATACCGATGGACGGCCTCGAGGACGACGGTTTTGGCGACGACGGCTGAGCGGGCCGATGAAAAATTCAGGTCCAATTCACGGCAGTTGGCGCATTGAAATTCAGTCGTGATCCCGCCTTGAAAGGGCAGGCCGCACCGCGCGCAAAATGGCGGACGGATGAATTGAATTGAGCGCCGGCATCGTTCGCAAACATAGCCGTCTTTGGCCGTGGCGGCTGCCGTTCCGCAAATCTGGCAGACCTCGGGATAAAAAAAACCAAGGACCGTTTCGATGACGGAAACCGGGCCTTGCAAGCAGGCGAATGTGCGCAAAGACGGGGGTTCAGCGTTCATTCAAGTCAAAGATGCAAAGTTTAAGTCAGGCTGAGGCGCTGAAGACAAAATGCATCCTGGAAATGGAAGTTCAAATGACATAAGCCGGACGTTTTTCCAAGGGAAGAAATTTAAATACCGCCAATGTCATTAAGAGGACCAGAAAACTCAGCCAGCCGTCCACCATTTTACTGCTGCCCCAAAATGCGACGGCGCCCCCCGGAGACGACGCCGTCAACGTGCCGAACAATTTCAACACGAATACCCAGCCGGCATGCAGGCCAATGGAAAAATAGAGATTGCCGGTCCGGTGATATGCCAGCCCCAACAGAACACCCGCCAAGGCAAGCCCCAGAAACGCCGGAATAAACGCATGCAAATCAAAAAGACGCGGAAGCAAAATTAAACCCGAATCCCAGGCAACCGGACCCCGCAGATCGGCGCGGCCCAGGAAATGCACAAAGGCATAGATGACGCTGCTGACGGCCAGGGCAAATGGCCAATAAAGCATCCGTTGCAATCCCCCAAAAATTACGCCGCGAAAGAGAATTTCTTCGAGGGTCCCCACAACGGCGGCTGTAACGAAGGCCGAAAAAATGGCGGCGACGATTTGATGCGGGCCGGCATCGTGGATGAAAGCGCGCCGCCCGGCGGCGATTTCGATGGCCGCGACCACTGCCAGCGAAAGAAATCCCAGGAGCAGGCCGCCAAACAACCGCCCCATCTGCACGTAGGGCGGGACAATCCCGATTTCACGCCAGGAAACGGCCCCCAACGCGCGCAGCAGAGGCCAGACACCGGCAAGCGCAAGAATCAGGAAAGCGCGATCAAGAAAGCGGTGAAACGGGGCATTGGCGATTTTGGCAAAGGGTAACCATTGGGCCAGATGCCAGAGCCAGGGCGCAAGCAACGCGCCGCCAAAAAAAACCACAAAGAAATAAATAACCAGCGCGCGGATCGGGCGCATGACCTTGATGATATTTTTTTTGTTCCCAGACGCAACCGGAATCCGTCTGAATAAATGGAAGTCCAGGCAGTTTTATTTCGCATTGATTTGAATTGTGTGTTAAAAAAATATAACGATGGCAAACGGATCACAGGCAGCAATCACGGGAGCGCCGGCCGAGGAACAATTCGGCGGACGGTTTTATCTTCATGAACTGCTAAACAGCGGCGGCATGTCGGATATCTGGCTGGCCACCGATTCGCGCAACAAACCTTACGCGCTGCGCAGATTGAAACCGGCCCTGCGATTCAACTGGCTGGCGCGACGCCGTTTTTTGCGCGGTTGCGAGGTGCTTTCCAAAATCAACGACAGCGACTATGTGGTCGGCTACGTGGAGCACGGCAAATTGGACGGCACGTTGTATCTCCTGATGGAATATGTGGAGGCGGAAAACTTGAAAAAACTCTTCGCGGCGCACGATCCGCTGTTGACGGAAAACGTGGCGCAAATTCTGATTGATGCGGCCATTGGCCTCAATCACGTGCATGAAAGCGGGTATATGCATCTGGATTTCAAGCCGGAAAATATTTTGATTACACGCAATGGCAACGTGCGGCTGATTGATTTTGATCTGGCGCAACCCATCCCCGAAAAGCCGAAGAAGTATTCCAAGAACCCAGGCACCCCCGGCTACATGGCGCCCGAGCAATTGCAGCGCCAGCCATTTGACGCGCGAGTGGACGTCTTTGCCTATGGCGTGGCGGCCTACGAATTGTTGACCAACCAGAAACCGTTTCCCGGCAACACGCCGGCGGATATCCTCGCCTCGCAGTTGGAACCGAATAATCCCACGCCGCTTCGCGAGCATAACCCGGAAGTTCCGCCGCTGTTGGAAAAAATTGTGCTTAAATGCCTGGAACGCGAGCCGGATCGCCGCTACCCGGCAACGGGGGTTCTAGTCCGCGAATTGCAGCACGTGCTGTATGTTTGAAGGTCTGAGCGCAATCATTTGACCATCGGACTTTGGTTGCGATTTTCGCAGCTGGCGATTCGTAAGCCCCACGACCCAATTCAAGGAAAATTTGGTTCCTCGACGTTTACAATGGGTAAAACGCCCACGCGCAACTGGCTTGTCGCGGAGCGTCACTGGATATTAGCCAGACACGGAGTATCTGGAACTGCATATTGGAAATACCCCTGCATCTCAATGCCGGAACGCATGATGTTTCGCTTGAATCTTGAAACCTGAATCCTGAAACTGCCTCATGGCTTTCGATTACCACATGCATACGCCCCTCTGCCGCCACGCCGTTGGCGAGCCGCAGGAATACGCCCGCCACGCCCTCGAAATCGGCCTCACAGAAATCGGCTTTTCAGACCATTCACCCATGCGCCAGGACAATTTCGACGGCTGGCGCATGGATCTTTCACAACTGGACACGTACGTCGCCAACGTCCGCGCCACCCAAAAACAGTTCCCCCAATTGACCATCCGCCTCGCATTGGAGGTGGATTATCTTCCGGGCCACGAAAATTGGATACGTGAACTCGCCGCGCTGCATCCCTGGGATTATTTCATCGGTTCGGTCCATTACGTCTCGGATTCCTGGGCCGTTGACGATCCGCAAAAACTTTCGGAATGGAACCAACGCGACGCCGCCGAAGTGTGGAGGTGCTACTTCGAGCGCCTGACCATGGCGGCCGAATCGAACTTGTTCGAAATCATCGGCCATGCCGATTTGCCAAAAAAGTTCGGCCACCGTCCACCGGAGATTTACGCGCCACTGTTCGAAAAGTTCTTGGACGCCGCGAAAAAATCCGGCTGCGCGATTGAACTAAACACCGCTGGCTTGCGAAAGGATTGCAGTGAAATTTATCCCAGCCGCCAAATCCTCGAAGCCGCTTTTCAAAAAAATGTCCCGATCACCTTCGGCTCGGATGCGCACGTGCCACGGGAAGTTGGGATGAATTTTGCCGACGCCATTCAGTTGGCGCGGAGCGTCGGCTATACGGAAGCCTGCCAATTCTCAAACCGCCGCCGCCAAATGGTGGCGTTTTGATCCGCGATGAGCCTCGCCGATTTTATCCGCAAGCGACCCGCAACAACCATCTGCCTGGGGCTTGCTGTCGTGACGGTCCTGGTTTATTTGCCCATGTTGCGGGACAACTTCATCAATTACGACGATCCGGATTATATCCTCGGCAACGCGCACGTGAACCATGGCCTGACCTGGAACGGAGTTGTCTGGGCCTTCACCAGCAGCAACGCCGCCAACTGGCATCCGCTGACCTGGATTTCGCACATGATAGATTGCCAGTTTTTCGATCTGCATCCCGCCGGCCATCACTTGATGAACCTGCTTTTTCACACCGCCAACGTCCTCCTGCTTTTTTTGCTGCTGAAAAACATGACCGGCGCCATTTGGCGGAGTGCATTTGTGGCCGCGGCTTTTGCGTGGCATCCCCTGCACGTGGAATCAGTCGCCTGGGCGTCGGAACGCAAGGACGTTTTGAGCGCATTCTTCTGGATGCTCTCGCTCCTGGCCTATGTAAAATATGCCGCGAACTCCCGCATCCTCCCGCCTTCGGGCCGCGACAACTCCAATACCCCGCCCCCTTCAGAGCCGCGCCCTCACAACTCTTTCCGGCCCCTGACTTCACCGTCCTATTGGCTGGCCCTTCTTTTCTTCGCCTGCGGTTTGATGTCCAAGCCGATGGTGGTGACGCTGCCATTCGTGCTGTTATTGCTGGATTTCTGGCCGTTGAGACGGTTTGACCTCCACGGTTCATGGTTCCACATTCGCAATTTGGGTAAATTGCTTCTTGAAAAAATCCCGTTTTTTGCGCTGACCATCGCCTCATGCATCATCACCATGCGCGCCCAAAACGGGGCGCGTTGGTCAACCGCATCGCTGGGCTTCCCTTTCCGGCTGGAAAATGCCGCAATGTCCTGTGTTCGCTACATCTCCAAGACTTTTTGGCCGACCGATCTGGCCCTGATTTATCCATATCCGCATTCATGGCCGCTTGGCGCCGTCATCGCCGTTGCCATTGTATTGGCGCTGCTGACAGCAATCTTTATCTCGCAGGCGAGACGATTCCCATATTTGCTGATGGGCTGGCTGTGGTTTTTGGGGACCCTGGTGCCAACGATTGGAATCGTGCAGGTGGGTGTGCAGTCCATGGCCGACCGCTATTCCTATCTGCCCTCCATTGGAATTTTTGTCCTGGTCGCCTGGGGCGCCAACGATTTGTTTGAACGCTGGCCGGACCGAAAAAAGTTCCTGCGCGTCGCCGCCGGCTTGGCGCTGGCCGGTTGCCTGGCCGTCACGTCTATCCAACTGACTTATTGGAAAAACAGCCTGACGATCTTCGCGCACACCGTCCAGGTGACCACGGACAATTATGCCGCCGATGATTGCCTCGGCAAATCCCTGGACAACATCGGCCAGACCAACGCCGCCGCGGCATTTTATAATGAGGCCGTAAGGCTGGAGCCGGATTATCCCATGGCACAATTTGATCTGGGACTCCTGGATGTGGAACAGGGCCAACCGGCGGAAGCATCCAACCACCTGGCCGCCGCCGCACGCCTGGATCCGCACAATCCAGTGATGCAATTTGACTTTGGCGTTTTTCTGGCGCAACACGGCGCGCCGGCCCAGGCAGCCGGCTCGTTCAAAGCCGCCCTGGCCGACCAACCAGATTTCCCCGAGGCGCGCGAGCAGTTGGACCTCTTACAAGCCACCAATGCCCCACCGAACCGCCGGTAGCGTGCATTTGGTTGTAGGAGACGAGGTGACGAGTCTTTATTGACCACCAAATCCAGCCGTTTTTTACGGCTTTCGGGCGCGGCGGGCGCGATGAGGCGAAGAAACCGTTGAAACCCGGATTTTGCATTACCACCCGATTTGAGCAAAATCTGGAGAACGGATTTCTTCAGTTCTTATGCAACGCCAAAATCCTGGTTTATCCGGTTTCGGTGAGGCTTTTTTTGCTGGAAATATTTAGCGTTAATTCGCGATAATTCGTGTCAAGTCCCCGCCTTTCTTTTGTGCTTTCCGTGCATTTTTGCGGCCAAAGAATCCGTGCCTGTCCGCCGTAGGCCAGGCGAAGGCGGATTCATCCGTGGTTAAAATGTTTTTCCGCGTTGCGGCTTTTTCTGTTCCGAAGATAATCAGCGTTAATTCGCCCCAATTCGCGTCAAAGCTTTTTCGCGTAACCTCGCAATTTGGCTCACTCCCGAACCGCTCGACACCGTGACCGGATTTTGGAAAAATCCGCGTGTGCAACAATCTATTGTCACCTTGGACATGGAAGGCGTATTGACGCCGGAAATCTGGATCGCCGTCTCCGAAAAAACGAAAATTCCCGGATTGCGCCTCACCACGCGCGACGAACCCGATTACGACATGCTCATGCGCGGACGGCTGGCGCTTTTGGACCGGCACCACCTGACATTGTCCGACATTCAGGCCGTCATCGGCTCGCTGAAGCCGTTGGCCGGGGCGAAGGAATTTCTGGATGAACTGCGCTCGATGACGCAGGTGATTATCCTTTCGGACACCTTTGAACAATTCGCCGCTCCCCTGCTCCGCCAACTCGACTGGCCGACGTTGTTTTGCCACAATCTCGTCATCGAGAACGACCGCATCATGGATTACAAATTGCGCATCACCGACCAAAAGCGCAAGACGGTGGCGGCATTGCGGCAATTGAATTATCACGTCATTGCCGCGGGCGATTCCTACAACGACACCGGCATGTTGCTCGAAGCCAACGTCGGTTTTCTCATCCACGCGCCCGAAAATGTGAAACGGGAATTCCCGCAATTCAAGGCTGTGAAGAGCCATGAGGACCTGCTGAAGTTGATTAAAACCGCGATGAAATGACCGCAGCGTTCGGGACGCAGAAAGACTTGACGCGAATTGGCGCAAACGGACGCCAATTTTAAAAACGACTGACTTGATTTACAAAAACGAAATGTTCGAACTCGTCGCCCTTTTCTGTGCTGGAGATAATCAGCGTTAATTCGTGATATTCGTATCAAGTCCCCGCTTTTCCTTTGTGCGTTCTGCGCATTTTTGCTGCCATTTATTCGCGTCAGTTCGCGCCAATTCGCGTAAGAATTCCTGCCCCAGTCAATGATATTGTCATATTAATTAATGTCAGGTTTCTGGGTGCAAACAAGGGGCTTTTCAATTCGTTCACAAGTGCGGGCGCTCGTTCGCCGCACCACCTTGGGCGGGTTCGTGGCGCTTGCACCCAACGAGAACTGGTTGGAAAAATTCGCCGTCAATGCGACGCACTTCATAAAACCCGGCCTGCTCCATGAGGCGCATGAGCGTGGTAATCGGCACGGCGTAGTAGGTCGCCTGGCTTGCGTGCGTCACTGGCTGTGCCCCCTCGCGATGCTCGATCACATAAAACGTGGTGTCGTAAAGCGGTGCATGAAGCTCCCACACCTGAAGCAGCACGTAACGCGTTCCGCCCACCTGGCGCACCCCGTATGGGTGGACCTGTACCTGGGCGTTCATGTCCACAGTGGCGTAATCGCGCACCGAGATGAGGCACAGACCGCCGGGCGCAAGGCAACGATGAAACTCCTCGAAGGCCGCAAGGATGTCCGCGTTAGAGAGAAGATGCGGAATCGAGTTATCGCAAGCGATTAGAACGTCAAACAAACGCCGGTGGTGTGCATGGACGACCCGCATGTCGGCGACGCCGCACTGGATGGAAAGTCCCCGCTGGCTGGCCTCGCGTTGCGCGCGCTCCACTGCTGACGGGGAGACGTCGGAGGCAGTAACCTCGTACCCGAGTTGGGCCAGGCCGATGCTCTGCGTGCCGATGCCACAAGACGCGTCGAGTACGGAGTGCGGCTGCGGACCCCCTGTCGAACGAATGATGCCATCGAGGGCGCGGCTCTGCCTTCCGATGCTCACCTCCCAATCCGCGTAGATCAAGTGGTAGTAAGGAGCCAGTGTGTCGTAAAAGTCACTCGTGGCCATCTGCGATTATCCATTTCATTTCTCGACTTTGTAAGACAGAGTCAGTTCATCACCGGGCTTTCCCCGAATACCCCAATTTTCTTTGGGACTCTCGTGAATCGTAATCTCGACATCCTGCGGGGGGATGCCCAGTTCTTCCTCGAATCTGCGAAAGATAAGACGAATCAATTCCTTCTTCGTCTCTTTCGTGCGCCCCTCAAACATGCTGATCTCAATTATGGTGTAGCGGGGACTGCGATCCGACGGATGCAGGAAATCTTCCTCTTCGAGCGCAATAAACCTGTGAAACCGCTTGTCGGCCGGTAAACCCAGGGATGCGGTAACGCAAGCATGCAGCGCATCAGAAATGGCCTTTTTCCTGCCGGCAAGATTTTGACGGAGCGAGTAGATGATGATCTGGGCCATATTCACTTTGGCTAACTATTGTTCAACGAACCATCCGTTCGGATATTAAGGAATGCAAATCCAGCCTGCAATACGTTTGGCGCGAGAGATAACGACCCACTCGAAAAAAGTGTCAACCCAGAATGGCGCTTAAATTAGGTCCTTAATTTTCGGGGTTTGCTTTTCCAATAGCGGTTACGATGTTGTGCGTCTTTGAATTTGTGGCGCGGCTTTGTCAGATAGGCGCACGGGTTGGGGCGGCGTTTTACCGCTCGCGGTTCCCGGCGATTTGGCCGATCCGGGACTAGGTCGGCTGCGATGATCCGGAGGAGATCGGAAATAAGTTGGTTTTGTTTTTTCCGGGAGCGCGCCTGAGCCAGCGCAGCAGCGAATTGGCGGGTGCTATCCACGGTTCCCTTGAAACTAAGGCGTTGAATATCCGCCTGATAGTCCCGGCTGGCCTGGAGCATCAGGCAGCGGATGAGGTTGTAGGCGATGAAGAACATCTCGAGTTCCTTGTGGATCATTTTGGGACTTTGACAACGGAGGACATCCATGCCCATGGAGGTTTTCAAATCTCGAAACCACAGTTCAATTTGCCAGCGTCTGGCGTAGAGCAAAGCCAGTTGCTCGGCTGGGTAACGTTCCAGATCCAGGAGCGTGGTGACCAAAGTGACCGAGCGAGTCCGATACCCCGGGCGGCGCAGGCTATAGCGCAGAACCCTTACAGGCAGCTCAGCGGCTATGCACTTCCACAGTCTCGTGGGAATGTTCCGTCGCCCCCAATTTTTCGGCTTGTGCCAGAGGATCAGTCGGTCGTTTTTGCCCAAGCGTTTGCCCTGGCGCAAATCGGCGTTGCGTGCGTGGTGCAGCCGCATCAGTGCAGGAACGTCCTTGCGCCACAACAGTGCTAGCAAGGTGTAACAACTGAATCCGCGATCTGCCAAAGCCAGGTCTCCCGCTTTGAAAGTATCCAGCA
The DNA here is from genome assembly GCA_035503995.1 of Verrucomicrobiia bacterium. Classification (GTDB taxonomy): domain Bacteria; phylum Verrucomicrobiota; class Verrucomicrobiia; order Limisphaerales; family UBA11358; genus UBA11358. The sequence continues at coordinate 5,026 of DATJSQ010000235.1, read as the reverse complement.
GGCGGTGGAGCAGGCTTAACTCATGCTGATGTTTATTGCCCCGTGCGTAGTCGAGCAACACGCCGGTGGAAAGGCTGAAAATACCGACGATCTTCATGAAGGGAAAGCCGCAGCCGGGCTTTTGTTCGTCCGATTGGGGATAGGCGCGCTGGTTTTTTGGAGTATCGGGCATGCTCACCGCGGTGCCATCGAGCACTTTAACGCGCAGGCCGTTCCAGAGTTCCTCGGCTTTGCTGGCGTGCGCCGCCACCGCACAGCGTAAGCGGCTAAGGATGTCCAAAGGGAGGCGCGCCCGAGCCAGACAATAGGCGCCGGTATCGTCGCTGACTTTTCGGGAGCTAATGAGCGCAAAGAGCGACTGGATTTGCCGAACGACCTGGCGGCAAGGGCAATCGGGATTGAGCACTTGATAGAGGAAGCCGAAGAACGTTCGGCGAACCGAATAGATTTGCTCGCGACTATTGGGACCCTCGTCGGCCTGAGCTAAAAGCCAGGAAGGCAGGAGCGAACCAAACAGGAGGTCGAGATGCAAGAGGCTTTGCCGGCGCAATTGTTGGAAGCGCTGGCCCATTGGGGCCAGGCGCGGGCGCCAGGCCGGAAAGAAGGGGGTTGCAAGCATGACAAGTATATATACTTGTCACAGGCTTGACAGCCAGCCTAAAATGAACCATGAGCAATAAAGAAAAACTTGATTCCCTGCGGCGTGAATACAAACGGCTCTCCAGCAGCCTGGGTTCTATCGGCTATATCTCCCAAGGTTCGGTTCTGGATCGCTCAACCCTGCACCCTCCCCGTTCGGGCTACCAGTGGACCCGAAAGGTTGCCCAAAAAACTATCACCGTCGCACTCAGCCCGGAACAGTTTCACGGTCTGAGCAAAGCCATTGAGAACCGCCGCAAGCTCGCAAAGACACTCATCAAAATGGAGAAGATATCTCGCCGTATTCTCTTTGATTCCCTTGCTGATACTCACCGACGCAAACAATTGGACAACAATGTTTTATAAACTATTTAAGCGCCATTCGGGTCAACCCATAGTATGGTTCGTTTTGCCTCATTTCCGGCGGCGCGGTTTTCTTGAAGGCGTTGCCGCCTGTTGCCTCGCCACTGGTGCAAGCCCGCATTCTCGCCGTTCCAAGGACACACCGATTCCGATCTTCAACAAATTATCTCTGTTTGGCCTGCTCTGACTCCACAGCCTCCGTCATCTGCGGTCATCCATGTCATCTGCGGTTAAATTCCGTGTGTTCTGTGCATTTTTGCGGCCAATCATCCGTGCCCATCCGTGGTTAATGTTTTGTCAAATTCGCGCGTGTCGGGTCGTAGCCTCTGAGCGAAGACCGGCGTGCCGGGTCGTAGCCTCGGCGCGAAGACCGGTCCCTTCGCGCCAATTCGTGTCAAGTCTTTCTGTGCTCCGCGTTCCGCGTTAATATCAGTCTTCCGCCTTGAATTCCCGCGATACCAAATCACGCACCGCCTGCTTCGGATTTTTCCCCTCATAAAGCATCTTGAAAACCTCGTCAATGATTGGCGCCGCCACGCCCTTCTCCCGGGCCAACCGATGCGCCGAACGCGCCGTCGGATACCCCTCCGCCAATTTCGGATGCGAGGCCTGGATGGCTTCAACGCCTTCCCCTCGCCCAATGCGTTCGCCCAAATCGCGGTTGCGGCTTTGGCTCGAAAAACACGTCAGCATCAAATCGCCCAGCCCGCTCAACCCGGAAAACGTTTCCGCCTGCGCCCCGCACGCCACGCCCAGTCGCCGCAATTCCGAGAGCGCCCGCGTCACCAATCCGGCCTTCGTGTTGTCGCCGAAGCCCAGACCGTCGCTCACCCCCGCGGCAATGGCGACGATGTTCTTCAAGGCGCCGCCGTATTCCACGCCCAGGATGTCCGTGCTCCGGTAAATCCGGAATTCCGGCCGATGAAAAAGCCCTTGCACGGTGCGTGCCGTCCCCTCGCTTTCGCTCGCGCAAACGACCGTGGTGGGAATCCCCATCGCCACTTCGCGCGCAAAACTCGGGCCGGACAGCGCCGCAATGCGGTTGGCCGGGGCATGTTCGCGCAAAATCCGGCTCATCGTCTCGCCCGTCTCATATTCGATGCCCTTGGTTACGCTGACGAATGTCGCCGGGCTGTTTTTCAATCTGGCCGCCACCTCCCGGAAACTTTGAGACGGAATCGCCAGGACAATGCATTCCGCGCCGCCAGTCGCCTTCGCGAAATCCGCCTCCGCTTTCCAATCAGTGGGCAGCTTGACCCCGGGCAGATACCTTTCATTTCGACCGATTTGGATTTCGCGCAACAGTTCTTCATTGATGTCCCAAAGTGTAACGGCGTTGCCGTTTTCTTGCAGCACTTTCGCCAAAGCCGTTCCCCACGCGCCCGCGCCCAACATGGAAACTTTCATTTGGCGGCCTCCGTGCTTTTGAAAGTGATTTGTTTTTCCGTTCCCGATCGCAGCCGTTGGATATTACTCCGGTGCTTGATAATGACCATTAAGCCGGCGGCAATCGTCACTATCTGCAAAATTAAATCGCCCTGCGTTTTCTCACCGCCGTGAAGCACGCGCGCAAATACGCAGGTGGCCGCCGGCAACGCCACGGCCGCCGATATCGAGGCCACAGACACATATCGGGTCAACGCGAGCACAACAATCCAAACCCCCAGCGCCACGGCTGTGGCCGCGGGCGTCAATGCTAGAAAAACCCCGGCACTCGTCGCGACGCCTTTGCCGCCCCTGAACTTCAGCCAGCAACTGAAATTGTGACCGACGATGGCGGAAATGCCCGCGACCACTTGGAATCGAATTTGGACCGCCTCCGGAATTTGCCGAAAATTCTGGTAAAAGTCGGAATAATGTGGCGCCAGCCAATTGAAAATGAGCGGACAAAGAAACGCGCAGGCGACAAAACCTTTCAATACATCCATCAGCAATACGAAAATTCCCGACGCCTTGCCGACAATGCGAAAAACGTTGGTCGCGCCAATGTTCCCGCTGCCGACGCCGCGAATGTCAATCCCCCTCGAACGGGCAATGAGAAAGCCCGTTGGAATCGAGCCAAGCAGATAGGCCCCGACTGCCATCAGGATGTAATTCAAAACCAAAACCTGCACGGCGGCAGTTTAATCGCTGAAAGTTGAAAGTTGAAAGTGAAAACTCCGCGCAACATCCTCATGCCGCCTTCCCTCTCCCTTGTCGCGTCGAAATGCTCCGTTAAGCGCGATAGCGTCGTGGAGTGCGGTGGCTGGCGGGGAATGGGGCTGACACCGCTTTCGAGCTGGGACCCCCTTCCGCATCTCAAGGTCTCCCCAAACTTCCCGGGCCTTCCCCAAAGCGGCGTCTCCCGAAAGCCTTCGGGGTTGCCGCCGCACTCCCACGACGGCAAGCGGGTTGGTGAGCGCTCAGCGCAGACGGACCTGAACGGAGAGATTTCCCCGGGATTTTGCGCCTTGGCGGTGAGAATTCAAATCGGCCGGACTCCGCACTTTGTTTCCCTCCGCACCCTGAAATCTGTTTTGTGTATCTCGCCCATTCCTGGTTGTCAAAAACTGATTCGAGCAACATTTTCAGTTTTTATTTTCATTTCCCGCTGGCAAACTGCGTCCGTGGCTGATTCAGATTCCAATATTCGTGTCGCCGTCCTCGGCGTTGGCTCACTCGGACAACATCACGCGCGCATTTATTCTGAACTCCAAAAAACCGGACAAGTCCGCTTCGCGGGAATTTTTGATGCCAATTCCGATACCGCAAAAAGGATCGGCGCGAAGTTCGAGGCGAGAATTTTTAATTCCATCGCCGAGGCGTGCGCCGATTCCGACGCGCTGAACATCGTCACGCCGACGGCCACCCATTTTGACATCGCGAAAGACCTGCTCGCGCAAGGCAAACATCTTCTCGTCGAGAAACCAATGACCGACGATACCGCGCAGGCCGCCAAACTGATTGAAATTGCGCTGCGCAATAATTGTGTCCTGCAGGTCGGCCACGTCGAGCGGTTCAATCCCGTTTTTACATTTCTCCAGACGGCGGCGCCGGAACCGCGGTTCATCGAATGCCACCGCCTCTCACCCTACCCTTCCCGCTCCACCGACATCGGCGTGGTGCTCGATTTGATGATTCATGATCTCGACGTGGTGCTTGCGTTCGTGAAGTCGCCGGTCACCAGCGTGGACGCCGTCGGCATTGCGGTTTTGAGCAAAAGCGAGGACATCGCCAACGCGCGGCTGCGCTTCGCCAATGGCTGCGTCGCGAACCTCACCGTCAGTCGCGTCAGCCCCGAGCGGATGCGGAAGATCCGGGTCTTTAGCGGCGGCTCGACCACGCCCAGCTATGTCTCACTCGATTACCGCGCGCAGGAGGGTTTTATTTACCGGGTCGCCCGCGAGGACGAGCAGGAGACGCCGCTGCTGAAAAAGGTGCTGGCCGCAAAGCTTGGCGTGGGCAAAGGTTCGGCCATCGTCAGCGAATTCGCCGGAAAAAAAGTTGTCCGCGAGCCGGTGCCCATTGCCAAAGACGAACCGCTCAAGCTCGAACTGGAACATTTCGTGAATTGCATTCGCGAACGACGAACGCCCTTGGTCAGCGGCGAATCCGCCAAGCGCGCCCTGGATTTGGCGTTTGAAATTACCCGGCAGATTCACAGTCAAAAAGTTTGAACCCGAAATCCTTCATGCTCATCGCGGGCGAAGCAAGTGGGGACTTGCTGCGCCAGGTTGAATCCACGCTTTACGGAAACGGCGCGCGGGTGTAACAGTTATTCATGCAACGCATACGTTATGTGTATTGGCAGGACGGTGACGCATGGCTCGGTTATCTGGAAGAATATCCCGATTACCTGACCCAGGGCGAATCGCTGGCTGACTTGGAGGAACACCTGCGTGACTTGCTCAAAGACTTGTCGAGCGGCGTGATTCCTTCAGTTCGCAAAGTGGCGGACTGCAAATCGCGTGAAGCGCGTCGAACTCATCCAGGAACTTACCCGGATGGGCTGCGTATTCATCCGACATGGCGGAAAGCCCGATTG